>JBBRHE010000029.1:0-23721 GCA_038223165.1 Tepidisphaerales bacterium
TGAAGTCGAGGTTGGCAATGTCGACGAGCGGCATGGGCGGCTCAATTGTAGCACAGATGCAACTCGGTGGCAAAAAGCTGGTTTCCGTGTTTGTCCGGGGTGCCTCACGACGCGCACCGCGCCGCGTGTCGATTGCTGTATCATCCTCCGTGTGGTTACCCGCGACGAACTCGTGCTCGAATATCTCGAGCGACTGCCTTACCCGCCGTACCCCGTTCAGGAAGAGGCGCTGTATGCGTGGGCGGCTTCCGAACAGGGCATTCTGCTCTCGGCGCCGACGGGCACGGGCAAAACGCTCGTCGCCGAGGCGGCGGTGTACGAGGCGCTGAGGACGGGGAAGGTCGCGTATTACTCCACACCGTTGATTGCGCTGACGGACCAGAAGTTCCTCGAGCTGCAGGAGACGGTCGTTCGCTGGGGGTTCGATCGCGAGCAGGTGGGGCTCGTCACGGGTCATCGCACGGTTAACCCGAACGCTGCCGTCAAGGTCGTCGTGGCCGAGGTGTTGCTGAACCGGCTGCTGCACCCCGAGGCGTTCGACTTCTCGAACGTGGGCGCGGTCGTGATGGATGAATTCCACAACTTCAACGAACCCCAGCGTGGCATCGTATGGGAGCTGGCGCTGACTCTGTTGCCCAAGCCCGTGCGCGTCATGCTGCTCTCGGCGACGATCGGCGCGGCGCAAGAGTTCGTCGGTTGGATGGCCGTCAACCTCGACCGGCGGGTGACGCTCGTTGAAGGGACCGAGCGCCGCGTGCCACTCGTGTTTGAATGGATCGGTGATGAACTGCTGCCCGACTTCATGGAACGGATGGCGCAAGGTCAGGAAGCGCAGCGGCGCACGCCGGCACTGGTGTTCTGTTTTGACCGCGCGATCTGCTGGGATGTCGCCGAGGTTTTGAAAGGCAAAGACCTCTTCGCCGAGGGGCAGCGCAAGGCGTTGCTCGACCGGCTCGAGACGTTCGACTTCACGGTCGGCTCGGGCAACAAGCTGCGCACGTTCCTCACGCGCGGTGTCGGCATCCACCATGCTGGTCTTCTTCCGCGCTATCGGCGTGTGATCGAGACGCTGTTTCAAGAGAAGCTCCTTCCTGTCTGCGTCTGCACGGAAACGCTCGCTGCGGGGTTGAACCTGCCGGCGCGGTCGGTGGTCCTCTCGACGCTGGTGAAAGGCCCGAAGGACAAGAAGAAGCTGATCGACACCAGCACCGCCCAGCAGATCTTCGGGCGCGCCGGTCGACCGCAGTTCGACACCGAGGGGCACGTCTTTGCGCTGGCGCACGAGGACGATGTGAAGCTTGCCAAGTGGCAGGTAAAGTACGACTCGATACCGGAAGAGACGAAAGACCCGGGCCTGCTCGCTGCGAAGAAGGCGTTGAAGAAAAAGAAGCCGACGAAGCGTGAAGGCTTCACGTACTGGAACGCCGAGCAGTTCGCAAAACTGCAGACCGCGCCACCCGTGCGCCTCGCGAGCCGTGGGCGACTGACGTGGCGCTGGTTGGCGTATTTGCTCGACGCCAACCCCGCGGTCGAACCGATCCGCGACGTCATTCGGCGTCGCCTGATGGACCAGCCTACGGTCGAGGCGGAACTGAAACGCCTGACAAAGATGCTGGTGACATTGAACCAACTGGGCATCGTCACTCTCATGCCCCCTGCACCGGCAAGCTGGCAGGAGGCGGTCAAACCCGGGGGTGTGCCGAGCGCGACGCCTGCTCCGGTGGCTGCGGACGACAGTGAGGACGATGCCCCCACACTGGCCACTGCACCGAAGAACGTCGCGGAGCTGATGGGGCAGTTGAAGCTCGGCGGTGGTGTTGCGGCGCCGATGATGTCGAGCGCCAAGTTGCCCGCCGGCCCGAAGGGCGCGGTCAAGGTCGGCCCACCGCAACCCGAGCCGTACGACCCGGTTTCCGCGGTGCCGACAGAGAAGCTCAAGCAGTTGATGGTCTTCCGTGCGGTCCATCCTCTGTACGGTTTGTTCCTCATGGACTACCTCGGTAAGGCCGACGATCGCGAGCTGATCCAGATCCTTGAAAGCCTGCTGGAACTGCCGGGTTCCGTTGCGCGCCTTCACCGTGTGCCCTGGCCAGACCAACTGCCACCCGGCAAGTTGACGATCGAGACGATCGACCCCGCGATCCTCACGCGCGGCATCGCGGCGCAGGAGGACCTGTACCCACCGGCCGACCAATCCGACCTGCCACCCGAGTTGCGTAAGTACCCGATCCCACTGGCTGAGAAGATGCGCATGCTCTTCGAGAGCGAGGTCGACCACGCCGGTGGGCTGTTCGTCTCGCCCGTCTGGGCCGCCGGTGATTTGATCGAACATGGCGGGGACTTCGACAAGTTCGTCCGCTCGCGCGACGTCGTGAAACAGGAAGGGATGCTCTTCAAGCACCTGCTGCGCATGGTCCTGCTCTGCAACGAGTTCACCCAACTGACCCCGCGCGACGTCGACCCGGCGGTGTGGCAGACAAAACTCCGAGGCATCGCGGATGTGTTGACGAACGCCTGCCGAACCGTCGACCCACAATGCACGGATGAAACGCTGCGCGAGGAGTTGGGCGAGGAGTAAGGACGGGAAGTTCGCGCGTGCCGACCGGTGGTTTTTCCCCACCTCTGTGGCACGGCGGTTTGGGTAAGCAAAAATCCCCGAAGTTGCACCCATCTGCACCATTTTGCACCACGATCTGGCCTGATCCGCCATGCGCATCGTGGCGGTTGACGGCGGTCAGTTGGGGCAGCAGCAAGTGTGCTTCTTGGGATATTTTGGGACATTCTGGGACTTTCGCCTCGTGAACACGCTGCGTGGCGCCGCCCCGATGATGGAGCCTGTCGTCCAGTCCCAGACTGGTGCGCGCCACGTGACCGAAACGCGACTGTTTCCGAGTTCCCGATCGACCCGTGCGGGATTTTCGTGTTTGAAGTCAGTGCGCGCCGTGAACACGTTTTGCGCAATCGATGACTTACGGTCGCCCGTCCATCGGCTATAGAGGATTGGCGTCAAACGTAACGTCGCGATCCTCGCAATGCCGGAGGGAATCTGGTGGGTCCGGATGCATCGACCACTGCGATCCCTCAGGTCGCTACCGCTCACTTCGGGATGACAACTCTTTTCGAGATTGCTCGCGTCGCTGCCGCTGCCATCGGGATGACACCGTGGCATCGCTCACGCCCTTGTCTCCTCCCCCATATTCGACGCCTTAGATTTCCGGTAGACTCCCGCCGCCTGTCGACCGACACAGTTTAGAATTATTTCCGGAGCCACCTGTTCATGCATGCGATGCCTTTGCTGCTCGGCATTCTTTGTGTGATGGCGATCATGTATCGCTATTACAGCGCGTTCATCGCCGGCAAGGTCGTCTCGGTCGACAACGACCGCCAGACGCCGGCCTATCGGTTCAACGACGGGCAGAATTACCACCCGACCCCCAAGTGGGTGCTGTTCGGTCACCATTTTGCGGCCATCAGTGGCGCGGGCCCGTTGATCGGCCCGGTGCTGGCGGCGCAGTTCGGATATCTGCCGGGGCTGTTGTGGATTGTGATCGGTGTGTGCCTCGCCGGCGCGGTGCAGGACTTCATCATCCTCGCAGCGAGTTTGCGGCGGGATGGTCGCAGTCTTGCACAGATCGCGTTAAGCGACGTCGGCAAGCCCGCCGGTGTCGCGGCGAGCATCGCGATCCTGTTTATCTTGATTATTGCGATGGCGGGATTGGGGAAGGTCGTGGTGAAGGCACTGGGTGGGGAAGCCGTCACCTATCCCGCCGGGAGCCGTCTTGTAATGCCTGCGAACGGGACGATGACCGAATTGTATAGCGAGGCAGGCGGACGCGAACACGTCGATTACATCGTTCCACCCGGCTCGCAACTGGAATGGAACGACGGCCAACAGCGGATGACGATCAATGAGTCGTTCACGCTCTCGCTGACCAACGCGAAGGTCAACGCGATCACGCCGGACGCTAACGGATCGTTCGTATTACCGGCCGGTGTGACGCGCCTCGTCCCCGGTTCCTCCTGGGGGACATTCACGATCGCAGCGACGATCCCGATCGCGCTCTTCGTCGGTTTTTACATGTATAGGATCCGCAAGGGTCACGTCATCGAGGCGTCGTTGGTCGGCGCGGCGCTCACGCTCGTCGCGACGTTTGCCGGTGGTTATGTCGCTAACTCGCAGTTCGCGCATTGGTTCAATCTGACCGACACGCAGGTCACCTGGGCGATGGCGGCGTATGGATTCATCGCGTCGGTGTTGCCGGTGTGGGTGCTGCTCTGCCCGCGCGATTACCTGTCGAGCTTCCTGAAGATTGGCACGATCGCGATTCTGATCATCGGCGTCTTCATCGCCAACCCGAAGCTGGAAGCGCCTGCGTTCAACCCGGTCTTCCAGAACGGTGGGCCGGTCGTGCGCGGGCATATCTTCCCGTTCCTGTTCATCACTATTATGTGTGGCGCGATCAGTGGGTTTCACGCGCTGGTGTCGAGCGGCACGACGCCAAAGATGATCAAAAAGGAAGGTGATGCCCGGGTAATCGGGTACGGCGCGATGCTGATTGAAGGGACCGTCGGCGTCGTCGCGATGATCGCGGCGGCTACGCTGCCCGTCGGTGACTATTACGCCATGAACACCGACCTCGGTGCGGTGCCGGCGTACCACGATAAGTTCGTCGAGATCGGTGCCGATGTCGACCACCTGAACGTCTACGAAGAGCGCACGCAGGAATCCCTGCGCGGCCGGACGGGTGGCGCCGTGACGCTCGCGGTCGGCATGGCCCACATCTTTGATGGCATCGCGCAGAAGATCGCTGGTGGGTCGCAGGCGTTCGTCGATGGCCTTTGGAAATACTGGTATCACTTCGCGATCATGTTCGAGGCGCTGTTCATCCTGACGACGATCGACACCGGCACGCGCGTCGGCCGATTCCTCGTGCAGGAGATCGGTGGAAAAATCATCCATCCGAAGTTTGGCCAGACCGACTGGTGGGTGTCGAGCTTCATCGCAACCGCGCTCATCGTCGTCGGCTGGGCTTACTTCCTGGGCAGCGACAACTTCGCGACCATCTGGGGCATGTTCGGCGTGGCCAACCAGATGCTGGCCGTCATCGCGCTGGCGATCGCCAGCTGTTATCTCGTCAACATCGGTAAGGCCCGCTACCTGTGGGTGACCGGACTACCGCTGTGCGGCGTGCTTGGCACGACAAGCACCGCGGCGGTCATGCTGTTGAACAGTCAGATCGGTGGGTTCCTGCTGCAATGGAACAAGGAGCCCGGCACGCGCAGTGGAGTGCTGATGTTCAACTCAGCACTACAGGCAACCCTGATTGTTGCGATGCTGGCCTGCACCGCAGTGGTGCTGGTCAGCGCCGTGCTACGCATTCTGCGACGCCTGCGACCGAATTCAGGTACGCCAGGGTTTGAAGTCGGATCCGCGGTCTGATCCCCCGCTTTAGTATGGGTATTTTGCAGCGCAGTTGAAAAGACGGAAAATGCGACCACAGAGGACACTGAGGACACTGAGCAAAAAAACATTTCTTTGTGATCTTTGTGTTCTCCGTGTCCTCTGTGGTTGTTCCCGTTTTCGTAACGCCCACTAGACGCCCATGCCACGGAAAGCGCGGGCTTATCACATCGTGATATGCAGTTCGTCGATCAATCGTTCGATCGCAACCTGCAGCTTCAGATCGTTCTCGTACGACCGCACCTTGATCGCGGCGCGGGTGCGGCGGGCTTTGCGATGGCGGAGGTCGGCACCTTGGCGTAGCAGGTCGCCCAGGTGCGCGACCAGCGCGCGGTCGGCCTTGGTGCGGCGTCGGCGGCGGGGTTGCGGTTGCCTGGGGGTGGTTCGTTGGGTCGCCATGGTGTTGTCACCTCGCTTCTTATCGGAAAGAACAGGGGCCGGGCGATACGGATTCCACTCCGTCTGCCCGGCCCCTCGCTTTGACGTTATTCGTACGACGACTGGCTCTCGTTCACGCGCTTGTACAGCTCGCGCACCACACCACGGTAGAGGTCAAACTCCTCGTTTAAGGGTAGGTCGAGCTCCGAGCGCACCGAGCCGATCAGGATCGCTTCGAGCACGTCCGCTAACTGCGGGATCGTGAACCGCTCGTCTGACTCGGGCGTTGTGAACTGTTCGGACCAGGAGATCGTCGCTCGGAAGTGCGCGCCACCCGTGCGATGTTCATTCCAGCCCATCAACCGCTCACGGCGGTTGGGGCGCACCATGTTCAGCAGCGCCCGCATGTCTTCTTCAAACAGTTGTTCCTCTTCGTACCGTTTGACGCCATCGACGACGCGCATCGTATCGTTGTTACAGCTAACCATTTTTCGAGTCCTCCGCTCGGGGGCAGGGTAGACACCATCGTCGTCCCTGCGTTTGTTTTCAGTATTGACCTCGCTGTTCGGCCGGCACCCACGTGTCGTCGGCGAGCGTCCAATCTGAGACCGTTGCATCGGTCGGTTGACGCTCGGTTCTACACCCGTGTCGCACCGACATTCAGGTCTGTCGCACCGGAGCGCATGAGCGTCGTGTTGTAACCACGCTAACGCACCATGAGTTGGGGTATTGGACCGCAACGATCGGTTGCGAAGGAATTCTTGCGGGCGGTCAGTTTGGCTGCACAGCACTCGCGCCCCTCGCAACGGTATCGGTGTGCACCTGTACCTCATCGACTCGAAACGTCATGGATTTTTCAATCCGCGCCCTCTTGCTTCTGTGCCGCTTGAGCCCGCACGCAGGCAAGTCTGCCGTTGCTCGTTTCGGGATCGTGCCGTTACGATTGTTCTTGAAATAGTTCACCGGCGGTGTCGTCCGTCGTTTACACGTTGAGAGAGGTTTGCCCATGTTCTCACTCGCTCGATCGCGCGCGTCTCGCTTTACGGCTGTCGTCACGGTGGTGGGGTTGTTGTGGGTAGTTGGTGGATGCGCTGGTGACAAGCAGGTCATCAGCCAGGCCAGTGGCGCGCACGGTCAGATCAAGCCTGCGGTGATGACCGACCGGCAACTCAGCGCATACCTGCAGCAAGTGGGCGATCGCGTGATTGCAGCAGCGCAGAAAGCGACAAATGAGAATCCAGACTTCGCGCCCAGCGCGCACCGCAAGGGTGAAGACACGTCGTGGATGTTTAAGAACATCGAGTTTCACCTTGTGAACAGCGAGACGCTCAATGCGTTCACGACCGGTGGAAACCATGTGTACATCTATTCGTCGCTGATGGAAAAATGTGAGACTGAAGATGAGCTTGCCGCTGTTGTGGCGCACGAATATGCGCACATCTATTGTCGCCATGTGCAAGGCGGCATGCGTCGCCAGCAGGCCACGCTCGCCGGCGCCGCCGCTGCGGGCGTCGCCGGGGCGGCAGTGGGTTACTCGCAAAACAAGGCCGAAGGCGCATTGCAGTACGGCACCGTCGGCGCCGGTGTCGGCATGCTCGCGGGCCAATATCTCGGCATGGGTTACACGCGCGAGGATGAAGCCGAGGCCGACAAGTACGGCTTCCGCTTTTACGTGAGGGCCGGCTGGGACCCGCAGAAGTTCGGGAACTTCTTCCAACGCATGGCCGACATGGGGCTCGACACAACCAACGAGAGCATGAGCGACCACCCGTCACTCAAGAGCCGTGTCGCGTGGTCGAAAAAGGCGGCGTCAGAATTGTCACCCAACGCCAAAAGTTATCGCCGGGCGCCGATCGCCGATGCGGCCGAGTTTTCGCAACTGCGAAAGCGAGCGATCGCTGTCGGCAAGCAGATGCCGAGCGACAAGACGCTTGCATCGGCGCAGGAACTGCTTGCGGCGTTTTCAAGCTGTGTCGCGCCGGTCGATCAACCCGAACAAGCTCAAGTAAAGCGACGTGCGGCGGCGGCGGCGACCAATGAGCCGCAGCCAGAGAAAGCCAAGGCGCGTGAATGAAGAATGCGTTGCGAGCAGCTTCAAACCATCCATAGCATACGCGCGCCAAGTTGTCATCCCGAAGGGAGTCGAAGCGACTTAAAGGATCTCGACGGTCCAAATAGTTTTGCCGGGTCGAGATCCCTCGGGTCGCTTCGGCTCCCCTCGGGATGACACGCTCTGTTCATAGTGACGATGCTCTAGCGGGCGGTGCTGATGTCGAAAAAGAAGCACGCACGAAGTGGACGATTCTCGTCACTTCGTGCGTGCTTGTTTGTCAACCGAATCGAGTTGCGAGGCAGACTGCCGGACCGTCTAAAAATCACCGCCCGAATCGCCACCCCCCGAATCGCCACCATCACTGTCGCCCCAACTGCCACCTGAGTCGGAGAACGTTTGTCCCTGGTCGTCCCCACTAAACTGGCCACCGGTGTTGGATGGGTCCTGCGTGCCCGCGCCACCCTGCTGGGTCGCGTCACTGCCATGCGCGGCGTTGTCGCGGCGGAAGAGTTGGTCGTAGAGGAACATCCCACCCAGCCCACCGAGCAAACCACCACCGAGCCCGCGACCAAACCCACCACCACCCTGCTGGCCATAGCCAGGCTGGCCGTAACCCTGCTGCTGTGGGTCACCCGGTTGGTTCTGGTTCGCACCATAGCGCGGCTGCTGATATTGCTGTCGACCAGCGAACAGTCGACGGAACAGGCTGAACAGAATGAACGCGCCAACAACCAGAATGACAATCGTCACCATTGAGATTCCTCCTTCGTTCTGCTTGCTGATATCCGGCGTGGGCACCGGCGCGGCAGTGGCGCCTGGCTGCTGGGTTGAACTCGTGGCACCGACAGGTCCACCGGTTGCGCGTGCGTCCATCGTCTGGCGCACGTGCGCTACACCATCCAGCAACCCGCGGTCAAAGTCTTTCGCGTTAAAGCCGGCGGTCATCGTCTCACGCAGCCGGTTTGCATCGGCGCTATTGAACGCTTCGATGTCCGTTTCCGTCCCACCTTTGACGTGGATGTAACGCGGGTCTTTCGTCAACAATACCAGCACACCATTCAGACGCTGCTCGGCAAACCGCTGGCCGGACCAGTCGGCGAAGAACTTCTGCCGGCCCTTGGCGTCCAAGTCCGCGCGTTGCGCTGCGGGGATTGTTGAATAGGTCTCGATGACCAGTTGCTTGCCGCGCTCTTTCTTCAGCAGCGCGATCTCCTCGTTCGCTTTGGCCACGGCTTTAGGTGAGAAAAATCCACCGTCATCGCGCACCTGCGCCAGCGCGAACGCCGGCGCGATCAGCATCGCCAGCGCGACTGTCCACATCGTCAATCGTTTCGTGTTCATGGTGTCTGTCTCCCGTTCGATCGCGTTATTCCTTTAACTCATCACTCCCGTCATGGTACGCGGAGAAGATCCGTGGCACGGGTAAAAACGCCGGGCATCATTGTAATCAACCGTGCCTGCTGATCGGGCGCGCAGGGTCCGATGCATGAGGTAAGAAAGAGAACCCGCCACAAGTGGCGTCACTAAAAGTAAGGGTGGAATGGACGAGTGCCCAAATTTGGCGCATCTGGCAAACCATAAGTCTATTCCCGGTAAGGAGATGAGGAAATCCGTGAGCCGTTCGCGCGGACCACGCAATCGAAAACGGATGCTTGTCCTGACCGCGCAATATGTTTAAGATTCGTTGAAGTTTACGTCTGTCGTTCTGTAGGACAGGCGGAGGGTCGATCCGTGCGGATGGATCGGCCTTGGTGTAGGAAACGATTGTCCGCAGCGATCAGGGGAAGTCCCCAGTTCGCTGCGGTTTGACGAGAACGTGGTTCTTCCCCGGAGTTCTTCCGTGCCGACCGAGTGGTTCATCTTCATGCTGGCAACCGTCTTGACGGTCGCGCTGGCGATGATGGCGGCTTTGTCTGGCCTTGCCCGTCGCGGTGACCGGCGTTTGCCTGATGTGTTGGGTGAGCGCACCTTCTGGGTCACACTGACGGACACCGTTGCACGGCAACGACCGATCTACCTGAAAGCTCGGTCTTCGCGCGCTCCACCCACATTCCCGATGCAGTCCACCGACCGACCGTTCTGCGAATTTCGCTGAACCTTCGTCGGCTGCGCTGCGCTCAGTCGTTGCCTCACCTTCCCCGATCCGCAAGAGATGTTTGTGTCGTGCGCCATTGTAGTTGCGCTCACGACCGTGGGGAAAGGCATCATGGAATACGTCATTGGAATCGTGATTGGTTTTGTCGTCGGCGCCATCGGGCTGTTCGGCTTTTTGAAGTTCACCGCGAGCAATGTGGTCCGCCAGGCCAAGGACGAAGCGGGTCGCCTCCGCGACGCCGGCGTCCGGGAAGGGGAAACCAAGGCCAAGGAGATGGAACTGGCGTCTCGGCAGGAAGCGCTCAAGCGCAAAGAACAGTCGGAAAAAGACTTGGACTCGGAGCGCAACGAGCTCAAAGGCTTAGAACAGCGCCTCACCAAGCGTGAAGACACGCTCGATCGCAAGCTAGACACGCTGGCGATGAAGGAACGCAACCTCGACGCGCTCGACGTCAAACTGGCCAGTCGCGACAAGGTGATGGTCGAGAAGGAAACCGAGCTGACCTCAGTGCTGAAGGAACAGCGTGACCGGTTGCTGCACATGACCGGCATGTCCCCCGAGCAGGCGCGCGAGATGCTCCTGCGGCGGATCGAGGATGAGTGCAAGCAGGAGGCCGGTGAGATCATCCAGAAGTCGGTCGAACACGCCCAGGAAGAGGCCAAGGAAAAGAGCCGCCAGATCATCATCCAGGCCATCCAGCGCTACGCCGCCGAGCAGACGAGCGACCACACGGTCAGCACCGTCGCAATCCCGTCGGATGATATGAAAGGTCGTGTCATCGGTCGCGAGGGCCGCAACATCCGTTCTTTTGAAAAAGCGACCGGTGTCGACGTCATCATCGACGACACGCCCGGTTTGGTCGTCGTCAGTTGCTTCGACCCGGTGCGGCGAGAAGTGGCCCGTATCAGTCTTGAAAAGCTCGTTCAGGACGGCCGAATCCACCCGGCTCGCATTGAGGAAATCGTCGCCAGCACCAACAAGGAGATGGACGACGAGTTGATCCGGATCGGCAAGGAAGCGGTGCAGGAAGCCAACCTCCCCAACATCGCCAAGCCGATCATCCCCCTGCTCGGACGACTTGGCTACCGGACGAGCTACGGCCAGAACGTTCTCAAGCACAGTTTGGAAGTGGCTTACTTGGCGCAGGTGATGGCCAGCGAACTCGGCCTTGATGGGGTGCTCGCGAGGCGGTGTGGGTTGCTGCACGACATCGGCAAAGCCATGGACCACGAGACCGAAGGGGGTCACCCGCAAATCGGCATGGAGTTCCTGCGGAAGTTCAACGAGTCTGAAGCCGTGCTGAACGCGGCGTTGGGTCACCACGGTGACGTCCCCGCGACGACCCCCTACACCCCGATCATCATGGCCGCCGACGCGATCAGCGCCAGTCGACCGGGTGCCCGGCGAGAGAGCCTCGAGCGTTACATCAAGCGCCTGCAGGATTTAGAGGCCATCGCGCTGGAGTTTGAAGGGGTCCGCATGGCCTACGCCATCCAGGCCGGTCGCGAAGTGCGGGTGATCGTCGATGCCAAGCTCGTTGACGACAAAATCAGCGCCAAACTTGCCCGTGACATTGCCAAGAAGATCGAGGACGAGATGCAGTACCCTGGTGAGATCAAGGTCACGCTCATCCGCGAACTGCGCAGCGTCGAGTACGCGCGATAGCCAGACGATCAAATCCCGTTCCGAGTAAAGGAAATGACCTTTTAACGCCCGCCGGCCTGGTCGCTTATGTGACCAGGCCGGCGTTTCACTCCATAGCGCACCGAGCTCAACCTCCTCCTCCAACCTTTTTGGCTTCATTCACTCAAAGTGAAAATTTCGCCCATCCGCGCTAAACACGGCCTGGGATAGAAAATAGTTTGTGAAGGCCGGAGTGTATCCCGGCTCACAGATCTCAGTTTGTTTGAAGGAGGCAGTTATGCGTTTCTCTCGGTTAGCCGCTTTGTCGGCTGTGGGTGCCGTCGCGATCAGCACTCCGCTGTTCGCTGGCGTCACGATTTTTGCGACGACGGGTGCAGGCAACCTTCTGTCGTTCGACTCTGACACGCCTGGCGCGATCGAATCGAACGTCGCGATCAGTGGCTTGGAGGCAGGCGAATCGATCCTCGGGATCGACTTCCGCCCCGCCGCTCCGGGCATACTGTTCGGGTTGGGCAGTGGCAGCAATCTTTACACGATCAACACTGGCACCGGCGCAGCGACCAAGGTCGGCACCGGTTTCACGACCCCGCTGGACGACGCGTCGTTCGGGTTCGACTTTAACCCGGTAATCGACCGCGTGCGCGTCGTCGGCAGCTCGAACCAGAACCTCGTTGCCAACCCCGACACCGGTGACGCCAATGTCGCTGCGACCGTTGAAGTGTTCTACCCCGCCGGTGATGTCAACGAAGGTCTCGACCCTGCGGTCTTCGCGTCAGCGTACACGAATAACGTCGCGGGCGCTGCGTCGACCCAATTGTTCGGCATCGACGCCAACCGCGACGTCCTTGCAACCCAGGCGAATAACACCGGTGTGCTCGGGACGGTGGGGTCGCTGGGCGTCGACGTCCTCGGTGTCGGTGGTTTTGACCTTTTAGGTGATGCGTCCTATGCCTCGCTGACCACCAACGGCATCAACTCAGGTCTGTATTCGATCGACCTGGCGACCGGCCAAGGCACTCTTATCGGTGACATCGGGGTCGAAGGTCTGGTGACAGGCCTGTCGATCACCAACGCACCAGTAGCCATCCCGGTCCCCGCTGCTCTGTTGATGGCACCATTGACCGGCCTGATCGCCGCGATCGGGTATCGCCGCATGCGCAAGACCGTCACCGCGTAACGTCGCGATCCGTCCGAATTCGCAAACTCAACTTTCCCGAGCAGCCCGGCCATTCTGTTTGGTCGGGCTGCTCTTTTGCTTCAAATAGGTCTGATTCCACCGCACCCAACTGTTGGCATTCCCTTTGCAAGGTGAACTTCGACCCATCAACCGGAGATTCTTATGGTTCCCATGATTGCCGAAGTTCTCCCTCTTGCCGCCGCAGGATGGGCGTTTCTGGTCTGGCTGGTCGGGGGTGGATTCGGATTAGCGATTATCGTGTTCATCCTGTTGAAGGTTTTAGGCAAGTAACCGGCAAAGCGAGCCCAGCCGGTAAACTGGCTGCGCGATGCTTTTTGCGCTACGACCAACAACTTGGCACGACGCGGTCTCGCGCCGCCCCGCGTTGTGGGTCGTGGTTTTTTTCGTATTGGGAATCGGACTCCATCCGATTTTTCCCCACCGACCCTTTGCGTTGCTGGCCCTGTCGGTGGTTTGCCTCATCGCAAGTGGGCTCACGCTAAAGCGATCGATTTCTTCGTTGCTGCTCGCCGTTGCGGTCATCACGACCGGCATCACCATTGCGCAACTGTCGGCGTTCTATTGGCCCGCATCAGACATTGCTTCATACAGCACCGAACGACCTCGCCTGGCGCAACTGGAAATGCGCATCATCGCCCCGCCACGCGTGCTCGTGGGACCACCCGGCGCGATGCGGCCTATTCCCCCCCGGCAGGTCACCACCGGACGGGTTACCCGTGTGAAGACCTGGGACGGTTGGCGCGACGCCACGGGTGACGTGCTCGTCCAGATCGAACAACCTCACCCACGGCTCGCGATCGACCAGACGATTAGAGTGCTCGGCAAGTTGCAACGTCCGGCACCGGCGTCCAACCCCGGTCAGTTCGATTGGGCAACCTACTATCGACGACAGCGCGTTCTCGCATCGTTCACCGTTCCCCACGCGGACAACATCGCTATCATTTCGGACGGTTCACCAGGCCCGCTCGATCGACTTCGCGCACGCGTGCGTCAACTCCTGGCAGCGGGGTTCGACCCGATGCGGTCGATCGACCACGCATTACTGCGGGCGCTGCTGGTCGGTGACAGTGACCCGGAACTGCGCGACATCCAGGATCAATTCAAACGCACGGGCACCAGTCACCATTTGGCGATCAGTGGCCTGCACGTCGCGGTCCTCGGGGCGGTCGTTTTTTTCCTTTGTCGTCTGATTCGCCTGTATCCGCGCACGACCGCGATCGTGACGACGGGGTTCGTCCTGCTCTACGGCGCGGTGGCGCTGCCATCGCCACCGGTCGTGCGATCGGTGTTGTTGTGCGCGATGTTCGCGATCGGCATCGCGGGGGGTCGTAGCGTCGATGGCGTTCAACTGCTCTCACTGACCGCCATCGCGATGCTGGTCTGGCATCCGCTGGACGTTTACGCGCCGGGGTTTCAACTGAGCTTCGGCACGGTCTTTGGCCTGATCCTGCTGACACCGGCGTTCACGCGCATGATGACCGGCCTGCGCGACCGCGACATGATGCTCGCCCCCCAGCGGCCCGGCGTGCTGGCCGCCACCGGGCGATGGATCGACGGCCAAGTCTTCGCGACGATCGTGACGGGGATCGTCGCGTGGCTTGTTTCCATGCCGCTGGTGGCGTGGCATTTCGGGCAGATCAATCCATGGGCCATTGCTTTCAGCATCGTGTTGGGCATCCCGGTCTTCTTCGCGCTGATCCTGGGCCTGATGAAGGTCCTGCTCACGCTCGTCTGGCCCAGCGCCGCCGGCGCGTGGGCGGAGATGGCTGCGTGGCCAGTCGAATCGATGCGATGGCTGCTGCGCTGGATGGACGCCTTCCCCGGTGCCAACGTGCCACTGCCTGCGCCACCTTGGTATCTGTTGACTGCCTGTTACCTGCTGCTGTTGCTTTCCGTGTTTGCGAGAACACGGCCGGGCGTGCGGTGGATGCTGATCTTTCTGGCCATCCTGTCCTACGGCGCGATCCTTGCCATCCCTGTGCGTGAAGCCGTGCTCGCACGCGTTCAGACGCGCGACGACCTGCGCATCTCGCTGTTGTCTGTCGGCGCCGGCCAATGTGCCGTCATAGAACCACCCGGCGGGCGCACCACGCTCGTCGATGCCGGCTCGACCTCGCTGACCGACCTGTGGCGCAAATGTCTCGGCCCGTTCCTCCACGCCGCCGGCCGAACAGAACTGGACTCAGTCTTCATCAGCCATGGCGACATGGACCACATCAGCGCCGTCGGTGAGGTCGTCAGCATCTACGGTGTGCGTGAAGTTCTGACCGGCAGCCCGTTGGCCGCCAACGCGCCGGGTGACCCTGCGGTGGAGAATTTGCTGACGACGCTCGACGCCCTCGAGCGCCCGCCACGTATTGTCGCGCGCGGGGATGTGATGCCGCTTGGTCGGGATACGCGCGTCGAAATTCTCTGGCCACGAGCAAACGAGACTTCGCTACCGGACAACGACAGTGGCGTCGTCCTGAAACTGACGCACGGCGGACGGTCCGTCCTCTTCCCGGCCGACATCCAGGATCTCGCGATGGCCGAACTGTTGATGGAACCGGAGAAGCTCAAGGCCGATGTCCTCATCGCGCCGCATCACGGCAGCAGCGAACGCCTGACCGCTGCGTTCGTCGCGGCTGTCGATCCGGTTGCGGTCCTCAGCAGCAACGACCGTACGTTGTCACACAAGCAACGCCGTTTCGAAACCCTCATCGGCGACCGTGCGCTCTATCGCACCAACGAGTGTGGCGCGATCACCATCATCATGGGCCGCGATGGCCAGTTACGGGTCGAACCCTTTCAAACCGGCAAACGACAGGCGATGACGTTGCCCCCACTACCGTAGCATGGGCGTCTCGCCCATGAGGCGTTTATGCACGCACGTCGGATGGTATTCCATCCGAGAAAACAATCGCGCCAGCGAGGGAACTACGAAACGCTAAAATAGGCGAAGGAGAAGATCGCTTGCGCTCGTTGGTTCGGACGGTGAACCATCCGACACGACGGAGTACCGCCGCTCCACGGGCGGGACGCCCGTGCCACGGTGGATCACGCGGCTTTTTCGCCGAAGAGGGCGTCGACGAATCGTTTGGGGTCAAAGGTTTCGATGTCCTCGGGCGTTTCTCCGAGACCGATGAATTTGACGGGGATCTTGAGTTGTTCCTTGATCGACACGACTACCCCCCCACGGGCGGTGCCGTCGAGTTTGGCGAGGATGATGCCGGTGACACCGATGGCTTGCTGGAAGTTTTTCGCTTGCAATACACCGTTCTGACCGGTGGTCGCGTCGATGACGAGCAGCACTTCGTGCGGCGCGCCTTCGATGCGTTTAGCGACCACGTCGCGGATCTTGGTCAGCTCGCGCATCAGATGGTCCTGCGTGTGCAACCGACCGGCGGTGTCGACGATGAGGACGTCGATGCCGCGCGTCTTGGCGGCTTCACAGGCGTCGTACGCGACCGCTGCGGGGTCGGCACCCATCTTGTGCTTCACGATCTCGACGCCGATGCGCTGGCTCCAGATCGTCAACTGGTCGACCGCCGCGGCGCGGAAGGTGTCGCTGGCGCAGACCATGACCTTTTTGCCCATCTCGTTCTTCAACAGATGCGCGAGCTTGGCGATGCTCGTCGTCTTGCCCGCGCCGTTGATGCCCGCGACGAGGATGACCGTCGGCCCGGTCGGTGTAAACTTCAGTTCCGTATCACCCGTCGGCCAGTTCAATAACAGTTGTTCACGAACCACACCCTCGGCGTCGGACGCATTCTTAATCTTGCCCAACCGCCAGCGCTCGCGCACCGCGGTCACAATCGCGGTCACGTTCTTCACGCCCATGTCGGCGCGGATGAATTTTTCCTCCATCTCGGCCAAAAACGCGTCGTCGATCTGCCGTCCGGGAATGAACAGCGTGCGCACATCGGTGTTCAAGACCTCGGCGGTCTTCTTCAAGGCGCCTTTGAGCTTGTCGAGGGTTTTGGAGAAAAATCGCATGGGAAGGAGCCAGAAGTTAGAAGCCAATAGCCAGAATGGGAAAAGCCATGTTCGCCGTCGCCTTTTACTTCTGGCTTGCGGCTCCTGGCTCCTGGCTTCCTTCCCCGGTCAGTGCGACGCGCTCTTTCAACACAGAGTCCAGCACCCCGTTGACGAACGACGAACTGTTGGCGGTGGAGAACTCCTGCGCCAGCTCGACCGCTTCGTCGATGATGACCTTCGGTGGCGTGTCGGTGGCGGTCATCTCCCAGACGGCCAGTCGCAGCAAACTGCGATCCACCGACGGTTGCCGTCGAACCGGCCACTGCGGTGCCAGCCGTTCAACCCACTTGTCGGCAATGGCCCGCCCGTCCCAGGCGCCCTGCGCCATCGCGACGGCTTCCCGGCGGATGATATCGTCCTCGGTGCCGTCGTTGACGACCTGCTGAGCCTGTGCAGCGCTGCAAGCCCCCTCGGTATCCCAAAGGAACAACACCTGCATCGCAAGTTCTCGCGTTTTTCGACGGCGTAACATCGCTAGCGAGTATAGGCGAACGGGCAGACGGGGCAAAACGCGAGCGGACGGCACGGGGGGTCGTATGTGACACGTTGTGCCATGTCTGTGTCCGTTGTCCGTTGCTGAAGATCAGGCAAGGTCGAGTCTGCAGCAACGGACCACGGACAACCCCTACAGCAACAGCGCCACGATCAACTGCGTGAAAAACACCGGACCCAGCATCGCGAGCGGGTAAACCGTCGCGTACGCCACCGACGCGACATTCGATTTGCTGTACTCATTCGTAAACAGCAATGTCGGTGAACTGGTCATCGCGCCGGCGGTCAAGCCGCAGATCGTGAGGTAATTCATCTTGCAGGTCCACCGGGCCAGAAAACCCACGATCAGCATCGGCGCCAGGGTGACGATGGCTGCCCAACCCATCAGAGCCAGACCGTTGCCATGCAGGATCAGGTCGAAAAACTGTGCTCCCGACCGCAACCCGACGCACGCCAGAAAGACCGCCATGCCAAAGTCGCGCAGGAACGACATCGCGCTGTCAGGCATATAAAAGACCGTTCGTCCGGCGTGTCCCAAGCGCGACAACACAATCGCGACCAGCATGGGTCCACCGGCTAAACCGATGCGCATGCCACTGCTTAAGCCGGGTAACGCAAACGGGATGCTGCCAACCAGCACGCCCAGGCCAATGCCCAGGAAAATGGGGATCAACTGGGATCGATTCAGTTGCTCGACCGAGTTGCCGAGTTCCACCGCTGCGCCTTGCACACCCGCGGACGGACCGATAACCACCAATTGATCGGCGAATCGCAATCGGAGTGACGCGGTTGGGCTCAGGTCGATACCTGCACGGGTGACCCGCGCGATCGTCACGCCAAAGCGTTTGGTCAAGTCCAACTCGCGGAGAGATTTGCCCAGGTTCTGCTTGTCGGTGAACGCGATCACTTCCCGCACAACGTCGCTGACAGCCGTCTTCACGTCCATCGCGCGCTTGCGGCCAGCATACTCGACGAGCTTGTCCAGTGACTGGCGCGGACCAACCACCCGGTAAATGTCGCCAACGTGAATCTGTGTGTTGGCGTTGGGAACCGTGATGACATTGTCCCGCTGCACACGCGACAGCACCAGACGGTGCGTCTGCAACACCGTGTGGTCCTTCACGAGTGTGCCTTCGAGTTCCGGGCGCGTGACCTCAATGTCCATCGTCTCGATCGGTGGGCGCTTGGCCAGCTCGGCCTCGCGCAGAGAGGCCAGCTCCTTGTCGACGTTAGCGCGGAACATAATGCGGAACAGAAGGACAAGTAGGATCGGCCCGAGCAGCCCGAACGGGTACGCCGCCGCGTAAACCGACGATGCCAACTGCAGCGCAGCGGCGCGCGATTCTGCTGACGACAGCTTGTCGCGGATCGCTTCTTCACCGGCAGCGAACGCCGGCGTCGTTGCAAACCCACCCGTGTACAAGCCATGCGCCAACTCGCGCGGCAGGTCCGCGCCGAGCACGATGATGACCGTGAAGATCGCCCCCAGCGCCACGGCCAACAGTCCAAACAGGTTCAGCCGCAACCCTTCGGCGCGTAACGACGAGAAAAAACTCGGGCCAACCTGCAAGCCGATCGGATAGATGAACAGGATCATGGCGAAATCGCGCATGAACCCGAGGACGGAATCTTCGATCGTCAACCCCAGCCAGCTCATCGCCAGCGCGACGAACAGCACCGCCACAACGCCAAAGCTGACACCGCGCACTTTGATCGATCCGAGGATCAGCCCCAGCACGATTGTCAGCGAAAGAATCGCCAGTCCACTGGAGACGGAACCGGAAGGAAACACGCGTTCGAGCCAATGCATGGTGACGCGATCTTGAACGTCTGCGCCGGAACGTCAAGGCGCTGCGTTCCCTCTAGTTGCAACCTCCGCCCGCACCACGGGCGGCTCGCCCGTGATTATCCTTTGCATTCAATGCGAAGACATGGGCGGCCGCCCGTGGTACGGGAAAGCCGGTCAGGCCCGATGAGTCACGCGTACCTTGACCGCGTCGCGCGGCCTTAGCGTGATGCTCGGTGCCAGCGCCACGTCTCGTGGCGACTCGGGATGCAACTGCCAGCGTTGAACAATCGTCGCGACGACGAGGATCATCTCCAGCCACGCGAACGATTCACCAATGCACCCGCGCGGGCCACCGGCGAACGGGAAGTACGCGTATCTGGGGCGCGCTTCGTTGGTGGCGTTGTCCAGCCAACGCGAAGGGTCGAACTTTGTCGGCTCGGGCCACCAGCGAACGTCGTGGTGGACGACCCACTGGCTCAGCAGCACGATCTGGCCTTTGGCGATCGCGAACCGCCCCGCCTGTACAGGCTCGACCGCCTGGCGGCCGATCGTCCAGACGGGTGGGTAGAGCCGCATCGATTCACTGATGACCGCCCGTGTGTACGGCAAGCGATCGATGTCAGCCGCCGTCGGTGGGCGGTCACCGACCGCGTCGGTCAGCTCGCGATAGACCTTCGCCTGCACGTCGGGGTAATGCGCGATCAGGTGAAACGTGAAAGTCAGCCCGTTGGCGGTCGTCTCGTGGCCGGCCGTGAAAAGCGTGATCGCTTCGTCGCGCACCTGTTTGTCACTCATCGTCGCACCCCCTTCGGGGTCTGCCGCGCGCAGCAGGATCGTCAGCAGATCGTGACCTTCGCGATGCCCACCGACCTTGCGTTCATCAATAAACCGCTGAATTGTCCGCTCCAGCGCGGGCCAGGATCGCTTGAATCGGCGTGTGCGCTTCAACGGCAGCTTGGCGATGAGGTCCCCCATCGGCAGCATCAACAGTGTGAACATCTCAACACTAGCGGTCATTGCCTCACTGATCGCTTCCAGGTCGGCTTCAACCTCGGCGTCGTAGAGGGTCTTGGCGACGATCTCGAGCGTCAGCCGTGTCATTTGTTCGTGAATGTCGATCGTTTGCCCGTCTGCCCAGCGGTTGCTCGCGCGAATTGAGAAGTCGACCATCGTTTGACCGTAGGTGTTGCTGACGTGCGTCGCGTGGAACGCGGGTTGAATCGTCCGGCGTTGCCTGCGGTGCACCTCCCCCTCGCTGGTCAGCAGTCCTTCACCCAGCGTGGCTTTTGTCTTGCGCAACGCTGGTGACTTCGTGAACTTACCCGCCTGCGTGACGAGCACTTCGCGAATGGCGTCTGGGTCGCTTAGTAACACGAGCGGCCCAAACGCCGCTACGTCACTGGTGGCCGCTTTGTCGACCAGGAAGCAAAGCGGGTCGCGTCGGAACGCGAGAATCTGGAAGAAACGCTTGAACATGCCGCCTCGTTTACCCCGTTGAACCGCTGCCCTACAATCCGCATCGCATGATCGTGCTGATCGATAACTACGACTCGTTCACCTACAACCTGGTCCAAAAGCTAGGCGAGGTGTCGCCTGGCCTGGTGATGCAGGTGTTTCGTAATGATAAGGTCAGCGTGCAGCAGGTCGAAGACCTGAAACCCACGCACATCGTCATCAGCCCCGGACCCTGCACCCCCAAGGAAGGTGGCGTCAGCAACGACATCATCCGCCATTTCGGGCCGAAACTGCCCGTCCTCGGTGTATGCCTTGGCCACCAGTGCATCGGTTTCACCGCCGGCGCGATTGTCGAGCGAGCAGCGAAGCTCATGCACGGCAAGACCGATCAGATCCACCACGACGGCCGAACGATCTACGAGGGCATGCCCAACCCGTTCACCGCCACGCGCTACCACAGCCTCATCATCCGTCAGGGTACGCTTCCACCTGAGTACGAGATCAGCAGTTGGACGAGCGAAGACGAGATCATGGGCGTCCGCCACAAAACCTGGCCGCTGGAGGGTGTTCAGTATCACCCCGAGAGCTTCCTCACCGAGCAAGGCGAAAAGCTGCTGGCGAACTTCTTGAAGAAGTGATCGTCCTCGTGCCACGGGGGCCCGCGCCCTGTGCGGAAGGCGGAATTGATGAACACCAAAACGCCAAGAACGCCAAGGTAGGAAACGCCAAGAGTAAAAACGAGGATGGAGATTCGAAGATGGAACACGGAAAGAGCGTTTCCACATCCTCTCTCTTCCATCCTCCAGTTTCGTATTAAATTTTTTGGCGCTTCTTCACTTGGCGTCCTTGGCGTCTTGGCGTTCACCGATCTTTTCAACGAGGGCCATAGAAACGAAAGCGGACGGACCAACCGGTCCGTCCGCTTTCTTCATTGTTGTTGTGAACCGTCATGCTATGCCGCGGCAACAACCGTGGAGACGGCGACGACCGTCTTCGTCGCGGCGCCTTCCTTCACGCGTTCGATGTCGGCACCGACGGCGGCGAGCTTCTGTTCGATCTTTTCGTAACCCCGATCGATGTGATAAACGCGGTCGATACGCGTCTCGCCCCGTGCGACCATCGCCGCCATCACCAACGCGGCACTGGCGCGCAGGTCACTCGCCATCACCGGGGCGCCGGCCAGCTCCTTCACGCCCTGCACGATCGCGGTCGGGCCTTCCTTGCGGATGCGGGCACCCATGCGGTTCAGTTCGCCAACGTGCAGAAAGCGGTCGGGGAAAATGCGCTCGGTGATAACGCTCATGCCGTCGGCCAGGCAGAGCAGTGCCATCAATTGAGCTTGCAAGTCGGTCGGGAAGCCGGGGAACGGCTGGGTCGTCATCTCGGCGGGGTTCAACCGGCGAGCGCTCGATACGACGATCGCGTCGCTGCCTTGGCGCTGCACCTTCACGCCAATTTCGTCCAACCGATCGACGACGGCGATCAGGTGGTCCATGTTGCAGTTGGTCAGCGTTAACTCACCGTTTGTGATCGCTGCGGCCATCATGAACGTGCCGCACTCGATGCGGTCGGGGATGATCTGGTGTTCGATGCCCTTGAGCGATTCAACGCCTTCGATGCGGATCTCCGGTGTGCCGTGCCCTTTGATCTTGGCGCCCATCTTGATGAGCATTTCGGCACAGTCCCACACTTCCGGCTCGCACGCCGCGCCGACCAAGACCGTTTCCCCCTCCGCCAGCGCCGCTGCGCACAGAACGTTGATGGTGCCCAGGACCGTCGGGCCCTGCGCACCACCGAGGTACATGCGACAGCCCTTCAACCGGCCGCGCACCTCACCGACGATGTTGCCCCCTTCGGTGTGGAACGTCGCGCCGAGCTTCTGCAAGCCGCGCACGTGCAAATCGACCGGGCGATCCCCGATTGCGCAGCCACCGGGGATGCTGACGATGGCCTTGCCGCGCTTGGCCAGCAGCGGTCCGAGGACGCAGATGCTGGCGCGCATCGTCTTGACGATGTCATACCGGGCTTCGACCTTCGATTCATCGGTAACGGTGATGTCCAGCGGCCCGTTGAGCTGCGGGCCCCCACCGATGGCAGCGCGGTCACTGTCATGACGGTGAATGTCGCAGCCGAGCTCGCTGACGAGCTTGATCATCGAATCGATGTCACTTAGGCGTGGGACCCCGTGCAGGGTGGTTTTCCCATCCGCCATGAGCGTGGCCGCGAGAATCGGCAGCGCCGAGTTCTTGCTGCCACTGATTTCGATAGTGCCTTTGAGACGACTTCCACCGCGAATGAGGAACGAGTCCATTTTTTGAATCCCATCCATGGGCGGCCCGGCGTTGCGCCAAGCCTGCCCGAAACATGCATCGCCACATATCCTATTGGCGATGTTTCGGACTATCGGCCAGTCCATTGGCCGACGCTTAATTATGCTGCCGTCTCCGGTTAACCCGATTTATCGGTCAGACAAATCGGACGTAAAGACGATCGCTTTGCAACTTAGAGTACGCCACAAAGCAGCATTTGCAAGGCTGGATACGTGTCTGAACACGCAGCGGTTCGGCGATTCACGACAGTCAACCGCAGTCCGTCGGGTCAACGCCTTGTGGCCGACTCACTTGTGTGGGTTTTCTATACCAGCCCGATCATTAAACCACCTCAACGGTGGAATTGTATCCGCGAGGGTAAAACAGAAGTTCGGCAAGAAATGGCGTATCAGGGTAGCGCAGTCGGCTATACGCTCTCCGTTGATGTAGGGCTAAACCGGCCGTGCATGGTGATGCTTTAATTGTCCAAACTGGAGGGATTTTCAATGAAGAATTTGCTGTCACTTACCATCGCAGTAGGTTCCGTTTCGTTGTTGGTCGCGCATCGTCCCGGCCGATTCTCATTGCTGCAAACCCACTCTTGATGGGCGGTGGTATACAACGGCAGTACGGGAAAACAAGATAATTGCTGAAGACCCCTAATCTGACGGGTTGAGCAGGGGGGATCTACCGCGATCAGATTTTCCCGTTGGCGACCCCATGGCCTCGCTGCTATACTCGTTTTTCAGGTAGCAAATCACATGCCCACCTGTTTCGAGCCCATGTAATGTCTGGAGCGTAATGCAGTTAAGTCAGTCAACTTCGATGCG
>JBBRHE010000030.1:0-23479 GCA_038223165.1 Tepidisphaerales bacterium
ACGGCGTGGCCCGCGCGACGGGTGAGGTCATCGCGTGGCTCAATTCCGACGATACGTATGCGCCCGGCGCCCTGAGGACCGTCGGGGAATTCTTTGCAGCCCATCCGGACGTCGACGCGGTCTACGGTGATGCCGACTACATCGGTGAGGACGATCGCTTCATCGCAGAGTGCGTGCACCTGGAACCGTGGAGCCACCACCGGCTCGTGCACTACAGTGACTTCATCGTCCAACCGGCGTGCTTCTTTCGGAAGAAGGCGTTTGATGCAGTGGGTGGGCTGGACGTCGACGTGCACTTTCCGATGGACTACGACCTGTGGCTGCGCATGGCGAACAACAGCGCGCGGTTCGCGTACGTGAAACAGAAGCTGGCGCACTTCCGATGGTTCGGTGAGAACAAGACTGCCGTTGGGGGGATGACTCGCATGAACGAGATCAAACGCATCGCTGTTCGCGCCGGGGCGAGTGGGTTGCCTGCGTACAACAAACTGGAACTGATCAACCTCTACCTGGCCGAGGCGCTGGGCGTGTCGGCTCCGTTCAAGCTCTCGACGGCGATTGGGAACGTCGCTAAGGCAACCGGTGTGTTGGTGACGAGCCCACGAGCGATGAAGTCGATGTTCACACCACACGTGTGGCGAACCATCGCTGCGGGGCAAACCCTGCGGGCGTACGGGCGGCGCGTGCGGGCGGAGAGACAACGGGCCAAACCGAGCCCGTAGCGGGAATTGGGACTACGCGGCGCGCTCGATCACGGTCGTCACGTTCGCGCGTTCGACCCGATTGCGACCATTCGTCTTCGCCGCGTACATCGCCTTGTCGGCGGCCTCGACAATCGCCGTCTCGACCACGCTTGCATCGCTTACCCCGAAACTGCACGTGACCTGCAGCCGATGGGTGTTGTGCACAAACGAATGCCCCTCCACCGCGGCACGCATGCGCTCGGCGAGGCGCACGGCACCGTTCATGTCAACGCCGGGCGTGAGGATGACGAACTCCTCACCACCATAGCGGCACACGACGTCCTCCGTGCGGCTGACGTTCTGCATTAGCTGCGCCACACCCCGCAAGACCGTGTCGCCGAAGCCATGACCATGGGTGTCGTTGATCGACTTGAAGCGATCGATGTCGGCAAGGATGCAGCCCAGCGCCCCACCAGACCGTTTGACCTGCGCCAGTTCCGACGCCAGACGGTTGTCGAAGTAGGCGCGATTCCACATGCCTGTCAGCCCGTCGACCATCGCTCGCTGGGCGAGCAGGTCCAGCAGTTCCTTCGTCCGCAGGCAGGCCCGCACCCGCGCCTGTAGCTCGGCGACATCAAAGGGCTTGGTGACGTAATCGACGGCCCCCAGGTCGAGGCCTTTGATCTTGTCATCGGTCGCGGTCATGCCGGTTAGGAAAATCACCGGGATGGATGACAGCGACGAGTCGGACTTCAGCAGTCGGCAGACGTCAAAGCCGTTCTGGTCGGGCATCTCGACGTCAAGCAGGATGAGGTCAGGCTTCGTTGCGCGAGCCGCGTGCAAACCTTCTGTGCCGTCATAAGCCGAGTGAAACTCGATCGACTCTGCGACAAGCCGTGCGCGCACAGCAAGGTGCATCATCTTCGAGTCATCAATCATCAGGACTTTGGACTTTTTACCGAGCATGAGAGACCTCCGCCGCCCCGTTGTAACCATCGACGCGCCGCACCAGCGCGATGAGCGACTCGACCTCCGACCGCACCTGTTCTACCGCCGATGCCGCATGGATGGACGCTTCGGTCGCACGAGCCAGATCGGTGATACCTTGGAAACCAAAACTGCCACCAGCTCCCTTCAACTGATGAACGACAACACGCAGCGAGTCCAGTTCACCCCGCGCCATCGCCTGCTGCATTGTGAACACTTCGTGGGAGAGGTTGGCGACGAACTCGACGAGGACGTCTCGCATGACCTCGTCATCCACGAGCGAGCTGCAGAGTGGCTCGGTCGGGCCGGCTCCTTGTTGCAACGCGCTGACGGGGTTCGCTCGCTTTTCGATCTGCCCCGGCGAGCCGCCAGCCGCCTTGAGCATTTGCTGAGCAGCCGTGCGGACGAGGAGCTGTCGATCGATCGGTTTCGTCAGGTAATCGCTGCAACCGGCCTGCAGGCACTTCGTGCGGTCATCGCTCATCGCATGCGCGGTCAGTGCGACGATGGGCAGCGTGTAGCCCTTTGCGCGCAAGAAGCTGGCGGCCTGGTAACCGTCCATTTCGGGCATCTGCATGTCCATGAAGACCATGTCGAACCGCTCGGCCTCGACCCTCTCGACGGCGATGCGTCCGTTCTCGGCGATGACGACCTCGGCGCCGGCTTGCCGCAGCATCGCGCTGATGAACCGCTGGTTGTCTCGACCGTCCTCGGCCAGCAGGATGCGGCCCGACAACCGCACGGGTTCGTCGGTCCTGCCGTCCGTCTCGCGTGCCGCGGTGGCGTCGTCGATGTTTGTCATCCACGAGACATCGGCAGGCAGCTCGGCCTCAACGGTCACCTCGAACGTGCTCCCGTGGCCGTAGTCCGACTGGGCCGAGATGTCGCCACCGAGCAACCGCGCCAGCCGCCTGCTGATCGTCAGGCCCAAACCCGTGCCGCCATACTTGCGTGTGGTGGAACTATCGGCCTGGGTGAACGGTTGGAACAATCCGGCGATCTGTTTCTCGGTCATCCCGATGCCGGAGTCGATTACGCGGAAACAGAGAAGCCCACCATGATCGACCTGCTGATGTTCGGCCTGCAATTCGATCGTCCCGGCGTGGCTGAACTTGACCGCGTTGCTGATCAGGTTCATCAGGATTTGCTTCAACCGCAGTGGGTCGGTGACCATCGTCCGCGGGATCGCTGACGCAAACGTCATCGTCAGCGCCAGGCCTTTCTCACCGGCCCGCGCGTTCATCAGTGACAAGACGTCGGCCAGCAGCGCCGACAGGTCGCACTCGATGCGCTCGACGCTCATGCGATCGGCCTCAATCTTGGAGATGTCCAGGATATCGTTGATCAGTTCGAGCAGGTGACGCGCATTTCGGCGGATGGTCTGCAGGTTGTCGTGCCAGTCCGACTTGCTCTGCCCGGGGTCGAGCATCATGTCGGCGAACCCGACGATCGCGGTGATCGGCGTGCGGATCTCGTGGCTCATGTTGGCCAGAAAATCGGTCTTGGACCGCGTGGCGCTCTCGGCGGCCTCCTTGGCCTGGTGCATTTGTTGCTCGGCGAGCTTGCGGGCCGTCACGTCGGCAAAGGTGACGACGAACCCGTCGGACTCGCCGAACTTGGCGATCGACTCCTCGAACCACGCAGTGATGCCATCGTGCAGGTAGTAGTGCTCGTGGCGGATCGCCTGACCCGTTTCGACAACCTTTGCGTACTTAGCAAAGAGCCCATCGACTGCTACGCCGGGGAAGAGCCCCAGCAGCGTCTGCCCGACAATCTCCTCCTGCGTCTTGTTCAACAGTCCCTCGGCCGCCGCGTTGATCATGACGTAGCGGAAGTCGACGATCGCCCCGCTCGGGTCGCGGATCGACTCGTACACCGACACACCGACCAGCGAGCTGTTGAGAACCGTCGTGAGCGTCGACTGCGTGCGGCTCATCTGTTCGTTGACGCGCTGCAACTCGCCGGTGCGGTTGGCGACGCGATGTTCGAGCATCTCGTGCGCTTGTCGCAGCTCGGCCTGCGTGCGGCGGGCATCATCAATGTCGGTGCACGTGCCGACCCATTGCACGACGTTCCCGTCGTCATCGCGCATCGCCATCGCGCGGGCCAGGTGCCAGCGGAACGCGCCGTCACTGGCGCGGCGCATGCGATACTCAATCTCGAACGGCTTGTCGCTCGCCAACGCAGTGTTCCAGAGGGTATTGCATCGATCCACATCGTCCGGATGGATGACCCGCAGCCATCCCGAGCCACTAAAGGCGGCTTGGCTCAGACCGGTGTAGGCGTGCCATCGTTGGTTGCCGTAATCCTGCTGGCCGGCGGCGTTGGTCGTCCAGACCATCTGCGGCATGTTGTCGGCCATGAAGTGGTATCGCTGCTCGTTCAACGCGAGCGTGGAGGCGCGCTCCTCTACAAGTTGGTTGGCTACTTCAAGATCCGCTTGCCGACGGCATTGTGCCGTTATGTCCTTCTGACCGCGCACGCAGGCGATGATGAGAAAGACGTCTTCGAATGCGACCCACCAGACATGCTCGATCCATCGCCAAGGGCTGATCCAAAGTTCACCGTAAATCGACTGAGGCCACCACATGCCCCGTGCCCAGTGGTCCAATCCGGTGACTAAGGACGCAGTCACCAGTATGCGCCAGTCGCGATAGAATGCCAGGAACGCCAGCGACCCAAAGATCAGAAAGTGCGTCTCGACGCGCCCACCCGTCAGGTGAATCAGCAGGCCCGCCATCAGCATCTGCCCGGCCGCGATGACGTGATGCGTCAGCGCATAGGCAGGCCAACGCAATGCCATGGCGACTGGTAGCGAGACGATTGCAAAGCCGAGCGTCAGCGCGGTGATGACGTGGGGATGAACGTAACTGTCGAGCCCCCACCAAGTGCGCGGCGAAAAGAACAGCGCGATCACCACACCGGCGATGTACTCGGCCAACAGCAGGCCCGCGAAGAGCCTCGAGTTGCGGCGCTGCAAAATCAGGTGCTGCTGCCCGACGAGCGAACGCGTGCGCTCGTCGATGTCGTCAGTGGGCTGGCGGGCATTGATTGACATGGTACGACAGCTCCAGCGGCGGCAAAGTCGATCACCTTTGACAAGCGTGCTCGGCACGGGTCCTTATGGCTTCTTCGCGTCGAACAGTGGACAACCAAAGATGGGTGCCTGAGACATTCCCGACGACGTGCCGTTCAACAACCCCACGAGGGAGTCAGCCGCCGGGTTGTCACCTTCGTGCCCACGGGACTGGGTGATACCACCACGAAACAGCAGGTGCCCATCGCAGGAATAGAGCATGACATCGCCGGAGGTTTCAGCCCCAAAGCGAGTCGCCGCGCGACCGTCGAGATCGTGGAGAATCCGTACACCGGGCATTTCCAATGCCATTGCAGTCAGGTCGGTCGCCGTCCAACGTTCAGGCGCGCCCGGTGGATACATGAGCACGATGGTCGCTTCGACTGGACGTCGGGCCTGGTGCAGGACTTTTCTCAGTTCGACCAGGCTGGCGTGCGTACACGGACAACGCGGATGCGCGAACATCACCACGGACGGCTTACCCGCAAAACGTTCGATCGACGTGCCTTGCGGCCAATCACTGGGCGCGTCCTTCCGAGCGCCGGGCGTTTGATCGAAGCTGATCGCGAACGTCACGCCACAAGTGATGGCGACCACCCACACGAGCACCGCCAGCACGCTGAACAAGGTTTTGAAGGACATGCAGCTCCTGGCCGTGAGGGACTCTACGCGCAACGTGCAAACCCTCGACGAAGTGAGATCGGACTGCTCCAGAATCGACTTAACGGCTTTGGTAAGATTGAGCGTTATAGGACCGGCGTGATAGGAGATCGGCTAGGCGAGTTGTGATGGAGACCGCACTGGGTGACCGTGTGGTCGACCGATATGATGAGGCCCCCCCCCCGCTCAGATGAACGCGGCCTCAGGATGACGAACAGCCCCTCGAGATTTTACACCGGCTGCTTCTCGCGCTTGCTCGCGCCGCTCTCGGCGTACGCCATGGCGGCCTTGACCAATCCTATGAACAGGGGCTGTGGAGTGAGTGGGCGGCTGGTCAACTCGGGGTGCGCCTGCGTGCCAATGAAGAACGGGTGGACTTCCTGTGACAGCTCAAGGATCTGCATGATCGGGTAGTCCGGCGCTTTGCCGCTAAAGATCATGCCGTGCTCTTCCAGTTGTGGCACGTACTTCGGGTCGACCTCGTAACGATGGCGGAAGCGCAGCCGGATCTTTTCGGCATTGTTGAACAGCCGCGAGGCGAGCGTGTTGGGCTTGACCAGCACGTCCTTGCCACCCAGGCGCATGTTGCCACCGAGGCCTTCGATCTTCTTCTGTTCGGGGAGAATGTCGATGACAGGGTTGCGACAACCCGGAGCGAACTCGGTGCTGTTGGCGTCGGCAATGCCCACGACGTTGCGTGCGTATTCGATGACGGCCATCTGGAAGCCTAAACACAGGCCCAGGTAAGGCACCTTAGCTTCACGAGCGTAACGAATACATTCGATCTTGCCCTCGGTGCCGCGCACACCGAACCCACCGGGCACGATGATGCCGTGGCAATCACCGAGGCGTTTGACAACGTTGGCAGGGTCGATCGCGGTGGTGTCGAGCCATTTAAAGTTGACGTTCACACCGAGGTGTACACCGCAGTGCTCACCGGCCTTGATGATGCTGGCGTACGCGTCGCGCAGGCTCGTGTACTTACCGGTGACGGCCAGCGTCACGTCCTTGGTCGCCTTGCCGATGCGGTCGGTGAACCAGCGCCAGTTCATGCGGGCATGGTCCTCCACGCGTGTGTCAACACGGTCGTGCAGGTCCAGCATCTTGAGGACCTCGCGGTCCATGCCGGCGTCGCGCAGAGCCTCGGGAATCGTGTAGATGCTCTCGACGTCGTGCATCGTCACTACGCGCTTCATCGGCACGTTCGTGTACATGCTGATCTTCTCGCGGACCTTGTCTTTGACGGGATTGCTCGCGCGACAAGCGATGATGTCAGGCATGATGCCGACTTCCATCAGCCGTTTGATGCCCAACTGAGCGGCCTTGGACTTCTGTTCACCCAGCGCGCCGGGTTCGAGGACGTACGTGAGCGCGACGAAGATGACCGAACCTTCACCTTCCTCGTAAGCCAACTGTCGACACGCCTCGAGATAGAACGAGTTTTCGTAGTCACCGACCGTGCCCCCAACCTCGACGAAGATCACATCGGCGTTGGTCTTGGCGGCCAGCTCGCGCAGGCGCAGCTTCACCTCACCGACGACGTGGGGAATAACCTGCACGTCGCGCCCGAGATAGCCTCCTTCACGTTCCTTCTTCAGGACGCCCGAGAGAATCTGACCGTTGGTCGTGTAGTTGCTGGCCGACAGGTTGATGTCGAGCAGACGCTCGTACGTGCCCAGGTCCATGTCGGTCTCCATGCCGTCGTCCAGCACGAACACCTCGCCATGGCGGTACGGGTTGAGCGTGCCGCTGTCGATGTTGAGGTACCCCTCCATCTTGATCGGCGCAACGACAAGTCCCTTATCCTTCATGAGCTTGGCCAGCGACGAGCTGAAGATGCCCTTGCCCAGCCCGCTCATGACGGTGCCGACGACGATCACGTACTTGTGATGTCCCTTGCGATAGCCCTGTGGCATCGGCGTGTAAAACTCGGTCTCTTCGCCACCGGTCGATTGGCCAATCTTGGCGAGCAGCTCTTCGTTGGTCATTTCGTGTTAGTAGGCAGTAAGAGGTAGGCAGTAGGCAGGAAAGGCGAAGGGCTCGCATTTTCCTGCCTACTGCCTACTGCCTACCGCCTACTCTCCTTAAATCTCTTCACAAACTCGTCGTACTGTTCTTTCGTATCCACACCGTGCGTCGCGCGGTCTACTACGTGCACGTACATCGAGCAGCCGTGCTCAAGGGCACGCAGTTGCTCAAGTTTCTCAGTCAGTTCCAGGGGCGTTGGTGGCCAGGCAGCGTAGCGCAATAGAAAGTCCTTGCGATACGCGTAAATGCCCAGATGCAGATAATACGCCGCGTTGCCCTCAAAGGTCGCTTCCCGACGAAACGGGATCGGTGACCGCGAAAAATAGACCGCCCTGCCATCGGGGCCGAACACAATCTTTACCAAGTTCGGGTTCGTGACATCGGCATCATCCCTGAACCGCGTCGCCGCGGTCGCCATGTCATCTTTTGATGTCTCCAAACGATGCACGAGTGCATCAATCGTCTCCGGCTCAATTTCCGGCTCGTCTCCCTGCACGTTGACGACGATGTCCACGTCATCCCCCAGCCCACGCGCCACCTCCGCGATGCGGTCGGTGCCACTGGGATGGGTTAGTGACGTCATCACGCACGTCGTCTCGAACTGTCGCAAAGCAGCGACGATCCGTTCGTCGTCCGTCGCAACCATCACCTTGCACACCCGCGTGCACCGTTTTGCTCGATCCACCACATGCTGAACGAGCGGCCTGCCCGTATCGGCGGCGAGAATTTTGGCGGTAAAGCGGGTGGATCCGAACCGGGCGGGGATGACAACAATTGCAGCCAAAGTCGTCTCGAAAAGGGAACGGCAGACGGCTAATGAACTGCAGAGCGAATGTACAGGACGAGTGCAGACCTGTCAATTTCAGATGAGGATCGCGCTACCGGATGCCTAAAGCGTCAGATAACCTCAAAACCACGCCCGTCCGGGTCGGCAATCGCGAGCGTGATGGCATTGATACACGCTGGCTTGGCCGGCACAATCGTCCGCGCGACCGACTGCAGTGTCGCAGCGGTTGTCAGCACGTCGTCTACGATCGTCACCCGCAGGCCGGTGACATCCTTTGGACGGATCAACCCGAACGCATGCCGAAGGTTTTCCGCTCGTTTGGCCCGCCCGTGGACATGCGTCTGGGTATCCGTAGCACGCAGTCGAACGACGGGTCGAACTACTTGCAACTTGTGGCGTGACCATCGCTTGGCGATCCGGTTCGCGATGACGTCCGCCTGGTTGAACCCGCGCTTGATGTGCCGCCACCAGTGCAACGGAACGGGCAACAGCACGTCCGTCTCAGCCAACACACGATCCGCCCGGCCACTGGCGAGCAGTGCATCGGTCAAGCGCTCGGCGATCGGCCATTTGCCGTGGTACTTGGCACGATGGACGAGGTGCTTCAGGGGATCGCTGAGCGTCCCCAGCCGGATGATCCGTTCAAAGTGCGAGATGCCCGCCCCTTCGCACCAGGGACAGGGCATGCCATCCTCGGCCAACGGCATCGCACAGCATTCGCAACGGCCGGCGTGCTGCAGGCCGACTAATTGCTCGTTGCAAGCCGAACAAAGAAACTGACCATGCTTGGCTGACGCCTCGCACGACGCGCACGTCGCGGGATAGCAGAGATGGAGCACATCCCCACCCAGTCGTCGGACTTGCGAGATGACCGGGCCGATCCCCATAGAGAACCAGACTACCAAACGATCGCAAACTTAGGAAAAACTTCAGCGATTCGCGTCAAAGTAAAACTTTGCGACATCACGGTACATGCTTGGGATTGCTTCTAGTGGCACAGGCACGCCAGACGAAGGAGCGATTTCCCGACCGTCAGATCGAACCGTCCCCGATGGCTTGATGATGCCGGGACTTACGCGATCGTTCGACGAAACCCCTGTCCCATCGCTGAGGACAACCTGTGGTTGCCCACTGCCCCGCGCGATGCGAGACGCATTGGCATCCGTTAAGTCGGGCGCTTGTCCGGGTGCGTTATCAGCAGGATTGGCCGACGCCGGGTCAGTGGACGTGCTCATGCCCATCCCGGAGCCATCGCTCGTGTTGCCAGTGGCTTCGCGACCACCGCGAACCGCAGAGGCATTCGCGGGGTCAGAGGAGGGGTCGATTGATCGATCAACGGACTGAGCACCTCCCGGCGGCCGGGTCGAGGTTCGTTCACCACGTGCCTGCTGAAGGTCGTCGTCTACCGAAACACCAGTGAAGCCACTCGTTCGGTTCTGCTCGCCAGTCGCCATCGCGTCACCGGGTTTAACGGTCATCGCCGACAGGACGAGCGCAATCGCGCTGACCAGGCCGATACCACTCCACGCGCGCGCACCAAACCGCTGCAATAGCACATCACCAGGCCGCAGCGATGCCGCACGCCGATGCGCCTGCATCACCACCAGTTTCGCCCAGGGGTCGGTTGATGCCCGCATGGTCAGCGCGGTCGCGAGCAGATCATGAAGTTTCAACTGCCGATCGGCTTCGCTGGTTGTATCCAATAGTGTCGGGTGTCTCACAAAGCCGTGAAGCACGCCTGCGATCGCGCCGAGCGCGATTGCCGACATGGCGATGCCGGCGCCATCGAGTTGTCGCCACAACATCACGCCAGCAAGCGATGCCCCTGCGATCGCACCGATCGCGATTCCAAGCCCGGCCGACTCGACAACACGCCACGCAACCCGGCGTCGATGGACGGCCTGAAGGAAGCGGTCGAGTTGGTCAGTCGGCCCACGCATTTTGTGGTTTTGCGAGTCGCACCTATCCGCCGGTGCCTTTCAACTCGTCCACCGCCTGCCGCAGGCAGTCCAGATGGGGGTTGATCTCCAAGGCGTGCTTGTAATGTTTAATGGCTTGATCGTTCTCACCGAGATGCGCATGGCAGTGGCCGAGGCCGGCCCAGGCGCCGAAATGGTCGGGCATCAGTTCGACGGCGCGATGGCAATCGTCGATCGAAGCCCGAAATTCTTCGCGAAGATAGTGGACGATTGCCCGCTGGTTGTATGCCTCGGCGAACTTGCTATCGAGTTCAATGGCTTGCGCGAAATGCTGTTCGGCAGTCTCAAGGTCGCGATTGTTTAAGCTTTCAAGCCCTGCCAGCAGTTTCTTGTGTGCAGCAGGCTCACCCAGACGAAACCAGATCGACCACAGGGCATGCTCGGCCATTTGGTTGACCACCGGATCGGGGTCACGCAGTTGGCGAGCCAGATCACAGATGCACTTGCGTCCTCCCACAAGGCTTAAGGCCAGCGCCGCGACCTTGCGAACGTCACATTGCGAGCACGAGAGCAGATCCGTGATTTCCCGCGGAGTCCAGCGCGTGCGAAGCAGCGTGCATAGACCCTGCAGGTCGCGCGATTTTAGCAGGGGTTGTACTGCTTCGAGGAAGTTTGCGGGATCGATGGACGACACTACATTCACCGCAAGGACAGTAGGCAGGCCCAACCGGCGGTTCTATAGCCGGTAAACACCCGGCCACTAATAGTTGGCACTGGGCCGCCGATGGTTCGGGCCTTCCTTAAGCTCATCGGCTGGGGTCGCTTCCGGTGAAAACGGCGCCGCGTAGTACGCCCGCCGCTGCGACTCTGTGTCGCCCAGTCCTCGTGGCACATAGCCCGTCTCGAGCTTGTCCGCGCACCCACTGATCATAATCAACGACCACGCCACCGTCGCGACAATAGTAAAAACGCTTGTCTTCACATCGCTAACGATAACCCGACGGCATAACTGGAACAACCGGCACGGACGAATGGGGTTATGGGACGGCACTTGGTTCCCTCTCCCGATACGCCGGGAGAGAGGTAAGAGACTTCGCGTCTCCGTGCTTTCCAAGCGTTGCATCGCTGTCGTCATCCCGCAACAATGTCCCGATGGCGAAATACGAGGTTCCCGCGCACATCGAAATCGCGGCGCTAAAGGCTCAGCAAGTTCAGGATGTCGATTTAATGGCGTCCGGCCCGGGCACCCCTTGGGAGGATCGGGGATCGCATGGCTCGGCATCGGCATACTTTAAGACGGCTGGGCTCACGCTTTTCAAACCGGTCCAATTATTCAAGCTGATGCGCCGGCCGAACTCGATCACCGATTCACGTGGATTTCTGTTCATCAATGGCGCGATGTGGTCACTCGCGGTCCTGCTGCACGCCGCCGTGCTAATGGCGCGCGGGCTGGTTGGCAGCCCTGCGACCGACCTGCTGCTGCACATTGCACTCATCCTCGCGGCACCGTTCATCCTCTTCGGACTGATCACGATCGCGACAAACGTCTACAGCCCGCTTGTCGAAGGGGAACTGAAAAAGGGCACACCGCGCACACTGGCCCAGAACGTCTTTTTCTACGCGACCGGTCCGAGCGTAATCGCCCCGTTGCTCGTGCCGATCCACTGGGCCGGCCTTGCAGTGCCATTGCTGTGGATGGTCGTTGTCGCAGCGGTCGGTGCACGGTCGCGCATGCGGCTGAGCGTCGCGGGGTCGATCATCAGTGTCGTGCTGGGCATGGGCGTCGCCGGCGCGGTCGCGGTCGGCGCTTACTTTGGCATCAATCGACTTTTGTGGCTGATCACGTAGTGCGTAACCGCGACGCTCAACACACGCACACCCGCCGGCAACTGCTCGCACGCATCAACCGCACGTACGAAACGGTCGACGACGTGATTGCGGTCGGCCCACTGCGCGTGCCCTTCACGCGCGTGAAGAACCCCGACAGTGTGCTCGATAGGGTCGCGGACGACATCGACCATCGCGAGCGCAAGACCGGCGTACGCGTGGACGACATTCAGCACCTGCCCTACTGGGCCGAACTCTGGGACAGCGCCTACGGCGCATCTCAGCGCATCGTCGACCGCTCGACCGGCTGGGGACTTCAAAAACAGAACGTCCTGGATTTAGGCTGTGGCATGGGCCTGACCGGCACCGTCGCTGCCATGCTGGGCGCGAAGGTGATGCTGGTGGACCTCGAACAGGCGGCCTTGCTGTTCGCGCAGTTGAACACCCTTCGCTACGGCTCGCGCACCCGACAGCTCGACTGGCAGACCGACCGGCTCGGCGAAACGTTCGACCTGATCGTCGGCGCCGACATCCTGTACGACAAAACGCAGTGGGAATACCTCGACGCCTTCTTTCGCGCGCACCTGGCCACCAAGGGTGTCGTGCTGCTCGGAGAACCCGGTCGGCAGACCGGCGATCTGTTCGTCGACTGGATCGTCGCCCGCGGGTGGTCGCTGGACCGCATCGAGGTGAAGATTCGCCAGCGCGACAAGCCCATTCGCATCTTCGAGCTGAACCTCTAGTTCGACCGAACGGTTTGACTTTCCAACCCGCTCTCCTACGCTCGGCTTTCGGAGTGATAGCATTTTCATGAGTGAATCGGCTTTCCAACTCGTGCAACTGGCGTACTGGCTGAGCCTCGCGACGTGGTTCGGCGGCGTGCTGTTCGTCGCGATCGCGTCGCCGGTCATTTTCCGCACCGTGATAGAGCATCGGCCGATCCTGCCGAACGTATTGTCGGTGAACCTGGAAGACCAGCACGCCACCCTGCTAGCCGGGTCGATCGTCGGCGATCTCATCGACCGGTTAACGCGCGTGCAGTTGATCTGCGCCGCGGTGCTGGGGTTGACACTGCTGATGCAAGGTTTCGCGATCGACATCAGCAGTGGCGCCGACATCCTGCGCAGCAACCGAAGCGCGTACGTGCTCCGCATCCTGCTCTTCGTCGCGGCGACGGCGATCGTCGTGTACGACTGGCGAATCGTTTGGCCGCGCGTCGTCGCGTTCCGCAAGACGTACATCGACAACGCCGACGAGCCGGACATCGCTAACCCCGCCAAGGATAACTTCGACCGCGAACAGCGTCGCACGGTGACGCTGTTGCTGGCAGTCGTGGCATTGCTGCTTGGGATGATCGTCCTTAGCGCAAACGTGACCCCAAAAGGTGGCCACGTGACGATCGAAGCGGGACAGTAAGAGCACACCGCCATGCCACGCCCGCCTTCGAAAACATTCCTCGCCCGCAAGGCGCGCGTCGATGTGATCCTGCCGATCCTGAAGCGCACGTATCCGCTAGCCACCTGCAGCCTCGATTTCGCCAACCCTCTTCAACTACTCGTCGCGACGATCCTGTCTGCGCAGTGCACCGACGTGCGCGTGAACATTGTGACGAAGTCTCTATTCAAGAAGTACAAATCTGCCAAGGACTTCGCGGACGTCGCGCAGGAGACGCTCGAAAAGGACATTCAGTCGACCGGCTTCTATCGTAACAAGGCACAGAACATCCGTTCGATGGCCGCCGACCTGGTCGAAAAGCACGGTGGGCAGGTCCCTCGGACGATGGACGAACTAACGACCCTGGCGGGCGTCGGTCGAAAGACGGCCAACGTCGTGCTCGGCAACGCGTTCGGCATCAACGTCGGCGTGACCGTCGACACGCACGTCACGCGCGTCGCGGGTCGACTGGGCCTGACGAAGGAAGCGGATGCCGTGAAGATTGAGCAGGACTTGATTCCGATTGTCCCACAAGAGGACTGGGCGCTCTGGTCACATCTGTTGATCTATCACGGACGTGCGATCTGTATCGCACGCAAACCCAAGTGTGCGGAGTGCCCGTTGCGCGAGTGGTGCCCATCGGCGCGGATCTTCCTGGATATGTGAATGCGACGAAGCGCAAAGGCGCAAGCGGTTCAGGAATATCGCTTGCGCTAGTGCGCTTTTGCCCATAACGTAACTAAGCCCGGCTTATTCCGACCCATAAGTCGGCTTTTACGACTGCCCTGATCATCACTTAGATTCCGTGATCTAACCCCGCGCCCTCTCCTGTGTCTAACCTTGCAACAGGAGCAGTTATGTCAATGACAACGGGACGTAAGAGTTGGGCGTTGGCTTTGTCCGCAGGTGGCTTGGCCTTGGCATGCATGGCTGCGGCGCCGGCCCCGGCGCGGGCGGGGGACTTCAGCATCGGGTTCGAGTTCGGCAGTCATAGCCGGTCGGACCATGGCGCCATCCGCATCGAGAAAACCGCCCGCGTGTGGGTTCCCGCGACCTACCGCACGGTCTGCGAGCAGGTCTGGGTCGAACCGATTTATCGCACCGAGTGCGAACGCGTCTGGGTTCCTGACCGTTACGAGGAACGTTGTGAGACGATCGGCTGGGGACACGCCCGCCGCGAACGTATTGTCCGGGTGCTGGTCGAACCGGCCCACTACGAGGAACGTGAACGCAAGGTGCTGGTGGCCGAGGGTTACTACAAAACCGTCGAGCGACAGGAACTGGTCTGCGAAGGCCACTGGGAAGAGCGCCCGGTCTACTCATTCGGCGGCTTAATCAAGGGTCGCGTCGATAACGATGATGATTATCACGATCGCAGGGACGACTGGCGCGACAACCGCCGGGACGACGACCGGCACCGTGACGACCGACGGGGTGACGGTCGGCGGGACCGTGACTACGGACGCGGGAATGACGACCGGCGCGACAACCGCCGTCACTGATCTGTCGTTGAGACCGGCGCGTCGGGCGATAACGTCCTGACGCGCCGCTCGGCGTCGGCGGCGATCCGTTCCCACCCCTGGCGCGATTCCAATTCATCCCCATATGTCTGCGGCGTGCCAATCCGCGCCCGCACGCGCTGACCCGCTCGCGGCCAGTTCGATCCCGGTGGCATCGCGCTGAACGCCCCTTCCAGATGACACGGCACCACCGGCACGTTCGTACCCGCGACGAGCATGCCCAAACCGGGCTTAAACCGGCCCATCGCGCCGTCGCGGCTGCGCGTCCCCTCGGGAAACAGGATGAACACGCACGAACCACCCGTCAGCCGCTCGCGTAGGTCGGCCATCTCGTGGCGACCCGCGCGCTTGCGCCACAGCGGCAGCGCGTTGAGCATCGTCGCTGCGAACAGGCTAACCGCAGGCGTCTCAAAGAAGGTGTCGCCCGCGACGATCGGGAAGACGCACCCGCGCAGGCGCCGAGGCAACGCCGTCGCAAGCACGAGCGCATCGAGATGACTGCTGTGGTTGGCGATAAGGACGAACGGCGGAACCTTGGGCAGATTGGCTTGGCCGATCACGTCAACCCGGTGCGCCAATTTCAGGTAGGACCGCGCCGCACCCCACCACGCCAGTTGCGCCAGCAGTTCGCCCGTGCCACTTTCGCGATGCGTGCTGCGCAGTCGCTGGGATAACGGCAGACCGAGGTCGCGTGCGGGTTGGAGTTTCCAATCGTGCATCACCCACTCCCGGTGAAGATGCGAGGCCATGGGTACGACTCGACCTGATCGAAATACCCGATGTAATGAAACGCCGCCGGCGCGACGAGCACGAGGCTGTCGAACCGGTCGAGCAATCCGCCGTGCCCTGGCAATAGCGAACCCATATCCTTGATGCCGACATCGCGCTTAACGGAAGACAGAAGCAAATCGCCCATCTGTCCGAGCACACCGACGATCAAGCCGAGCGCAATCAGGTGTACCGGTTGATCCAACGGCGTGCCACGGAAGACGTAGTGACCGAGCGTCGCGACGAGGATGAGCGTGAGCGTCGCCGCCCCGATCGCCCCACCGATCGTCTTGTTTGGACTCGTCTGTGGCGCAAGCTTGCGCCGCCCGAAGAGTTTACCGGTGATGTAGCCGAAAATGTCGTTCAGCTCCGTTGCCATCAGCAGCAGGAAGACGATCGGCCGATAGCCGGGACTGTTAGCGAAGTAACCGAGGTGTCCCAGGCAGACGCCGAACAACATGTACCCCAACACCGCGAGGCCCACGCGCTGAATGTACCCCTGCGGGCGGTCACTGAGGATGCACGCGGTGACGATCAGGATGATCGTCAGCGACGGCAGCGCGACGAAGAAGTTGTACCAGTTGTCGATGACGGTGAACGTGATCGCGCCGATGCCCGCGACGACGAGCAGGCTGGCGATGCGCTCGCGAAACAGGCCGGTGGCGCGGGCGTACTCGCGATAGCAGAGCAGGCTGAGGATGCCCACGCCGACAATGAAGTACGCCGCCCCGGCGAGCACCGGCAGCGCCATCATCGGGACGAGGATCATCCACGACCGCCACCGCAGCATCAGTTCGTGCCGGCGAACTGTGTCGACCTTGCCCGCCCGCGATAATGCGAGAATGACGACCGGCGCAATCGCGAGCAACGATGTCACGACAATCGACAGCCAGAAGACCACCGGGTCGGTGAACGCCTGGCGCACGTCGAACAGTCGTTGGCGAACCGCGTCGTTCATCGTCTGGCCCCACCACCACCGCCGCCTAGCGCCGATGCGATCCGTCGCAGCCGGCGGATGCACGTCCAGGCCGATCCGATCGTGATGATCCACAGCGCGATCGTCGGCAGGTGCATCGCAACCTTATCGCCACCACGCCATATGAACGGCAGCGCCGCGCAAGCCAGGGACGTCACGATGACGACCGCCATGCGCTGTTGTTTGGCCATGGGTCCGCAGAACTGACTCGGCGCGCCTGCAGCCTTGCCCGCGGCGCGGATGTACGCCGTCATTGTCGCCACCAGCGCTGCGGCGAACCCCAACGGCACATTGCCACCCACGGCGTAGCCCAGGCCAATCAGGATCGCTGCGTCCGACACGCGATCGGGGACATCGTTGTATAGCTCACCGGTTGGGGAGCTCGTACCCGACTCGATCGCGACCATTCCGTCGAGCATGTTCGCCAGCAACCGAAACGGCACGAGCGCGGCTGCAAGCACGAAGCACAAGCGTGCTCCAGGTTCCGAAACGTGACTCGTCGCGACAAGCACTGCCCCCGCTGCGACACCGGCGATCATACCTGCAACCGAGATCGCATTGGCCGACACGCGCGCCGCCGCGAGACGTTTGGCCATGGCGCTAAACGCGCCGATGCGCCTTGCGGCAATCGGGCGGCGGTCGGGCGTGTCGTAGTCTGTGGTCGACATCGGTTCGCGCGAGTCTAATCGACGTTCGTGGGGAAATCTCGCGTCTTCATGACGAACCCATTTCCTCGATTGCCATGACACCCCGCACGACCTAAAGTCCGCTTTGTCCCTCGTGGTGGAGCGTCTTCCCGCATGTCCCAATCGGTCGCTACGTCCTCGCAATCGGCTGGTGGCGTACTGCGCGCCTTGCGCTCGCCTCAATTTCGGTTGTACATCAGTGGCCAGGGCATCTCGCTGCTCGGCACATGGGTGACGAAGGTCGCCACGAGCTGGGTCGTATACGAACTGGTCCGCCGCGACCCGGCATCGACCGAAGCCACCGCCGCCGCGATGCTGGGCATCGTCAACTTTGCCGGATTGTTTCCCACACTCGTTCTAGCGCCGCTCGCGGGAGTGTTCGTCGATCGCCACGATCGGCTGAGCGTGATGCAGACCACGCAGGTCGCGGCGCTGCTGCAAAGCGTCGCGTTGGCGGTGCTGGCGATCACGCATACGATCACGATCCCGCTCATCATCGGGTTGCAGGTAGTGCAGGGAATCATCAACGCCTTTGACGCCCCGGCGAGGCAGGCATTAACGGTCGACCTCGTCGGACGGCGAGAAGACCTGCCCAATGCGATCGCACTCAACAGTTCGATGTTCAACGGCGCGCGCCTCGTCGGCCCGATGATCGCCGGCGCCATCCTCGCCAAGTCAAACGCCGGCTGGTGCTTCACGATCGACGCGATCAGCTACCTGGCCGTCATCGGCACGCTGATGGCGATCAAGCTGCCACCACGCGCTGTCGTCGTGTCGCGCAAGAGCCCCGCCCACGAGCTGCGTGAAGGCTTCGCGTACGCGTTTGGATCGGCCCCAGTGCGGGCGCTGCTGTTCCTGTCGGCGATGACGAGCATGTTCGGCATGTCGATGCAGGTGCTGCTGCCGATCTTCTCGACCCGCCTGCAATCGGGTTGGACCGGCCCGCACGCGTATGGCGCACTAATGACGGCCATGGGCATCGGGGCGCTCTGCGGGACAATCTATCTCGCGACGCGCAAGACGGTCGTCGGCCTTGGGCTGGTCATCTCGGTGACGGCGGTGTTAATGGGGCTTTCGATGATCGCGTTCTCATTCCTGACACACCTGTACCCCGCGCTGCTCTTCGGCACGATCGCAGGTGGGTCGATGGTCTGCACGATGGCGGGGTGCAACACGATTCTGCAGACGATCGTCGACGATCGAATGCGCGGCCGACTGATGGCCTTTTTCACGATGGCCGTCATGGGCATGGCACCGTTCGGAAGCCTGCTGGCCGGTGCCTTATCGGCCAAATTCGGCGCATCGCATTCGGTGCTGATTGCGGGATGCTGCACGGTGATCGGCGCACTCATTTTTGCCAGTCGACTGCCCGGTTTGCGTCCAATTGTTCGGCAGATTTACATCGCAAAGGGCATCCTGCCAGAGGTTGCCGTGGGGATTCAAGCAGCCAACGAAGCGACCACACCTGTTGACGTGAAATTCACGACCACGGAAAATCGCTTAGCCTCCCGCCCTGCCTCCGGTTAAATTCCTTTTCATATGAAGTCTCACGAAGTCATCCGGCAGGCAGTGGACGAACCGGGCGTCAAAGCCGTGGCGGCAGCGCTCAAGGTATCCGCTGCCCTGGTCTACAAATGGTGTGAACCCCCAGCAGCGAGTGACGACCCCGACCAGTCGGGCGCCCGCAACCCGCTGGACCGCGTCCGCGACATGTACCAGCTAACCAAGGACATCCGTCTTATCCGCTGGCTCTGCAACGAGGCGGGTGGCTTCTTCGTCGCCAACCCGTCTCCCGACCTGCGCAAGAACACCGACGAGCAGATCTTCAGCGAGACCCGTGGCATGGTGCGCGACTTTTCCGAACTGCTCGACGTGGTCACCGAGTCGGTCGAGCACGACTCGCACGTCGACGCCAAGGAGGCCGACGAGATCCGCCAGAAATGGGAAGACCTCAAGGCCTGCGTAGAGCGCTTCGCGATCGCCTGCGAATCGGGGCATTATCGCAAGGGGAAATAAGGGGTTTCCACCGGTTGCCGTCCCTTGAACCATCATTGCCCCCATGCCATACTGAGGCGTTCGCCACCCACCGGGCGGACTTAAGAGGACGTAAGAGAATTGCAATGAAAGAAGCAGACGCACTGGACAGCATCGTTAACGAGCAATCGCAGGAGACCGCAGAGCCCGCAGTACACCTGGGTCGCGCCGACGTCGAGGAAGTTCACAAGCTCGCCGCCAAGCTGATCGATAAGCTCAATGAGTTGCCGCAAGGCGACATGGTCGGGGAGATCGTCGCCAATGGGCTCAAACTGCTGCGCGACAATACGAACCGCGGGGACATTAAGCTCATCAACAAGTCACTCAAGGAACTGCGCTACGCGTTGAAGGTGTTCGCACCCTATCGCGACGTCCGCAAGATCAGCATCTTCGGGTCGGCCCGCACGAAGGAAGACCAGCTCGACTACATCGCCGCTGCCGACTTCGCGCGGAAGATGGTCGAGCATGGTTGGATGGTCACGACCGGCGCCGGTGGTGGCATCATGGCCGCCGGGCACGGTGGCGCAGGCGCCAAACCGTCCTTCGGCCTGGCGATCCGCCTGCCGTTCGAACAGCACACCAACGAGTTCATCGCCGGCGATAAGAAGCTGATCAACTTCAAGTACTTCTTCACCCGCAAGCTGATGTTCGTCCGCAGCAGTCATGCGGTCGCGATCTTCCCGGGTGGGTTCGGCACGATGGACGAAGGGTTCGAAGTCCTCACGCTCGTGCAGACCGGCAAGAGTGTCCCCACCCCGATCATCTTCGTCGACAAGCCCGGCGGGAAGTTCTGGGACGCCTGGCAGGACTACGTCAAGGACCACCTCCTGGCCCGTGGACTCATCAGCACGCACGACCTGGCGCTCTACAAGATTACGGACAACATCGACGAGGCCGTCGAGGAAGTGCGGCACTTCTTCAGCAACTATCACAGCGTCCGCTACAGCCGCGAGGACATCATCATCCGGCTGAACCGCCAGCCAACCGATGCGCAGCTAGCCGAGATCACCGAGAAGTTCAGTGACATCAAGGTCAAAGGCGACTTCCGCGTCAGCGGTCCGCTGCCGGTGGAGAAGGACGAGCCAACCCTGGCCGAGCTGCCACGATTGGTCTTCACGTTCAACCGGCGCGACCACGGCAAGCTGCGAATGTTGATCAATCATTTGAACGACCTGCCGGCGTAGGTGATGCGTTTGCCTGCGGTCCCCTCTCCCCCGTGTGCTCACGGCACGCCGCTAGAGGGGGTGTGCCCTACTCCTTCTTTAAGATCGCCATCGTTCGGCCCTTCAGTGGGATGCAGACGTAGGCGTGGCCGTCGTTCGTTGCTTTTACTTCGAACGTTTCGTTACCGAGCAGGTTTTTCATCATGCTGCCGGCGGGCGTCAACTTCGCGTCAACCAAAATGCAGTCGTTACGGTCGTTGGCGTCGAGGTTCAGCGCGATCAGCAGTTCGGTCGTGTCCAGCACGCGGGAGAAGGCCAGCGTGCAGATGCCGTGCTCGGGGTGGCCGAATTGCTCGCCGTTTCCCGATACCTCGCGGAAGTATTCACGGCCGTAGCGCAGGGCGCGTTCCTGGGTTCGCACGGCGGCGATCTGCGAGATGCCTTTGTAGATCGGGTGGTCGGGGTTGAAGAACTGCACGCCCGTCGTGTCGAACGCGCCCCACCCACCACCGAACATGTTCTCGCGGACGAAGGTGTCCTCCGGTCCACCGCCGTCGAAGCCCTGCTCGGTGCCGTAGTAGATGCAGGGGATGCCCATGTTCGTCAGCAGGTACCCGATCGCGAGGGTCGCCTGCCTGGGGTCGTCCACACCGGCCATGAACCGCTTGTTGTTGCGGCCGATCTGGTCGTGGTTGTCGACGAACGTGACAAAGTATCGACCGGCTTCACTATAGTCGCGATAGAACAGACGGAAGCTCTCGTACCGCTCGCGCAGTTTGGTCGGTGGCTGGAACCCTTTGATCACCTCTTCCAGCACGAAGTACAACGGGAAGTCCAAACACGCGCCGAACACTGGAAATCGTTCAGATTCCCCAGGAATTGGCGTGTTTTGCCCCGTGTACTTCTGTAGCCGCTCGTCGCCGGCGACGATCTCGGCGTAGAGGAGGAAGTTGTCCTTGCCGATGCTCTTGGCGTACTCGCGGATCGCGTTGCAGAATATGGCCGTCTGCTCGGGCTCGGTGTGCGTGACGGTGTCGATCCGATACCCGTCGATGTCGCACTCGGCGATCCAATACTTGTAGCACGCCACGAGCGCGTCGAGCGTCTTGTGGTTTTTGAGGTCCAGGTCCTTCAACTGGAAGAAGTCACCGAGCGTGCCCTCCTCACGCGTGTAGCTGCTCATCTCCCGAATCTGCCCGCGGCGATGGAAGCAGTCGGGGTCCTGCAGTTCGCGCGGCCAGATACCGTCTTCGATCGTCAACTCGCCGACCTTTTCATGCGGAATCCGCTTCCCACCCGGCCCGCGCCAATGACCGAACGGGTACGGTGATTCCTCGTGGTACGGCAACGGCGCGTCGTCGATGTAGCCCCAGGTGTCACCGGTGTGGTTGATGATGATGTCGAGGATGACGTACATCTGCCGCGCGTGGGCCTCGCGCACGAGTTCTTTCATGTCATCGATCGTCCCCAGCCGCGGATCGACCGCCAGGAAGTTCTGGACGGCATACCCGTGCCCCGCCGTGTCGTCGTCGCTGCGGTTCTTGAAAGGTGGGCCGATCCAGACGGCGTTGCAACCGAGGCCCTTGATGTAGTCGAGCCGCCGGGTCACACCTTTGATCTTGCCACCCTGAAACAGCGCAGCCTTGGATGGGTCGCGCCCGCGATTGGCGTTCTTCGGGTCGTAGAGGGGTGCCTCCGGGCCTGCGTCGTCGAAGCGGTCGATCAGCAGTTGGTAGATGAACGTGTCGCGCCAATCGCGCGGCGACGGGTAGACGTCGTGCTTCGGCGCGAAGTCGATCTCGGTCACGCTGGTCAAGGATGCGGTCATGGCAGCCTTATAGTTGAGTCCGGCTGTGTTTGGCTGCGCCGAATGTGGCGCTTGGGGAAACTGCTGACCTCACTAGTTTACGAAGTAGACCTTGATGTACGAGTAGATCAGCGAGAACACGCCCACGATCACGCTGAGCCAGAGGGTGATCTTGAGGATGCGGATGCGGTTGGCGACTTCCTTGTCGCGCCACTCGGCGAGGCGACGGTCGATCTCGTCGAGCTTGCGGTCGATGCGGGCCTCGACCTCGTCGAGCTTCTAGTTGAGGTAATTGTCGGCCGTCTTCTTAATGCGGTTGCTAATGCCACCGAACAGGCCCGATTCTTCGATGTCCCGCTTCAGTGATGCCGACGACTGCGGTGGTGGTGGCGCGGTCGACGGGCGCGGGTTGCTGGTCGTCGTCGCCGACCGCTCGGCCGGTGCCTGACCTTGCGGCAGGTACTTGTACTCGTCACCCCCACCGTCGGGGTCGGCTTCACCGAGCATGTTGGCGACGATAGATCCCATCATCGCGCGGCGTTTGCGGGCCAGCTTTTCGAAGAAGCCTTCCTGCTTCTTCAACATTCGCACTAGTTCGGGGATCGGCTCGTCGTTCTGCGCCGCGACCCCGCGCATGCGCGCCAGCACGACCAGGCCACGCTGGCTAAGGCCATGGAAGCGCATGGACGTGATGCGGACGATCTCCTGAGCCATCTGCTCGTTACTGGCGTTGAGCGCGATCGGTCGGCGCCCCCAGCGGATGACGTCGAGCATCGCCTCTCGGTCCAGCCCCGCGATCATCTGCCTGCGGTCGTGCAGCGCCGCGACCAGGTGCTGGCGCGTCTTGAACCGTGTGGGGTCCAGACCGAAGTCCTCAGCGAGATGGTCGAGCTCTTCCCGTGGCAGGTCGGCCAGTTGCCGCGCGGGGGACGGGATGACCGACGGCGTCGTCGGTGGCAGCGAAGGTGGCATCGACGCCGGTAGTGAACCACCGGCAGCCGCGGTACCCGCGCCGGCGTTGCCCGCGGGCAGCAGCTTCACGTCGCTCGGGTTGGTCGGCGCTTGGGACATTCGCTTGGCTTCCATCCTATCGGCTCGCCATCACCGCAGCATTCGCGGCCCGT
>JBBRHE010000031.1:0-23451 GCA_038223165.1 Tepidisphaerales bacterium
GTGTCGCGTAGTTCTGCTCTTGTGCTGCAGCGATATTCACCGCCAGCATCAACCCCGCGCACCCCGCCAGCAACATCGAGCGAAACCGGACCCGATCACTCATGAAACGCTCCCTCTACTGGCGCCCAACGAGCGCCGCGAATGCTTCCATTTGCTTGTAGTCGTTTTCCCACGTCGTGTACATGTATCCGATCACGCTCGGGTCATTCTTCGTTGATTTGAGCCAGTCGCGAGTCGAAGCAAGTGATGGGTCATCATAGTACGCCGCGACGATCTGCTGATGACCCCGGCCGGCGAAGAACTTCAATGATTCGTCGCGCTTGCCGTGGTTCCAGTTCATGATGACGACGTTTTTGGGCAACCCGACCCACGACTCGGTCCACGGCCCGTTCACGAGGTAGTATGGGCCCTTCACTGCGTTGTGGTGCGGGTCGAACATGTCGTTCCAGACGTAGGTCCGATCGGGCGCCAGCAATTTTGCACAGGTAACGACGTTGGCTGCCAATATTTGTCCTGGCGTCTGGTGGCGGTCCTCACACGCCACGCACCAACCGAGCGTGCGGAACTCATCGTGGCTCATCATCCACCCCGCCGCCTCTTCGCCCCAGGCAACCTTCATGCGCGCCGCCTGGTCGGCCAACAGTTCATTCAATTTTGGTTCAGCTATGCATGCAGACACCTGCCCGTCGTAGATGATCGCAGGGTGATACCACGAGATGAGCAACCGGGTGCCGGCCGGCAGACTGGTCTTGATGGTCGGCGGTTCGTGCCAGGCATCGTATTCACCGGCGTATGGTTTTCGTCCCAACTGCGGGTCGACGATTCGCTCGAATTCGACCCCTTCCCCATAGACCTCGCCGTTCAGTCCCTTCACCACGATCGGTGTACCGGGCCGGCGCAGGACGTTCACGAGTGGAGCTTCCTCGATCTGCCAATTCCGCCACTGCAGCGTCCCCCTAGCGTCGCCCCACACGCCGAAGTAGATGTTGACGGTCGTGTTGTCCTGCGAGTTAAAGACGACGTGATGCTCCGTCCAATCCTGCGTGCGCTTCGAACCAAGGTTCTGAAACTGCAATGATCGCCCGTCGGCCGACAACGCTTTCACTTCGGGTTGGCCCGAATGCCCATCGGTCTTCACGTGAACACTGATGTGGTAGCAGCGCCAAGGCTTGACCGCGACTTTATAACAGAGCCGAGCATTTCCCTCGTGCGGCTCGACCTTCGCCGTGTTGGAACGAATACTCACTGCAGGATCGGCAAAGACCAGCGATCCGAAGTTTACGGTTGGATCAGCATCGAGGGTGGCAACGCCGTCCTTCACGACGAACGGCGAATCGACGACCGGCAGCCCCTCGGCCAAGTTGGGGTCGCGGCTGAGGAGATCGTTTGAATATCCAACGGCGAACAACGCCGGCACGACCTTCAACTTCAGCCCCATCGCGATTTCCTTCACGCGCGCAATGCGCTTGAAGTACGCCGTCCCCTCCATCTCCGCCAGCCGGGCGAATTTGGAGTCCGCCAGCAGGACGTGCGTATAACCCACCTTAGCCGCGCGGCCCCACAGGTCCTCCAACCGATCAACGTTTTCTTCCACGAGCAGGTTGGTAGGGTAATAGAGCCACAACTCTTTCTTCCCGTCAGCGGCGCGACAGGGCGGGGACATTAGCACGACCAGCGTTACGGCGAGGAACACCGCGAGAGCGACCGTTCGAAAATAGTGATGCATGGTGGTTGAATGACGATGTTATCCAACCGTTGGAAAGAGGTAAACTAGGCCGTTGGCTCTGAGGCCGCGACCGACCATAGACCTAGAGTAGCGTCTCGTTCAATTTCACACCGACGCCGAGCGGAATCAATTTTTCCCGTTGCTTCAGTTTGGCGGTTTCCGGGTCGACGTAGTCGCTGTGGCAGCTGGCCTTGTCCTGATCGGCACCGAGGGCCTTTTTGGTCTTGTTTGCCAATTTGTGAATTTCCTCAGGTGACAGGACGCCGCGCTTGGCGAGGATTTCCTGCTGTTCAGGCGTTAAGGCAGCCGTCTTCTTGGGCTTGTCCCATTGCATTTCCTCGTCCTTGCCGCTGAAGAATTCGGTGATTTCCTTGCTGATGCGGACCGAGCACCAGTCGTGGCCGCACATGGCGCAGAAGTCGGTGTCGACGTCTAAATCTTCGTCGTGATAGGCACGAGCGGTGTCGGGGTCGAAGGAAAGCTCGAAATGCTTTTCCCAATTCAGCGCGGCCCGGGCCTTCGTCAGCTCGTCATCGCGATCGCGAGCAGCCGGGATGCCGAGCGCGACATCGGCGGCATGGGCGGCGATCTTGTAGGCGATGCAGCCTTGTTTGACGTCGTCTTTCTTTGGCAGGCCCAAGTGTTCCTTTGGCGTGACGTAGCAGAGCATGCTCGCGCCGTGGAACCCGGCGGCTGTCGCGCCGATGCAGCTCGTAATGTGGTCATAGCCGGGGAAGATGTCCGTAACGAGCGGACCCAACACGTAGAATGGCGCGCCGTGACAGAGGGTTCGCTGAAGCTTCATGTTGTACTCGATCTGATCGAAAGGCACGTGACCGGGCCCTTCAACCATCACTTGCACACCGCGCCGCCAGGCCCGTTCGGTCAGTTCACCGAGGGTGACCAGCTCCGCGAGTTGCGCGGCGTCGGTCGCGTCTGCGAGGCCGCCGGGTCGCAGGCCGTCACCAATGCTGAAGGTGACGTCGTAGCGCCGCAGGATATCGCAGATTTCTTCCCACGCGGTGTACATCGGGTTCTGCTTGCCGTGATGAATCATCCACTTGGCGAGCATACTGCCCCCACGGCTGACGATGCCGATGAGACGCTTGCGCACGAAGGGCAGGTGTTCGAGCAACACGCCGGCGTGGATCGTGAAATAGTCGATGACCTGCTCGGCCTGGTTGATCAGCTCGGCCTCGATCATCGCCCAGTCGAGGTCTTCGATTTTCCGGCCGATGATCATGGAATAAATCGGCACTGTGCCGACGGGGGTGGTCGCGTGCTGCACGATCGCGGCGCGCGTGGCGTTCAGGTCACCACCGGTGGAGAGGTCCATCAGCGTGTCGGCGCCGAACTTCACGGCCCAGTCAACTTTCTCAAGTTCCTCGTTGAGGTCGGACGAGACCGGCGACGCGCCTAGATTGGCGTTGACCTTCGTCTTGCTCGCTCGGCCGATCGCCATGGGGTCAAGCTTCCACTTCAGGTGGTTGATGTTCGCGGGGATGACCATGCGACCCGACGCGACCTCGTCGCGGACCTGCGCCGGCGATAGGTGCCCTTCACGTTGCGCGACGCGCTCCATCTGCGGTGTGATGAGGCCCAGGCGAGCGGATTCCAATTGCGTGATCGGTTCGAACGTGCGCGGGTACGAGACCTCCAGGATCTCACCGGTCGCTGTAGTGAACGTGACGGACGGATGGTCACCGACAAAGCATGAGCCCGGCGTATAGGTGTCGAGCTTCGTATCGGCGGGCATCTTTCGGACGCGCCAGCCTTCGGGGAGAAAATCCCATGCGGTCTTGTCCGACGGAGCCGGCATGCCGGGTGTATCAGGGCTGGAGAACGTCCAGGCTGTACCGATGCGACCCTTTTGCGCAAACGAGCCGGGCGTCGTGCCGGCGGCGGTCGACGAGGGGTTGTCGCCCAGTTGGGGCAGTGTGTAAACGACAGCGGTCGTAATCGGATTGGCCCGGACCATCATGGTGAACTCCAGTTCCAGACAAAATTGGGCTGAATTCATTCGGCGAAAGGAATAAACGCGCAGAACGGCGAAACGCGTGCGCTATGGCGACGTGAACGGCCGTTCGCTTCCCTACGCCGGCCTTCAACCGGATCAGGTTCCAAGGGTCTTATCTCAGCGCCGTGCACGAACAGGCCACGGGCACCCCTAGCGAACGTCCTAATTGTACGGCAAGTGACCGACTTCAGGCAACCGCAATCGCGATCGTACATGAGCAAGATTCATGCTTTGCAAGCCCGTCGACCGATAATCAACAGGCTGCGGACATCGATTTTCGGTCGATCCTGCAGTTACATTTAGAAGACCGATGTTCCGGCGAACATCGGTCTTCTTTCGTTCGGCCAGCAGATGGGCTATTGCGATACTGGGCGCGTCGTGGGGATGGGCGCTTGCATCAGCGCCGGCTCGATCCAATTAATACGATCCTGCGTGTGCAGACCGGCGCCGAAGTCAACTTCTAGCGTCAGCAGCTTAGCGCCTTTCAGATCAACCCAAATCACAGGCGATAACGCGCCACTGCGAACCTGAGACTCGTGCGTGACCTTGTCGTCAACCTTGATGCGGACGACGGCGTCCGTGAGCGTCATCGCGGGGTCGGCGGCGAGTCGGGTTCGGAACGATTGGTGACGACCGTCAAGGGCGTAGGTCAGCCTCGTGCGAGCGTGAACACCAATCCCTCGGCTGTACGTACGATCACCGAACCGTATCGCCTCACCACCTACGGCACCGTCCATCACCGGTGGATAGTTCTCTCCGAGATAGGGCGTGTATAAGACCGATGTTGGTGCCACCGACGACAACCACCGAACTGGACCAGCGAGGTGATCGATGCGGACGATCTGTTCGGCGTTCAGCGTGACGCGCTTTTCATCATGGGTAAGCGTCCACGGCGTACCGGGTGCAGGCGAATCGACGCGATCCACATAAACCAGCGAGCCGTCGATTAACGTGATGGCAAACGACGCTTTTGACGGTTCCACATCGCCCGTCGATGCGAGTCGAATGCCGGAGAGATTGGCGAGCGCAACCGTCGTCGGGGCGTCCCCGATCGTCAACACGAGCGACTCGGCGTCGATCGACGCAAGCACACCCCGCACGCTGTCCCGATTCGCAAGCGTTGCGACGTCCTCTTGGGGCGCGTCACCGCCGGGTGGGCTCAACGTGTGATCGATCGCGACGACGGACGACAGTGGGATCGATCGTTCACCGAGCGCCAAGGTAGACCATGTTATCGTGTCTGCGTTTGACGACAGCGGTGAACCGACCCACCGCTGGCCGTCGAGCGTATGCAGGACGAACGCGTTGGCGGGCAGCGTGGTGGTTGCCTCGGCGCGCGAGAGGGAAACGAACGTATCGATCGCAGTTCGCTGTTCCTGACGATTGGCAGCCGCTGCGACAACGGCGTTGTCGTATATCGCGACGTCATGCACGCTGGTCGGGGATAGCGATGCATCGGTCAATGTCCAACTATCGTCCGCCAGCGCAAGTGACGTCGTAGCGATCATCGCGATGAAAAAGTTAAGTCGTCGCATGAAGTTACGCATCTATCTACCCACCCGGCCCCTTGCCACTGTACACCGGTAGATAGCGGTTAGGCATCTGCAGGATGATCAGCGCCATCGCGGTTGCGTAGTCTTCACTGACCGGGTCGGTCCAGTTGCCCTTGCCCCGGTCCTGCCGACTGATGAGCTGGTCGCGGATGGCGGGGTAGTACTTGGCCCAATAGTCCCCACCGGCAAGGAACGCAGCCTGCACGGCGTAGTAATTTCCGTAGAAGTAGTGCCCTTCCATCTCTCCATCCGTGCCGCGCGCAGCATTGGCGCTGGGGATGAACCGAGACAAATACTGCAGCCCGCGATTCAGGTCGTCACCTTCGAAAACGCCCGCGTAGTACAGCGCCGCTACTCCCGCAGCCGAGCGGGCGAAACCACTGCCACCACCTCCACCGTTGTTGGCCATGTAGCTGAAGCCACCATCAGTGTTCTGGCAGTTGCGCACATACTGGATCGACTTGTCGATAACAGATTTTTCGACCTTCAATCCCGCATCACGCGCGGCTCGCAAAGCCATCACCTGGCAGATTGTCACGGAAATGTCTGCATCGAGCGGCGCGGGTTGGTAGCGCCAACCACCCTCGGGGTTCTGTGTTGACTGAATGAGGCGAACGGCCCGCTGAAGGGGTTCCTTCACGTTCTCGTCCTGCGTCATGCCATAGACTTCACCAAGGAAGAGCGTTGCAAACCCGTGCCCGTACATCGGGCCGTGGGTCGCGTCGGAGGCGATCAAGCCGGAAGGTTGGCATTTGGACAGGACGAAGTCGAGTGCACGCTTTACGTTCGCGCCATACTTGCCTCGGTTGGGTAGGTTTCCGTCCTGCATGAACGCCAGCGCCGCCAGCGCCGTAATGCCGGCATGCGTCTGGAAGCCCCCACCCGACCCATAGCTACCGTCCTGCCCCTGCTTTTGCGCCAGCCATGCAAGACCGCGTTCGACCGACTGACGCTGACGGTCTGTGATCTCAGTTCCTAAAACCTGATTGGGACGATCGGCAATGGCCGGCGCATTGTCTGCAGCGCCCGCGAACGTCACGAACAACGTCGAAGCAGCCAACGCGAGTGTAAGTGGCGTTCGGAACATGGGCATTATTCTCGCTTCTCGGCTAGCGCACGGTAATAGTCGTCCACGAGCGTCTTATACTTCTCGATCGCAGATTCGGACTGACCTTGAATCGCAGCGTTACGCAGGCGCGGTGTGATCTGGCCCCATTCGGCCATCGTTTCTTTGATGTCCGTTCCGGGCGCTGCCTCAGGGTTGCCACCCTGCCCACGCGTCGATTCCTGGGCCGCCTCACTGCCACCGGTCTGCGGTTGACCGGGTTGGGCACCCGCGGGCTTCAGTTGGCCCGGTTGCGCCTCGGCCATCTTCTCGCCTGGCTTGCCACTACCCTGGCTGGGCTGCGATTGCGATTGTTGGTTTCGGGCTTCTTCGATCAGTTCATCAATGTCTTTCAGGATGCGTTCCTGAATGGTCTGCGTGACTTTACCGGGGTCGTTGTTGATCGCCAGCCGTTGACGTGAGCGGGCCATCCGATCGCCAACACGGTTGACGCCCTTTTGCAGTTCTTGCGTGTCGGGCTGATCGTTGAGCAGTTCCTGTTCGAGTTCCTGGTCCTCGACGTTCTCCGCGTTCGCTTCCTCGGGAAGTTGGTCGCGGTTGTCCGGCTCATCACCGAGCGACATCTGACCCTTGCTGGCCTTGGAGATGAGATCGTTCAGCACGTTGCGCAGGTCGCCTTGGCGCTTTCCAACGCCCTGAATTTTCTGATCCTGCTTTTGCACCAGCGCAGCAAGCTTCTTGGTTGCGTTGTTGACGGCCTTCTGCAGGTCTTTCAGAAGCCGTAGTTCAGCCTCGCTGGGCAGCTTCGCTGCCTGCTGTGCGCCACCCCCACCACCGCCGGCACCTTGCTTCTGGTCGAACTTGCTCTTCTCCGGCGGCTTGATCGAAAGGTTGCGGATCATCGCGTCGAGTTGCTCGACGATGCGTGCCTGCTCAATCTGCACTTCCGCATCGGTGTGCTTCTGCCCGAGCGAGTCCTTCACGCCATTCATGGCTTCAACGATGTCTTTGTTGGCCCATACATAGACGACTGCGCCAACGGCCGATAGGTCTTCTTCGATGGCCTCCGTTGTTTCAGACAACTTACCCTGCACGCCGGGCAGTGGGTTGAGCGCGATGTCTTGTGTGCGAGGCAGTTTACCTTCCTTATCGCGAGACTTGTCGATTTTGGTGGTGTCGTCGTTCAGCCGTTCCTGCTCGACTTTGATCTTCTCGTACCGGGCCTTGATCACGTACTTTTGTTGCTGCTCGATCTTCTCCTGAGCCTTTTTCTGCTGTTCGTCGATGACCCGCTTGGCATCCACCAGCGCCGCCAGCGCTTCGACCTGTGGGGGCTCGTACGCATCGGGCAACTTCGCTAGCTTCAGACTGACGAGCGCCCGTTCCATCCGCGATGCGGCGCGAGTTAACGCGGCCGCGGTCGGGGCGCCGTCGGGCGTTTCTTCGGCGGCCTTGCTCAGGTCGCGCGTGTTTCGTTCAGTCTGTTGCTGCGATGCAGTTAATGTGCCGATATTCGTCGGCGGCTCCTTGCTTTCCTTGATCTCCGAGACGATGCGACCGGATTTTTCAGCCAGATCGGCCAGGAGCGCTTCGGCCGCTTTGGTGATGACATCCGGGCCCTGCAGTCGCAGGTTGTCCAGATTATGACCGGCCTGCCGACGGACGAGCATCATCACCTGCTGCTGCATCTCGGCCAGCTTCTTGGCCAGTTCTTCCAGTTTACGCCGTTCGGCGTCACGCAGCGCATTGATGATCATTTCCAGACCCATCTCCGCTTTTTTCTGCGCCTGCTGGGCCGACGACTGCTGGTTCTGCTTCATCGACGACGATGCCTGCTGCTGGCTCGGTGACACCTGCTGCTGCTGAGCCGTCTTGCCGGCGGCTTTCAGTGACTCGGCTGTCGCGGGGTCGGACTTGGACATCTGATCCGCGGCCTTGTTGGCGTCATCGACGGCGCGCTCGGTCATCTCGGCCAGTTTCTTCTGGTCGGCAGACAGCTCGTCAAGCTTCTTTCGATCCTCGTCGGACAACTTGGCCTTGCCCAGGTTCTCCTTTGCAAAATCCTTCGTCTCCTGGGACACCCGCTTCTGCTCGCGCAGCAGCGCGTTGAACTGTTCGATCGTCTGCGACAGGCTGCCGGTGTTACCCAGGCGATCGAGAGCCTGCTGGAGTTTATCATTGGCTTCACCTTGCTTGTCCTTGGCGACCTTCAGGTCGGCGTTGCGCTCATCGGTCGACTTCTTCGGGTCTTTCAGGTCTGCCTTGCGATCGCGGGCCGTGGCAATCTTACGACCGGCGTCCGTCATCGGCCCCTCGGCGGTGCGCTTCAGGATCTCGCTGGTCTCCTTGGCGGTTTCACGAAGGTCGTTGTTGGTCGATTTGTTCTCGTCGAGACGACGCTGGATATCGTCCAGACGATTGGCGATCTGCTTGGCTGTCGAGGCGGCGGTGTTCTGCTGGTTGGCTAGGCGCTCGGCGGCGGTGCGGTCGGCGGCGTCGAGCTCGGGCTTGTCCTTGGTCTCGTCGGCAAGATTAGCGGTCTCGACTGCGGTGCGCGTCTGTGTATTGCGCGTCTCGCGAACGGCGCTGCCAGCAGCTCGAAGCTCGTCACCAATTCGGGCGCTGAGTTCTTCCTGACTGATAATCGTGATGCGCAGTTTGCCGCTGTACGCCGGCTGATGCACGCTACCGTTCAGGTTGTAATTATCCTGAACGCCGATGAAGTATTCGAGGACATCACCACTCTTGAGTTCCGCGTCGGTCAGCTTCGCTAGATCCCAGGAATAGCCCAAGCGGTATCGTCGGCGATCAGGACTGGAATCCCCCGAGGCAAACGTGGTCGGCGCAATGGCCTCTTCGTCCTGCACCAGCGGGATTTCCCATTTCCTCTTGTCAGACAACCGCTCGACCCACAGCGTAGCGTCGCTAATCGCGAAATCGTCCTCCGCGACGGCTCGCATCGGCACGACCGCCACGGCGGTGCGCTCTTCACTGCGGCGTGGCTCTTCGATCTGAACCGTGGGGGATTGGTCGGGCCGGACAATGATCTCGTATTCTTCCAACGCCGGGTTCTGAAACCCATCCGTGTCGGTTGCACGCAGATGGAATCGAATCGATTCCGTAGGAACGAACGTGCCGACGCTGGTCAAGATCGTCTTTCCTTTCGACCAGGCGATCACCTGTGGCTTTGTGTTGGTCGCGAGGGGTTCTATTGCGATCTCCCCATCCGCCAGCGGTTTGTTGAATACCACCGACAGTTCAACCCTCGACCCGGCCGCAACGACCGCCGGGGTCTCGGTCAGATTGACGGTCATCGGAGGCATTTTCGCGTAGGACGGTGGCGTGACCGCGATCGAGACGTGCTCGATCGCCAACCGGGGGACAATCGCCGTCGACTGTAGTTCGACGATATCGTCGCCGGCTTCTACCCAAGCCATCAGCAAGCCCGCGCTGGCGTCGGCGGCGAGCTTTGCGTCCAAGGCGGCGCTGTAAGAACCGTCGGGGTTGCGCGTCATGAACTCTTCGTGCGGGGCACCCTCGGGCGTGCGCGTCGAACCAACGACCGTGTAACTCTGATAGTGAATCGTCACGTCACGGCTGGCGCGGTCGCCACGTGTCAGCTTCAGGCGAACGGGAATCTGTTGACCGACCGGCACTCGCTCAGGTGGCGTCTCGAGCATTTCGATCTGCACCCACTTAGGCCAGGCAGCACTGGAAAATGGAGCGATCAGACGCGTCAGACCGGTCCGTACAAAGTTGGGGGAGAGAAGACCGAGGAGCACGAGCACCGCGACCGCAGCGCCAGCTAAACCTGCGGCATTGAAGACTGGGCGCGTCTGAATGGCAGAATTGATGTCGACTGTGCGGATGAGCGACGTCGCTTGATCGATCACCTGCTGCTTCATCGCGACCGAGCCGGGGATCTCACCACCGCCGACGAAGTTTACCGTACTGCGCAAACGGTCATCGAATTGCGGAAAGGCCTCTTCCAATCGTCCGGCGATATCTGTGAGGGATAGTTTGGCAGACAACGGGCGCACAACGTATCGCGATAAAACCCAGCCGGTCGCGCCCGCGATCCCCAATAGCGCGACCAGTCGCGCCGCTGACTGCAGGTTCAACAGGTAGTCGACGAGCACAATCGCCAATGTCACCGCAATGAGTGCCGCCAGCACGTAACCGACCCCGGCAACCAGCGTCATAAGACGCACGCGCCGGCGAAACGCAGTCAGTGATTCGAGCAAAGCGGTTGGTGGCATCTGTCATTGCGGGTGATGGGTTTAAGGTGGTGAGCTATAAACTGGACGGCGGCTTCCAATTCGCAACTTACAACCTGCAACCTGCAACCTGCACTCCTTAAACCATTCCGTGAATTTTCCGAAGCACCCATTCGACCGTGATCAGCACGACGAACAACGCCAACGCCAATGGAGCGTCCCACAGCGGGGTCGCGGACCGCACCGGGATAATCTTAGCAGCGCTGGCGATCAACGAGGGTAGTTTTTCCTGAGCGTTGGCAGCATTTACGGTCTCTCCGAGGCTTTCCGAGGCCAAGCGTGACAGTGTCACACGGTCCACCTGCGGTTGAGCCAGTTCCATTCGAGGAACAATGACTTCCATGGGCGCATCCAGCGGCTCCACTCCCCCGGCGACCGAGTTCAACCGCGCCGTGAACGAACCCGTGCGATCAGCAGTGAATGAGACGGTGTACACGTCGTTCTGGCCCGACTGGCGGACCATGGTTTCCTGGCGGATTGGCTGACCGTCACTGGTGACGACGTCGACGCGAAGCTGGTCAGGAAGTTGTGCCGGTAACGCCGGATCAAGCACGCGGACACTTAAACGGACCTGTTCACCGAGTTCATAGGTCGGCTGCTGTGAAGTAAACGATACGCGCCGCTGGCCCAGTTTCCGGCCACGCGCCAGATAGCGGACCTGTTGAATCCAGTAGGTGTCAAAGATGCTCTCGCCAGTGTAGTAGCGCCATCGCCAGGTGTCGTCGATCGCGCTGAACATTGTTCGCCCGGCACCGTATCGCCCCAGCACGAGCAACGGCGTCTTACGCCCATCGGGCCCCGTATCCACCGGATGCTCCGCATAGACTTCACCCACACCCGGCTTGGCGGAGACGCCACGACAATACCAGTAGATAGGTTGAATCTCGTCGCGCAGAAACGCTTCGTTGCGGGCGCGGTCGGCAAAGAAACGGAAGATGCCAGATTGCTGGCCATCGCGCGTCAGTACCGGTCGAAATCCATCGACGATCGGCCCGTGCGCCTCGGCCTGCACGCGCGAAATATTCACCGGGAGGATGCCTTCGATCGGCGTGTTGCGGAAGGCCTGGGGGCTGTTGCGCGTGCCTGCGATCATCCCGAAGCCACCACCGCGCTTGCTGACGAACTCTGAAACTAGCTGTAACTGAGCATCCGTGAACTGCCTTGGGTCGACGTCGCCAAACAGAATGACGTCGTATTCCATGAGCTCTTCGACCGTCTCTGGGAACCGCGTGATCGGGCGGTCGCCTTCCTGTGCGAAGTTCGTGTCGGCGCTGGTCAACAGGCACGAGATCTCGACCGACTTGTCGCGGATGAGCTCATTTTTGATGTAACGATATTCCCATCGTGGATAGCCGTCGACATAAAGGACTGTAAGCTTGGCATCCAACACCGACAGCTGCGCGAAGCGCGAGTTGTCCTCGTCGTCTAATTCACCCACCTGCGGGATCGCGACGACCTCCAGGTCCATGGGTCCCACCGATTCCGGCTTGAACTGCAGCTCGACCTCCTGAGGCCGATCGCCGGTCAGCATGACGACCTGCTGCACGTTCTGCCCTTCGGACCCGACGATCGGCTGACCGGTCGTGCGGTCGCGCAACGCGACGGTCACCTCGCGGTCGGCCGACAGGCCGGTTGCCCGCAACGTTGCGCGGACGTTGACGAAATCTCCCTTAAACGCGGTATCCTGCACCGCCAGTGACTGCACCTCGACGTTGACCGGCGCATCGTCCGATCCGACCACGACCGGGAAAATCTTTACCCCAAACGCCTTCACCACCGCCGCTATGGACGCCGAGGGCTGGACGGGGTTCTCCCGACCATCGGTCAGCACGATGACTCCGGCTACACGCTGGCCTTGCAGTTCCTGCAAGACGGTAGTAATCGCCGACCCGAGCGCGCTGCTTTCACCTTCCGGCTTCAGTTTCCGCAACGACTCATAGATGGGTGTCAGGACGGCGGCGCTGTCCGAGCTGTTCTTTGACGACCGTGGCAGAGACAGGTTGCTGACTGGCTGCGCATCGCGCGAGAAGCGGTAGAAGCGCAAGTCGTGCGTTTTGGATAGGGATTGAACGAGAGCCTTGTCTCCGTCGGCAAGCAGGCTGATCGCGGCGTTGAGCCGAGTTTGTGGCGAGGCCTCGTCACCACCGGCATCGGCAATCCGCATGCTCACACTGTCGTCGATCAGGACAGCGGCGATCGACGGTTCGATCCGAGTCTGTACCAGTGTGACAACAGGCCGATTCAGCATCGCGATGGCGAGCAGAAGCACGATCCCGCGAACCGTGCCGAGCAGCACGCGAACGCGTTGCGTGCGTCCCTCGCGTGCATAGACGTAGTAGACCAGCCACGCCGATAGCACGACGAGCGCCACGTTCCAGATCGAAGCCCCTATCAGATCCTGCAGCGGCCAGCGCGGGTTGAACTGCACCCCGAGCTCCCCTTCCCTGCTCAGGAAGCCGCTATCGAGCCCAAGGAGAATTTCGAGGAAGCGGTTCATAATCGGTTGATAGTTGCTAATGGTCAGTGGTTAGTTGGGACGTGCAGACTTTCGTTTCACCCAACTAACAACCGACCATAAACGACTAACTCTTCTTCTGATGCCCAAAACGCATCGCCATGAAACTCTCTGCTGCGATGAACAGCAACACTGCCGCCATCGCTATCCAACCGAAATCGTTGCCCGCACTGGCCGTCGTGCCCAGCGCGGGCAAGGCATCCTCGTAAACCGAGACATTCTGCTCACCCAGCGTCGATTTGATGACGCTGGAATCGACCGAGCGCAGGTCCGATTCCTCGGCGACCATGTTGACTGCGATCGGCAGTTCACGGATTCCGGTGTTCAACTTGTAGATACCCGGCCGTGATAAGCGCGCCGACGCCAACTTTCCCGGTTCAAACGCTATCGGTGCGCCAGTGGGATCGGTCAGCGTCGGGGCGGTTGTCAGTTTTAGGTTGCCAGGCAGAATGACTTGCTGACCGACCTGACGATTCATCCAACCGTCACCACTGGTCACACTGCCAGAGAGCACTTCGTGCATCATTGCGACATAAGCCGGTTTGGCGGGCAATGTGGTCCATTCACTGTTCGCGCTCGTCGAAAAGAACACGACGCGGCCGGCGCCCAGGCTGTGGACCGTAATGGCCGGATCGCGCGACGACAACTGCGTCGCCCCACCGCGCGAACCTGCAGCGACAGCCTCACCACTCGTTGTCGGTAGATAGTTCAGCACGCGTTCGACTGGCGAGTCTCCCGGCACTGAGACCTGCCAGTACGTGTACACTTGCGCCGTATCCAGACCCGAGTTTTCCTGATTGGCAAACGCCGACAACATAGGGTGCAGCGGGGCACGCGGCTTGAAGTCAAACGTGAACGCAGCCTGATCCGCAGCGGCGTTCATACGCTTCACGAGTGCGCCAGGTAACAGTTTACGAGGGAGCAACGTCGAGTTGTATGTGTCGGCCGACACCGCATCACCCATGAAGAGCACAAGCGAACCGCCGGCGTTGACGTATCGCGCTAATGACTCGGCCATGGGCGAGGTAATCTGCCCGACGCCTGCCAGCACAACGGCCGAATAATCCTCGAGGACCTTGTTGCCCAGTTCCAACTCGCCGATGACTTCGGTCGACACATAACCTTGAACCGCGGCACCGTCGATGCGTGGCGGGGAGAGCGCCAGTGACAGGAACATCCCCGATGACCCCAGCAACCCGCCCCCTCGCTCACCTTCGACGATCAGCGTTTTCAATTGCGAAGCGACGTCCACCACACGGTACCGTGTGTCATCGATGCGCAGCTTGTCGGCACCCGTTATTGACACGCTCAGCACGTGTGGGCCACCGCTACCGAACCGCGCTTGTGATTGTGTGACCGGCGGTGTGGTGCTGTCGAGCTCGACCGTCGCGCCACCGGGCAGTACGACGTCGTCCAGTCGCCACTGCGTTTGTACCGATCGCGCTGAACCATACTCGCGCAGCGTAGCGAGGAAGTCGGCTGGGAACTGCGTTGTAACGAGGTTGACCGACGGCTTTAGCTCGATCGCGGCGGCATTGTCCTGACCTTTTATCGCGACGTTGTAGTGGGCAACGTCAAACACTTTTATAAGGTCGGGTGACAGCCGTTTGATCGCGTCGCCGGACGCCCCCTCCCACGCGGTACGCGTGCTGTCGGTCAGCACGTGCAGGTGACGTTCCGGTTGTCGCGCCTCGGCCCGGCCAACCTCCATTGCTAACTGCAGTGCACCCGCGACGTCTGTTGCGGCATAGGTTTGCTCGACGCGGTCCACTGCTGCCCGGGCTGCGTCCAGGTCATAAGTCGGTTTAAGCTCGACGACTGCGGGCACGGCTGCTGTCACGATCGCGACCGCCTCGGTGCCACTGGACAGGCGATCGATCTGTTCCTTTGCAAGTTGCTTGGCTCGCGCCAAATTCGTCGCGGCACCTGCGCGTCCGGCTTCGTACGCCATCGAGCCACTGTCGTCGATCACGAAGACATGCAACCCTGCCCGCTGGGCAGCGATCCGAGAGATCGTGCTGTTGTCACACCCCATCGGCCGAGCCAGTGCAAGCCCAAGCAATGCCAGAAGGGCACACCGGGTCGCCAGCAACAGCCACTGCTCGAATTTCAACCGCCGGCGATTTTTCTTCATCGCCTTCAGCAGGAAATTCATCGCCGCCCATTGCACGGTCTTGAACCGCCGACGGTTCAGCAGGTGAATGACGATCGGAATAGCCGCAAGTGCCACACCCGCGACAGCAAACGCCGGCGTGACAAATCCAGCCGCGAGGTTGTTCAATCCATCAAACAAAGTCTTCCGTCAATCCTTTTTCACCGCGAAGCCGCAGTAGACGAACGCAGAGAAGTGCAGAGCAAGTCTATTCTGCATGTCCTTCTCTGCGTCACTCTGCGTTCCTCACGCTGCACCTCTGCGTTAATCGCATGTCACTTCATCGTCGCAGCACGGTTGGCCAGGAACGCACTCAGTGAGACGTCCAGTGGTTCACCGCTGTTCATGCGAGTGAAATCGATGTTCATCCCGCGGCACATCTTCTTCAGACCGTCCGTGAAATCGCGTAGTTGCTCTAAATAGCTCTCGCGCAGCGCTCGGGGTTCGGTCAGCAGTTTGCCAGCGTCCTCCATCCCATCAAACATTGTCACGTCTTCAAACGGGAACTCGATCTCGGCAGGGTCGAGGATCTGGAACAGCATTAACTCGTGCTTCTTGTATCTCAGGTGTCGAAGGCCCTTTTTGATGCCTTCCAAATCGTCAAAGAAATCCGAAAGGATGACAATCACGCTGCGGTGATGCAGTTTTTCGGCCAGCGAATCGAGGATTTTGCCCGTGTTGGTCTTGCTCCACCGCGGCACCTGCTGCAGTTCGTTGACGACAAGCTTCCATTGCGACGGTGAATTGCTCGGCTTGAAGTAACGGCTCAGCACCTGATCGAAGATTGCCAGCCCTACGGAATCCTGCTGCTGAATCGCCATATATGCCATGCTCGCTGCGATCGCGGTGGCGTGGTCGTATTTCGTCCAGGTCTCCTTGCCGTTGGTGACGGTGCCGAAGCCCATCGATTCAGATGCATCGACGATGAGGATGAGGTGAAGGTTCGTCTCCTCGATGTACTGCTTGAGGTACAGCTTGTCACTGCGGCCGAAGACCTTCCAGTCCATGTGGCGGATGTCATCGCCTTGCACGTACGGCCGATGCTGCGCAAACTCGACCGAAATCCCCTGGTACGGCGAGCGATGCATGCCCGCGGTCAACCCTTCGACGATCAACCGAGCGCGAAGGTCCAGCGCCGACACGCGCGCGAGCGTCCGCGGGTCGAGGTACTTGCGATAATCGGCGGCTTGTTCGCTCATTCTCGTAGGGTGGGCACTGCCCACCATCTTTGTCTGCAGTCAACGGTGGGCAATGCCCACCCTACTTCATCGCGAGCTAGGGAGCGTCATCGAACTCGCACGAGACTTTGCACGACTTGCCGCTCACAAGTCGACGAGAAGCATTCCAATGCCGACGAACAAGAAAATTGCCAGCAGGGAGTTGCGCATCCCGAGTTGTTCACGGATCGCTTTAAGCATCACGCCCCCGCCGCCCCCTTCATCATCTTCGCTGCTTGGGCATCCAACTCCTCGTACTGCTGCCGCGGGATGTGCTCGATGAGCTTCTTTACGATTACGTCTGGCTTCACGCCTTCGGCCTCGGCGTTGAAGTTGGTCACGATGCGGTGACGCAGGACCGGCAGCGCGACTTGGCGGATGTCTTCCGTGCTGACGTGGTACCGGCCCTTTAGCAGCGCGCGGGCTTTCCCAGCTAGGATCAGGTTCTGCGACGCACGCGGGCCGGCGCCCCAGCTCACGTATTCGTTGATGAAGTCGGGGACGTTCCCTTCGCTCTTGCGCGTCAAGCGGCTGAACTGCAACGCATAGCGGATGACGTGATCGGCGACGGGCACCTTGCGCACGATGTCCTGCAGCGCCTGCACTTCATCGGCACCCAGCACGTGCTTCAGTTCGACCTTACGACCCATGGTCGTCAGCCGGACGATCTGGAACTCTTCCTCTTCGCTCGGATACCCCACGTTGATGTTGAACATGAATCGGTCCAACTGCGCTTCAGGCAACGGGTAGGTGCCTTCCTGTTCGACCGGGTTCTGCGTCGCCAGCACGAAAAACGGTTGCGGCAACCGGTGCAGTTTGCCACCGGCCGTCACTTGGTTCTCCTGCATCGCTTCAAGGAGCGCGGCCTGCGTCTTGGGGGGTGTGCGGTTAATTTCGTCAGCGAGAATACAGTTGGCGAAGACCGGCCCGCGCACGAATCGCATGCTGCGGCTGCCGGTGGTCTTGTCTTCCTCGATCACCTCGGTGCCGGTGATGTCGCTTGGCATGAGGTCTGGCGTGAACTGAATGCGGTTGAACGACAGCCCCAGCGTCTTGGCGAGCGTGCTGATCAGCAGCGTCTTAGCCAGTCCTGGCACGCCAACAAGCAGCGCGTGCCCACGGCAGAAGAGGACGATGAGCAGCTCTTCGATGACCGCTTCCTGCCCGACGATGACCTTGCCGAGCTCGGCACGCATCTCGTGGTAGCCCTTTTGAAGTTTTTCGATGGCGGCCAGTTCGTCGGTGGCAAGGTCAGTGGCTTCTGGTTGCACGAGGCTGAGCTTCGAGTCCATGCAAAAACTCCTGATGCGGTTATCTGCCTGGCGGCCGTAGCGCCGCGGTGAAATTGACGGAGACGACACATCCCCTTGTGGCGGTTGGTGGGCGAAGCGGAAACGGGCCACAACGCCCACTTCCACGACGATCACGATCCTATCATAGTAGGCTGCCCGTTAACAGACGTTACTTGACAAGGAAAGTTGCATGCCGGAACTGCCGGAAGTGGAAACGGTCGTCGTTACGCTCAGACCGCGGGTGATTGGAAAAGCAGTGATAGACGTGGTGGTCCACCGCCAGGATGTGATCACGCCCATCGACCTCGATTTTCGCAACAAGCTGCAGGGCCGGACGATCATTGCGCTCGATCGGCGTGGCAAACGAATCGTCTTTACGCTCGATACAGACGAGCGCTTCTACGTTCATCTTGGCATGACGGGTCGATTGATAATCGAACGGCCCGACGCCGAAACCCTTAAGCACACCCACCTTCTGCTGAAGTTCGATGGGTTCGAGGTTCGCTTTCGCGATCCCAGGCGGTTTGGTGGAGTCTGGTGGCTTGGGCGCGCAGACCCGGGTGAGGGTGTGATGGGGCCCGAACCGCTCACGCTGCGATCCGGGCAGTTGCACAAACTATTGGCGACGACAAAGCGGGCTATTAAAGTCGCGCTGCTCGATCAGCACCTGATCGCGGGGCTGGGCAACATTTATGTCGATGAAGCCCTGCACGCATCAGGTATTCATCCATTGACGCCCGCCAACAAGGTAACGGCCAAGCGGGCGGGGACGCTGACACAATCGATCAAAACGGTATTAAAGCGTGCGATTCGCAGTGGTGGCAGCAGCCTGCGCGATTACGTCGATGCGAACGGAGTCGGTGGTGGATATCAGAAATTGCACCATGTCTACGACCGCAAAGGTCAGCCCTGCCGTGGTTGCACGACACCGATTAAACGCATCGTGCTCGGCGGACGTTCGACGCACTTCTGCCCGAACTGCCAAACGCGATCGGGACGGCGCACGCAAGCCTAATGCGGTCGCAACTCGCGCGCAGCTGATTAGCTGCTAAACGACGCGAATCTCGAGGTCGCCAAACGTGAAGCCGTCCTCGGCCAACTCGCTGGCAGCCAAAGTCGGATCGTTGAGACGGGTTGCACTGAGGCGTTCACCGAGCAAGTCTGTCGCGCGGATGCTGGCGATCAGGTCCGCCGTTACGCCAAACGCATCGCCACCATTGTCGGTGTCGACCACGCCCAGCCGCAGTGTGCCGATCTGGCTCGCAGCGATTACCGAGTCGCTAAAGGTCTGCGCCGTCGGTTGTCTCGGCGTCACCAGTGACAGCGAACGGATTGCGACGGCGCTGTCGAGGTCCGCCTGGTCGTTGGGGAACGAGTCGCTACCGTTGCGGCCGGCGTAGATGTTGCTGCCTAAGAGCGCGTAGGCCTTTAGCGTTCCGATCGTACCGTTCGAGTCGATCGTCGAGTTGACGATTTGGCCCTTCACAGTGAACGTCCGCAGAGACGGCGCAAAGAGTGGCAGCGGGTTGCCGGTGATTGTGATCGTTGAGTTGGTCACGTCACTCGCTACGGAAAGGGTTTTGATCGTCTCAGTCGTGACCGAACCACCGGTCAGCGACTTAATGCTGACGCTGGTCAGCGCGCCGGTGACGTTGACGTTCCCGGTCACGTTGGCCGTTTTGGCTGACAGTGCCTTGAGGCCGTCGACCGCCGTCAGGTCGTCGAACGACGTGAGTTTGTCCCCCTTGGTCGTGCTGATCGTGACCGTCGTCTTGGCGGCGCTGCCGTCGACTTCCACACCCTCGTCGGTGCCGTTGACGACCGAAATGTCGTTGAGCGTGACGGTCGAGCCCGTAATCGTCGCGGTGCGCCCGCGGATCGTCTGGTCTGCTGCACCATTGAACGTGACGGTCGCCGCCCCGCCGCCTTTGATCGACAGGGTCGAGACACTGCCATCGGCTTCGGTGTACTTGATGGACGTCGGTCCCCCATCGCCCAACACGACCACATTGGGGTCCCACACCTCGACGATCAGGTTTGTCGTCAACCCGACTTCGTCGCCGTCGTCGAGCACGACCGTCATGTCTCGGTTGCCGGTTGTGGGGTCAGAATCGACATTGGCGTACGTCAGTGTGCGGAGGACTGCCTGATAGTTCGCTTTCGTGTCGACTCCACTGAGCGTGAGCACGCCGGTGTTTGAATCGTAATTGGAGGTGATGCTCGTGCCGGCGGTGCTAACGGCAAGACTCTCGTTGGCACCGTCTCGCAAGTTTGTGATGGTGATAGCAGCCGATGCAATCGTGTCGCCGTCGTCGCGAACAATGAGCGTCGGGTCGACGATTGCAAGCGACGTGTCGGCCTGTGTGTTGAGACGGGCCTGAAAATCTCGACCGCCTTCCGATGGACCGTTCGCGTCGACAACCGATGCCGTGCCGGTCGATGTCGCGACGATTTTTCCGCTGAGGCGCAAACGCGCAATGCTCGAATAGCTATAGGTGATCTTGACAGGTAGCGTCAGAGTCGTAACCCCGTCTGCAGTAACGATCGTGGCGGCGGCGCCGTCGTTGTCGACACTGTTTCCGTCTAGTTCCCGGGTGCCATCGGAGCCGAGAATGTCATATTCGAGGATGCCATCGGTGACCGAGATATTCTGACCACCGGAGGTGAATCGGAAGGATTCCTCACCAGTGCTGGTCAGCGAGATGGGCGCCGAGTCGACGGTCAGACGCAGTCCGCGGACGGCGGCTTCACCGAGGTCGATTCCGAAGGGCCCTTCGGCTTCCCCGGCGTAGTTGGCAGGGCCGCTACCGGGGTCGAAGTTACCCTTCGACTGCGCGATGATGTCGGTGCCTTCACTGATGAACTCGATCGTGTCACTATCCAGATCGACCTGTATGGACCCCTCGTAAGCCGCCCGAAGGCTGCCGCTGGATTGAGAATCCAGACTTTCGCCCAGCGCTCGGGCATCAAGGCTGACAAAGCTGCGTGTTGGGTCAATGTCAAACGTGGTGACCGCGAACAACCGTCGGCATTCGAGTGGTTCGATCGCAGCGGTGATGGCGGAACGGAGACGACGGGACGTGGACGCTCGGTCAGACTTCAATGACATAGGACTAGCCCTCCAATACTGCGTGAACCTGTGCTCGTTTCGCGTGGCCGGATCATCCACCGGCGTGGAGAGGCCGTCAATCATTATCGGCCGATCCCAGAGACTGACTGGAAGCCATTCCAGTAGTTGCCCGGCAGAGCTCGCCCGCCGATGATGGGCAACCGCCGATGCTCGACCCGATTCCTTCCAAGCCTGCCACCAAGCCGAACAGCAACATCGCTGTCCGATTACTCGATGCACGAAAAGTGTTTGCGCCCGGTGACGTGGTCGCAGTGGACGATGTATCGCTGGACGTACCGGCAGGTCAGTTTCTCGCCATGCTGGGGCCTTCGGGATGCGGCAAGTCGACGTTATTACGCATGATCGCGGGCCTTGAGGCGCCGACGAGCGGCGTCGTCTCACCCGGTGACGCTGCGAATCGTGGGGAGATCGCGTTCGTTTTTCAGGATGCGCACCTCTTGCCCTGGCGAAGCGTACTGGCCAACGCTGCGTTGCCGTTGGAACTTCGCGGTGTGCCCAAGGCGCAGCGGATCGAAACAGCGATGCACACGTTGCACCTCGTCGGGCTCAGTGATGCCGTCAACCGTTACCCGGCCCAACTGTCGGGGGGTATGCGGATGCGCGTCTCGCTGGCCCGTGCGATGGTGACCTATCCTCGATTGCTGTTGCTCGACGAACCTTTTGCCGCGCTGGATGAGATCACCCGGCAGGGACTCGACGCCCAATTGCGAGAATTGTGGCGGTCAACCGGTATGACGGTGTTGTTCGTCACGCACTCGATCATGGAAGCCGCTTATCTGGCAGAGCGCGCGATCGTCTTTTCGGCACGACCCGCACGCATCGTGCTGGACCATCGACTGGATCTGCCCAGCGAGCGCGCCGCCAGCATTCGCGGTGAACCGGCGTTCGCGGCTGAGATGCGCGTGTTATTCGATGCGTTGAACGGTGGTGGACGATGAAAAAAGCCAGACACTGGCTTCACGCCGTGCTGCCACCCCTTATACCTGCCGTTGTTGTCGCCGTGGCGCTCGAGGTGCTCGTGCGCCGTGGGATCATTGCACCCTATCTCGTACCTCCGCCAAGTAAAGTCTTTGCAACTTTGTTGCACGACCGTGACCTCTGGTCCGCAGCGGGTGACACCGCAATGGCGGCAGGTGCGGGGTTCGGTCTGAGCGTGATCATCGGTATCGTGCTTGCGGTCCTCCTGGCCAGTACGCGCTGGGTCCGGCAGGCGTTTTACCCATACGCGGTGTTCTTCCAGACCGTACCGATCGTCGCCATCGCCCCGCTACTGGTGATCTGGATCGGCTTCGGAATGGAGACGGTTATCACGTCGGCATTCATCGTGTCCGTCTTCCCGGTAGTCGCCAACGCACTGACCGGCCTGATGTCGACCGACCCGTCGCTGCGCGATCTGTTCAAGCTTTACGGTGCCGGACGCGTGGCAACCTTGCTCAAACTTCAACTTCCCTCGGCACTGCCGGCCATCTTCACCGGTCTGCGCGTGGCGGGCGGTTTGGCGGTCATCGGCGCGGTTGTGGGTGAGTTTATCACTGGCACGGGCATTGGTGACGTGATCATCGTGTCGCGCCAACAGCAGCGTGTGGATAAGATCTTCGCGGGCTTGCTGCTGGCATCTGGACTTGGCATCGTCTTGTTCGGCGTGATCAACCTCGCGACGAGCCTCACGCTACGCAACTGGCATCCGTCTGAGAAGAATGGTTAGTGGGTCGTAGTTGCTTATGGGATGTTTGTCATGAATATGAAACAGATGATTGGCGTCGGTCTGGTCGTAATTACAAGCATTATTGGGTGCAAGAAAAAGAACGAAGCAGGCAAGCCGGGAGCCTACGGCATGACCACTGTGAAACTGCAGTTGAACTGGAAGCCCGAGCCCCAATTCGGTGGATTTTACACAGCGGCAGAGATCGGCGCTTACGCGAAGGAAGGTCTTGACGTCACCGTGCAACCAGGCGGGGCCAGCGCGCCGACGGTCGACATGCTTGGCGCCGGCACCGTAGAGTTTGCGATCGTCAGTGGCGACGAAATCGTCCGCGCACGGGCGAACGGCAACAAGCTCGTTGCGCTGTTCGCTGTCTACCAGACGAACCCGCAGGGCATCATGACCCGCGCGTCGCGCGGGTTTACCGACATCGGCGACATCTTCAAGAACCCCGGTACACTCGCCATGGAAAAGGGCCTTCCGTACAGCGACTTCTTGAAGAGTAAGTATGGGTTTGACAAGCTGACGCTCGTTCCCAGCCCGTTCGGTGATCTGTCTCTTTATCGCAGCAAGGACAACTACGCGATGCAGTGCTTCGTGACCAGTGAACCCCTGGCCGCGAAGAAGACTGGCATCGAGCCGAAAACATTTCTGATCGCCGACAGTGGTTACAACCCGTACACCACGGTGCTCGCGACGACGGACCATTATCTTGCGAAAAATCCCAAGGCCGTGGCCGCGATGGTCAACGCGGTGCGAGCTGGTTGGGAAGCGTATTTGAAGGACTCGTCCAGAACAGACGCT
>JBBRHE010000032.1:0-23374 GCA_038223165.1 Tepidisphaerales bacterium
CCCTCGCACCGCCACCGTTTCCGCGAATTCGTTTGACCGCGGCCAGACCGGTGGTACATTATCCTCACTCCCCGACTCTGTAGCGCGAACGGCGTACGGCGCCCCGCATGGACAAGTCGGGGTTTTTTCTGCGCCAAACCCACCCAAGCCCGAGCCCCGGTCATCTGTTTTTTCAGCCTTCAGCCTTCTTTTTCATCCTTACTACTTTACTTCCCTCGATACTCACACGAGCTCGTACACGTCTCATGCACCACAATGCTCGTCAACAGCGGCAGAGAAGGTTTGATCTTGTCCCATAGCCACTTGCTTAGGTTTTCCGCGGTCGGATTCTCCAGGCCTGCGATCTCGTTCAGGTAATAGTGGTCCAGCTGGTCCACGATCGGCGCGACGGCCGACTTGATGTCGCCGTAGTCGATCAGGAACCCTTTGGATTCCTCGACATCCCCTTCGACGATCACGTCGAACCGAAACGAGTGTCCATGCAACCGCCGACATTTGTGGGCTGCGGGGAAGGTCGGCAGGTGGTGGGCTGCCTCGAAGTGAAACTGTTTGGATAAGCGGACGATCATCGAAACGGCCCATTCTATGGCGGGCGGCCCCGGTTGGAAATATGCTCGCTTCCCAATGACGGACACCACGATCACCCGCTGCGGATGGGCGAAGAGCCCGTTGATGCAAACGTACCACGACGACGAGTGGGGCGTCCCCGTTCACGACGACCGCAGATGGTTCGAGTTTCTCATCCTCGAAGGCGCTCAGGCCGGCCTTAGCTGGGACACGATTCTAAAAAAGCGCGACAACTACCGCAGCGCGTTCGACGGGTTCGACGTGCAGAAAATCGCCCGCTACACCGACGCGAAGATCGAGAAACTTTTGCAGAATCCCGGCATCGTCCGCAACCGCTTGAAGGTCGCCGGCACGGTGAAGAACGCCAAGGCGTTCCTGGCGGTCCAGAAAGAGTTCGGCTCGTTCGACGCCTACATCTGGCCCTTCGTCGGTGGCAAGTCACTCAACCCCAAGCGCAAAACGATGAGTGACGTCCCCGCGACGTCACCCGAGTCCGACGCCATCAGCAACGACCTCAAGAAGCGCGGCTTCACCTTCGTCGGCAGCACGATCGTTTACGCGATGATGCAGGCCACGGGACTGGTGAACGACCACCTGGTGTCGTGCCATCGACATAGAACGGGTAAGGGTGAAAAAGAAGGATGAAGAATGAAGGATGAAAAATGAAGGGGAGCACGGCCCGTCCGCTCCCGGGGCATTACAGCGTCGCCACCAGCGCCGCGAGTTGGTCGGTGCACGTGCCCCAGCCTTCGTGGAAGCCCATCGTCTCGTGCGCTTCGCGGTCGGCGGCGCTCCAATGGCGTACCAGCGCGGTGTACTTCGTCCGGCCCGCGCCGGCGTCGTCGAACGTCAGGATGATCGTGCAGAAAGGCTTCTCCGAAGGCTGCCACGCCGACGTGTACGCGTCGGTCAACACCAGCCGTTCGTTGGGAACCACTTCGAGGTACACACCGGGATTGGGAAATTCTTCCCCCTCCGGGCTGCGCATGGTGATCAGGCTCGACCCACCCACCCGCACATCCATCTCCGCCCGCGACGCCGTCCACGGCAACGGCGCGAACCACCGCGTGACCAACGCCGGCTCCGTCCACGCCCGATACACCTTTTCCCGCGGCGCTTCGATGATGCGCGTTAGCAGAAGCTCACGATCCGAGATAACAGCTGGTCCTGCAGCGTCATTGTCCATCAACCTCTCCTCGCGGCCATCACAGCCGACGCGGATCGTCCACGACGACTCTACGGCGGTCAAGGCGATTGCGCATGAGGGGCTGACGTTAGCGGGATGGGCGGCCAGATGCTTACAGGCGCGCACCAGATGTCATCCCGCGCTAAGCGGTAGCGACCCGAGGGATCGGTCCGCCAGAACGTTTCTCGAACCTGCTTCAAAATCTCCTTCTGCCCGTACCACGGGCGGCCCGCCCGTGTTTCCGTTCGCAAAGACACAGGCGGGCCGCCCGCGTTTTCGTTCGCAAAGACACGGACGGGCCGCCCGTGGTACGGGGTTTTCAAACAGCTTCTCGGCCGTCCGATCCCTTACATCGCTACCGCTCCGTTCGGGATGACAACTTGGCGATCGATGTTATTCGTCAGACCGTGGGTAGGGTGGGCACTGCCCACCGTTGATCGTGGGGGTGGCGTAGCGGTGGGCGGTGCCCACCCCTACATAACTCAATACGATGGCCTATCTGCGACGATGCATTCAGCCTTGGGGTCGTCACACGGCCCGTGATCCGGTGGATGGTGGAAAGAGATGATAAAGCGGCGCATCCAGACATTCGCGGCAAGGGCATTGGCAGATCTGCATTCGGTCGGCGGCGTTCGGTACGTGCGCGTTGTTTGCTCATAAGTGGAAAAGTGCGCGCGACGACGCTCTGGCGCGCAACGCTTGAATTGACATTCCAGAAAAATTCCTCCGTCGATTTCCTAGAGGGAATGGCACGTCGGTCATGGACAGTGCACGCCGCGGTGCTTTGGCGCGCACTGGGTGCGGGAGGGGTAGGGAACGTTGTACGAGTGGATGGCGAACGTCATCCGCGATGATCTTTGGCAACTGAATACGCGGGGTGTGTCTCGAACAGGGCGTGAGAGACCGCGCGATTATGTCGTAGCGGGCAGAAGCGGTTCGGGAAGGGGGTCGTATGGATCGCGGACGGTTTGTGTCGTTTGTCGTCGTTTGTATGTCGGTTCTATGTCGGTTTCAGGTCGGTTTGCTGGGGGATGGGAAGACGTAATAGTTTGCAGCCAATGAGGTTAAGGAAAACGGAGGCGTCGAAACTTTTTTTCGTCGTCCGGAGGGGTCGCCGGGCGCTTGCAAAGGAGTTAGGTGTCGGGAGGCGACGGCAGGACGAGGGGCAGGCGCGCGGAGGCAGAGGCTCTCCCCTACTGGGGTTGCATTCGGCATTCCGGAATCTGCACTCGCCAGTCGGCCTAACTCCAACCCTTGCCGTTCTTGCGGGTGCCACAGATCGCGACTTCGATGCCGAGTGCATCCGCGAAGGCGGCCTTGGCGAGCATGGCTTTGTCGGCGGCTTCGGCGCTGGTCGCGTAGACGACCTGGATGTGGTTGGCCTTGTGGCGGGCCATCATCTGGTCACGCGTGGTGCCGTAGGTGACGGCGTGCATGATGGGCCATTGGGGGGTCGTCGCGTCCCAGCGGCGTTGGGTTTCCTCGGGTGGCAGCGCGACGACACCGGCCCGGCCGAGGTCCATCTTGAGCTTACCGTCGGCGACGAAGATGCGGCTCCAGACGATCTCACCCGGCACGCTGTTGCCCTTGAGCGTGCCCCCACCCAACCGGAAGTACATCGCGGGTTGGCGCTCGCTGCTGGCGTTTTGCCAACCACCAAAGTGGGCCGGTGGGGCAGAGCCACTGATGAGGAAGACCCACACGTAGTCTTGAACCGTGCCACTGCGATCGATGTCACCCCAGCGCAGGTCGTGCAGGGTGTTCTCGACGGGCTGACCCATGGCTTTGTGCAGGCGATAAGTGAGCAAGCCATCGAGCCCGGCGCATTCGTCGACCTCGTTGAAGTGCGGAAGGGGTTCACCAGCGTAGAGGACACGCTTGCCGTCGCGCGATTTGACCGGTGGACGGTCGGCGTTGTTCAAAGTGCCTTCGACGAGGTCGCTGGCAGGAAGGAGGTCCTTCAAGCCCTGCTGGTACTGAATGCCGATCGTGTGACACCCAAAGTCATCCGCGATGCGCATGGCGGCGATGTAGGTCTTGGCTTGCAGGAGGATCTGGTTCTCGGTCAGGTCCGTCTCTTCGTTCTGGCCGATGACGAACGTGAGGCCCTTGTCGCGATACCACTGGATAACGTCTTGTGCCTCGGCGTCACTGACCTGCGTCGTCTCGTAGTAGAGAGCGGACTGGCTGAGGCGTTCCTTGTACACACCGGTGGGGTGAAGGATCTCGTCGGGGATGATGGCGTTGTACATGCCCATGCACCCCTCGTCGAAGATGCCCATGATGGCCTTCTCGCGCTTCAGTTGCGACGCCAGCGCCAGCGCGAGCTTCTGTTCCTTGGCGCCGACGTTGACCTTCTTCCACTTGGTGACGTGGGTGGTCTTGTGCTTGGCGTGACCATCCTTCAGCCACGTGCGGAGGTAGTCGCGGAAGTACTCGTCGGTGAAGTCGTCGGACCAGATGGTCGAGTACTCGACACCCGCCTTGGTCAGCGAGCCGTTGAGGTTGAGCATGCCGACCAGGCCCGGCCAGGTGCCCGACCAGTTGGCGACGGTGAGGATCGGGCCCTTATGGGAGATGAGACCATGAAGCAGGTGATGCGAGTATTGCCAGACGCACTCAGCGACGATGATCGGCGCGTTGGGGTCGGCGCCGGCGAAGACGGCCATGCCTTCCTTTTGGCTGCCGATGAAACCGTGCTGTTCGTCCTTCTTGTAACCATGCAAGCGGACGACCTCGAATCCAAACTCTGCGATCACCCGACCCAGCGCATCTTCCATCTTCTTCTGTTCCGGCCAGCACTTCTGGTTGGCCAACTGACGAAGGTCGCCGTTGGCGACGAGCTGGACTTGCTTCTTACCGAGTTTCGGGTGTTTGGCGATGGCTGGCTGCAGATACGCGTTCACGAGGGAGTCCTCCGGGGGGTTTCAGTTAATGATCGAGGTCGATCATATCGTAACGCCCCTTCGAATCGTTGGCAAAGCGATTCAAAATCGGCTGTTTCACTAGACTGCGATGCGGTAATTGCTCTTGCGCGTCAGCAGGGACACGACCACGAGCACCGCGAAGCTCAGCGGGATCGTGACCAGGCCGGGCTGACTGAAGGGCATGTAGCCGTCATGGGTCTTAATGCCGTAGAAGTTAGCGAACGCTTCTTTGGTCAACAGCAGCCAGGTCACCGACCCGAAGGTGCCCACGAGGATGCTGGCGATCATGCCCTGCTTGGTCGTGCCGCGCCAGAAGAGCAGCATGACGATCGCGGGCAGGTTGGCGCTGGCAGCGACGTTGAAGGCCCAACCGACGAGGAAGCCGACGTTGAAGTCCTTGGCGAGAATGCCCAGAACGACCGCGATCGCGCCGACGACCACCGACGCCCACTTGGCGGCGCCGACCTTGGCGTGGTCGTTGAGTTTGTGTCCCATGACCGATTCGATCAGGTCGTGCGCGACCGCGCCGGCAGCGGCGAGGATCAACCCGCTGACCGTACCGAGAACCGTCGTGAACGCGATCGCGGTAATGAGCGCGAACGGCACGTCACCAAACGTCCGGGCCAGCAACGGCGCGGCCATGTTGGAGTCGGCGGGGTCCATGGCGCCACTGACCATCGCGCCCAGGCCGATGTACAGTGTGAGCATGTAGAAAAAGCCGATCGAGATGATGCCCACGACCGTCGACTTGCGGGCGGCTGCGGCGTCCTTGACGGTGTAGTAGCGAATGAGGATGTGCGGCAGCGACGCAGTGCCGCAGAAAAGGGCGAGCATGAGCGAGATGAAGTCGAGCTTCTTGACCAGTTCCGGCGAACGGATGCCGGTGAAGTATCCGCCGGGCACCAACTGGTCGGACCCGCGCACTTCAGTGCCCACCCACATGCCGGCTGCGGGGTCCTTCTTCCACTGCAGGATGGTCGCATCACTCAGCTCGGCGATGAACTCGGACGGGCCGAGCGGCCCGGTGACGATCTTGCCCCCTTCGAGCGCCGTCACCTGCCGGGCGGAGGTCGGCGGTTCTGGCGTGACGCGCGTGGCGGCGAGTTGCCCGGGCGCGACCGTCACAGAAGCGGCACCGTCGGAGGCGCGTTCTCCATTCACGTTAATGCCGTTAGCGAGGATTGCGACGACGAGCCCGGAACAGAAGACGACGAGCAGCGAGCCCTTGATGAACTGGACCCACGTCGTGCTGACCATGCCGGCCGTCACGACGATCGTGATGACGACGCCACCCACCACGATGACACCGAGGGCATGGTTAAGATCCAGACCATGCCAGTTGTGGGCCGGCAGATGAAGGAGAGCCTTGAGCAACGAGCCCGCGCCAACCATCTGCGGAATGAGGTAGAAAATCGACACCACGAGCGTGCTGATCGCAGCGGCGAGCTTGATGCCCTTGCTGTTGAATTTGGCGTCCAGCGCATCGGCGAATGTGTACTTGCCCAGGCGTTTGATCGGCTCGGCGATGACGAACAACGCGACGACCCAACCAGCGAGGAAGCCGATCGAGTAGAGGAAACCGTCGTAGCCGTAAAACGCGATCATCCCACAAATGCCAAGGAACGACGCGGCCGAGAGATAGTCCCCGGCGAACGCGATGCCATTGACAAACCAACCCACCTGTCCGTGGGCGGCGAAATACCCACCGGCGGTCTTGGCCTTTCGACCGAGCCAGAACGACAGGCCAAGTGTGAAGCCCACGAACATGAGGAAGATGACAATCGCCAGGACGGACGTTTGTTGAGGCATGTTGAGATGATCCGCGAAATGAGATGGCTGAAGTGGAGCGTTGTGTCGGTGATTCGACTACGGCGCGACGGGGCGTTTGCACAGCAGCATGTAGATGATCGCCATCACGATCGCCGCAAGGATGAGCCCCATGCCGTAGACGATCGCGAGGTTGAGCCCCCCGAGCATGGGGCGGGCCATCCACTCGTACTTGAACGTCACGATGGCGACGAAACCTGCGTAGAGCAGGAAGTAGAACAGGAAAAAGACGATGCCCAGGCGGGCGTTGTGAATCGACGATTCGTCGACGCCTGTGTCGGGCTTAACTGTATCTGCATGCATGGGGGCCTCCGAGAGAATTGCGCGGCCGGGTAGGAATGTAACACAAGTCGGCGTGACAGTAGACAAACGGATGGAATTACGCACAATCGCCGCTCCACAAACGGAAAGGACAACGATGTCGGAAACGCAAGCAACAACAACCGGTGGCGGGGACGCACAGCAGAACGTCCAGGTGAACCTCGACGAGCGCGACCTGCGCACGACGTTCGCCAACGCCTATCGCATTCACACGACGGCCGAGGAGGTCGTGCTCGACCTCGGCTTCAACATGCCGAACCCCAACCCCGCCGGTGGGGGTCAGTCGCTGCTGTTCAAGGTCAACGAGCGCGTGGTCATGAGCTACGCCAACACCAAGCGCCTGGCGATGTCGCTCGGCCAACTCGTGAAGCGCTATGAACAGCAATTCGGTGAGCTGCAGATCCAACCGGGCCAACCCAAGAAGTGATAGAAAGGCGTGGATCGCTCGCGCTGTTCCACCTTTGTTGAATTGAATAGCACAGCTAAACCGCAAACGCTACCAAATATCGCTTGCAGTTTAGCGGTCTGTTGGTTTCTACGAGGCGAGCCGTGCCGGCTCGATTGACCGACCGCGCTGAGAAAGGCGCTGCAGGAGCATTTCCGAGTCGATCGGTTGATTCCCAATCGACGCCACCTGGATGGCCGCCGCTAGTGAACCCAGGAGCGCTGCGGCCTGCAGACTACCCCCACTGGCAAGCGCCAGCGTCGCCGTCGCTAGCAGCGCGTCACCGCAACCAAGGGGGTCGACGCTCGTCGTCGACAGTGCGGGGATGTATTCACTGCGCAGTCGACCATCGACCAATACGTCGTCACTGTTGGGGTGGTCGAATGTCACCAGGCCCTGCTTGCCCATCGTGATCATCGCCTGGCGAGCGCCGGTCGAGTTCATCAGGTTCCAGACGACCGCTCCGAGTCCGCTGGTGAAGTCGGAGAGTGTCTCGCGCACTTCACGTTCGGTTGGACAGACGAGGTCGACGTCCTGAAATTTCAGCAAGTTCGTCTGCTTGCCACTGACGTCCGCAGAGATCACGGGAACCATGGCTCGGACGGGCTTCAGCACGCGATCGAGCAAACCGGCGCTGATCAATCCGCACCCGAAGTCTGCAAAGATCACCGCTGCCGCGCCCTCGGCGGCCTTGAGGATCGTTGTGGCGAGCGTCGCTTCACTGGTCGAGTCCAACGGCGCCGGGCCACCGTCATCCACCTTGAACAGCTTCTGCTGATCGACGAGGAAGCGATGCTTCGTGACGATCGACCGGCGCGTGTTCAACGATTGAACATCGACACCCTCGGCCGACAACCGCATCTCGATTTGCCGTGACGCATCGTCATCCGCCAGTGCCGTCACCAGCACCGGGTTCGCGCCAAGACCCGCCAGGTGCAGTGCAATCACTCCCGCACCACCGTCGAAGTCTTTCTGTTGCAAGGTTCGCAGCGCCATCATCGGCCCTTCACTGGCCACGCCCGTCGCATCGCAAAAGTGGTAGCGGTCGAGGATGTAGTCACCGACCACCACGACCTTCTGTCCACGGAACCGCTGGACGAGGTTGTGCAGGTGCGCGTCCGACAAGTCGTATCGATCACGCAGGCGGGCGACCTTCTCTTCGTTGAAGACTTCCACGCCACCCAGCGTGCCGATGAGGGCCGTCGAGGAATAGACGACGTCACCACTGGAAAAGACCATCCGCCCACCGTGCCGCGTGACGGTGTCGCGCTCGCGGATGAACCGGGGATCGGCGTTCGTCTCGTATTCCTTCCCCTTCACGTAGACATCAGGCTGAAGTTGCTCGAGCAAACCGACCGCAGTCGGCTCGGGGTTGATGTAGACCGCATCGACACACTCCAACGCCGCCACGCTCGCGGCGCGCAGGTCATCGGGAATGAGGGGCCGCGCGACACCCTTGTTTACGTGCGAGTCGGCACTGATCGACACGATCAGCAGATCGCCAAGGCTTTTGGCATGCTGCAAGTGCTTAATATGACCGGGGTGAACAATGTCAAAGCAGCCGTGACAATGCACAACCGTCCTGCCAGCGGTGCGCGCGGTTTGACGCAGAGTGAGAAGTTCGCTGAGACCGACGGATTTGCTCTTCTGCACTAAGGCGTCATCGGCAAAAACCGTCCCTAGGCGTTAGTTATTGGACCTGCCACCCAAACAAGTCGTTGGGTGATACGGTTATGGCGTGCCGCCCTTGCCTTCGGTGCGCGGGTGGCGCTTTTGGCGGGGGTCCTTAATGTCCTGCGGAGCCAAGTCCCAGCCGGTGGGCTCTTCGTCCTTCATGCTGTGATCGGGCTGGTTGGGAAGGGGCTGCTTTTCGGGTTCGTCGGTGTCCTGTGCGTTGATCTGCTTACCGGGCTTGTGTTTGTTCGGCACGGCGGCAGGAGTGCCATCGGCTTGCGGTTCAGGGGTGGCTTTGTTGCTGTCGACTCGACCGATGCCACCCTCGCGTTCGGGGTGCGCTCGCTCGTAGCTGTTGCTGGGGTCGGGCGCCTGTTCGTTGGACGAGGGTCGCATCTGTTCTGCCATGGGGTCTCCGTGTTCTGTTGAACCGAAGATAGGGCAGGGTCCGGTGATGCGGGAACGGTGAAAATCAGAGCGACGAGTTAACTGGCCGAGTCGAACTTGATCACACCGCGCTGGCGCTTCACGGCGATGACGCGCTCTTTCAGGGAATCAAAGATCGGCCGTGCGTTGGGCAGGCCCTTCAGCTCTAGCCGCGGCGTCGACTTGTCGTCCGACAGCACGATGATGTTGCCGACGTTTAACAGGCGATCGGCCAGCGATTGCTGGTAGCTGATGTCATCGACATGCCAGAGTTCGAGCGTGTCGATGTTCTTGTTGATGATCCCGTGTTCGTAGTCGATGCGGTAGCTGGTAATGCGATAGCGCACCGTGCGCGTGAAGATCATCGGTGTGAACGGCAGAATGAGCCCCAGCACGATGCAGATGACCGTGACGGCCGTCGGTGGCCAGGCGCTGCCCAGCACACCGATCAGGATGGGTGTCAGCACGAGCCCAATGCCAAGAAGGATCATGATCGCCGCGAAGGTAAGTTCACCGCGCAGGACGGGCCGGCCGTCGAAATAGACGACTTCCTGATCGTCAGGGGCTTTGACGTGCGATGCGGATACGGGCGAACCGGTGTTGGCTTGCGTCATGCCGACTATCATAACGGGCCAGCAGACCCATCGGCCAGTGGGAGAGGCGTTACAACTTTGCGAGTTTTTCGATTCGCTGCCAGATGGCGTCGGGAACCGGCACAACGCTAAGCCGACCTTGCCGGACAAGGTCCCAACTGGCGAACACTTTGTCGGCTTTGATCGTCTCGAGGGTGACGGGGGTGGGCAGCGGTTTGGCTGGCTTCAGGTCGATAACGACCAGCTTGTCGTCATCGGCCTTCGGATCGGGGTAGGCAGCCTTGGTCACCTTCGCCAGGCCGACGATCGCCTTCTCGTTACCCGTGTGATAAATCAGTACGTCATCGCCCTTGACCATCTGACGCATGTTCTTCAGCGCTGCGGCATTGGCGACACCATCCCACGTCGCGGTCTTGGCGGCTACGAGGTCGGCAAAGCTGTACGTGCTCGGTTCGGTCTTCAGAAGCCAGCAAGCCATGCGCGAGGTCCTTGTTACTGGATGATGCGCGGTCCAGCCGGTGCTTCTCCACGCGCCGCGGGCGCAGCGCCCGTCGGTGGGGCGTCGGCCAGGCGAGACTGGTAGGTCTGGCTGACCTTGCGCAGCAAATCGACGAAATCGACTTGCGCCAGATTCAACGCCTTGATCTTAATGTGCGAGATGATCTGGTTCTGCAGCGACTGCAACTGCTGTTGTTGCTGCTCGGTCACTGGCATGCCGGTCTGTTCCTGGCGACCGAGGTTTTCGAGTTGTCGGTCAAATTCGCGCAACAGCCGCGACGCGTCGGCGTCCTCGGCGACCGTCTTCTGAGCGGCCTTGTATTTCGTGACGGCAGGGTGGTCCTTGAGCATTTCCCCAAGCTTCTCGGCGGCGTCCAGAATCGTTTGCGTGTCGGTCGGCATGTCGCAGTCTCCACTAAAGCGATTACTATAGTCGGACTGCAGGGACGCGTCCAAGGCATGAATGGGCTGACATGAACCGCTACGCTCGCCAAATCCTTTTGCCGCAGGTCGGTGATGCCGGTCAGGAGCGCCTCGCGCGCAGCAGAGTGGTGGTGATCGGCTGTGGGGCGCTGGGGACGGTTGCCGCCGACTACCTCGCGCGGGCGGGGGTTGGACATTTAACGATTGTCGACCGCGACATTGTCGAAGAGACGAATCTGCAGCGGCAGACGCTTTTCACGACCACCGACGTGCTCGCGGGCACACCCAAGGCCGTCGCGGCCGCCGAGCGGTTGACGGCGGTCAACCCTCGCATTGTGGTTGTACCGTTCGTTGCGGATGTGCATCAGGACAATGTCGAATCGATCATCGGTGTGGACGAAAACCGCGCGGATGTCATCGTCGACGGAACCGACAATGCCGAGACGCGATATCTCGTCAACGATGCCTGCGTGAAGCACGGGGTGCCGTGGATTTACGGCGCTGCGGTGGGTGTCGAGGGCCGCGCGATGGCGATCGATTCACCCCGTACACCGTGCTTGCGATGCATCTTTCCCGAAGCGCCTCTGCCCGGAGACATGCAGACCTGCGATACGGCCGGTGTGCTCGGCCCCGCCGCCGGTGTGGTGGCATCACTTCAGGCAGCGGCGGCGCTGCGGTTGATGGTCGGGGATGGGGCGGTGAATGAACTGGTGACGATCAACGCATGGACGATGCGCCTGCGAAACATTTCCACTACGGATGCACGACGAGCCGATTGCCCAACCTGCAATCAACGTCGATTCGACTTTCTCAATGCGACGAGTTCCGCGACCAGCGTGTTGTGCGGGCGCGATTCCGTCCAAGTCCGTCTCAGTGAGCGGCGACTGGATCTCGCTCAAATCGGTACACAACTCGCGAAGGTGGGAACGGCAGAACGGACACCCTACTTGCTGCGATTTGTCCCGCGCGATCCCGACTCATTCCGCCTGACGCTTTTCGCGGACGGGCGTGCTATTGTTCACGGGGTGACCGATCCCGGTCGAGCTCGGTCATTTGTCGCCAAATGGATTAGCGCCTAAGCTAGGTTGACGGAAATCTCTACTTTCCTGTAAGGTTAATAGGAATTCGTGGTGGAAACCGATTTATTAGAAAGTTCGACGACGCGGTCGGTGCTCCAGCTCATCGGGAATACCCCGTTGCTGTCGTTCAAACGCGTCAACCACGAGCGGGCGGGTGTCGAGATCTTCGCCAAGGCCGAGTGGTACAACCCAGGTGGGAGCGTGAAGGACCGGGCGGCGCTCAACATGATTCTCGACGGTGAACGCCGTGGACTGTTGCACAAGGGTAAGACGCTCATCGACGCCACCAGCGGCAACACCGGCATCGCTTACGCGATGATCGGAGCCGAGCGCGGGTACAAAGTGAAATTGGCGCTTCCGAAAAACGCCAGTCAGGAACGGAAGCAGAGCTTGCTGGCGTACGGCGCGGAGCTCGTGTTGACGGATCCGACGGAAGGGACGGACGGCGCCCAGCGATACGTGAAGAAAGCCGTCGCGGCCGACCCGGAGACATACTTTTACCCGGACCAGTACAACAACGACGCCAACTGGCGGGCGCACTATGAAACGACCGCTATGGAGATCTGGCGGCAGACCGACGGACGGGTAACCCATTTCGTCGCGGGTGTGGGAACCAGTGGCACGTTCATGGGTGTTACCCGTCGGTTGAAGGAACTGAACCCTGCGATTCAGTGCATCTGCATGCAACCCGATGGTCCACTGCACGGACTGGAAGGGATGAAACATATGGCAACCGCGCTGGTGCCAGGCATCTACAAGCCCGCAATTGCGGATCGGCAGGTGGAAGTGTCGACGGAAGACGCTCATCGCACGGTGCTCCGATTGGCGCGTGAGGAAGGATTGCTGGTCGGCGTCTCCGGTGGTGCGAACATGTACGCTGCGATGGGAGTTGCGAGCGAACTGAAGGAAGGCGTCGTCGTCACGATTTTCTGCGACTCTGCTGCGAAGTACCTATCGGAAAGTTTCTGGCAGGAAACGTATGAAGCAGAAATCTGGCCTTAAAGTCTATCGCCACTCGCTAAACAGGCGAATTGTGAGGAATGTATTGTGAGCATATTGGTTCTGACCAAAGCGCATTCCGAGCAGATCGACGCTGAAGGCGCCGCGGCTTATCCGAACGAATGCTGCGGTATCATCTTCGGTCGCGACGTCGCGGGGAACGGGCCGACCCTTCGCAGTGTCGAACGCCTCGAACCGGTCGCCAACGAGTTTGATGCCGCCGAGCAGTATCACCGCTTCAGCATCACGCCTAAAACGCTGATGGACGCCGAGAAGCGCGCGGGGCAGAACGGCGAACTGGTACTCGGTTTCTATCACAGCCACCCTGACCATCCGGCCCGCCCGAGCGAGTACGATCGCGAGCACGCGTGGCCGTTCTATAGTTACATCATCGTGGCGATCAGCAAGGGCCAGGCGACCGACATGACGTGTTGGGTTCTCGACGAACAGACCGAGGCCTTCCAGAAACAAGAGATCACAATTCAGGATTGAAGGAGCAAACTCATGGCCGACTACGCACACCCCGAATTGCTGGTGACCGCAGACTGGGTCGAGCAGCATTTGAACGATGAGAATGTGAAACTGGTCGAGGTCGACGTCGACACGACCTCGTACGAGAAGGGCCACATCAAGAACGCGATCGGTTGGAATTGGCAGACGGACCTGAACGACCGCGTCCGCCGCGACATCATCGACCCGCGCGCGTTCGCGGAGTTGAACCGTAAGGCGGGCATCAAGCCGACGGATACGGTTATTTTCTACGGCGACAACAACAACTGGTTCGCTGCCTGGGCGTTGTGGCAATACAAATATCACGGCCATAACGAAGTGCGCCTGCTCAACGGTGGTCGCAAGAAGTGGGAACTCGATAAGCGCCCGCTGACGACAGACTTGCCGAACTTTTCAAAGAGTGAATACCCCATTCCGACGAGCGACGAGACGATTCGCGCTTATAGGCGTGAGGTGGAAGACCTCGTCGGCTCGAACAAGGCCAATCTGGTCGACGTGCGGTCGCCAGACGAGTTCACCGGCAAGATCATCGCCCCACCAGGCATGACCGAGACCGCTCAGCGGGGCGGTCACATTCCCGGCGCCAAAAACATTCCCTGGGCCAAAACGGCGGCCGAAGACGGCACTTTTAAGAGCGCTGAGGACCTGCGCAAGTTGTATGCTGACGCCGGTGTCGACTTCAGCAAACCGACAATCGCGTACTGCCGCATCGGTGAGCGCTCGAGCCACACATGGTTCGTCCTCAAGTACCTGCTTGGCGTGAACAACGTGAAAAACTACGATGGATCATGGACCGAGTGGGGCAACTTGGTTGGCGCCCCGATCGAAACGGGCGAAAGCCCGGCTCTTGCGAACGTCCGCTGCTGAAAAGTCGGTATGCGACTCTGAGCGAATTTGAAACTTACAACGCTGCAAGAAATCATGCCCCTAAAACCCCAAGGCCGTATTTTCAACGACATCACCGAGACAATCGGCGGTACGCCGCTGGTGCGCATCAATCGCCTGGTTCCCAAGGACCAGGGGATCGTGCTGGCCAAGTGTGAGTTCTTCAACCCAATGGCTAGCGTCAAGGACCGTATCGGCCTGGCCATGATCGAGGCAGCCGAGCGCGACGGGAAGATTGACAGTGAATCAGTCATCGTCGAGCCGACGAGTGGCAACACGGGCATCGCACTGGCGTTCGTCTGTGCAGCCAAGGGTTATAAGCTGATCCTGACGATGCCCGAGAGCATGTCGGTGGAACGCCGCCGATTGCTTAAAGCACTTGGCGCGCAGGTCGTTCTCACACCGGCCGCCGATGGCATGCGCGGCGCGATCCAGAAGGCTGAGGAGATCGCCGGTCAGAGCAACAAGGGATTCATTCCGCAGCAGTTCATGAACGCCGCAAATCCTGAAATCCACCGCAAGACAACGGCCGAAGAAATCTGGGCCGATACGGACGGCGCAGTCGACATCCTCGTCGCGGGCGTCGGCACGGGTGGGTCGATCACCGGTATCTCGGAAGTCATCAAGAAGCGCAAGCCATCGTTCAAGGCGATTGCGGTGGAACCCGTTTCGTCGCCGGTCATCACGCAGACATTGGCAGGCCAGCCGGTCAAGCCGGGACGTCACAAGGTGCAGGGCATCGGCGCGGGCTTTGTTCCGAAGAACCTGAACACGAAGATCGTCGACGAGGTCATTCAGATCACCGATGAGGAAGCATTCGAATGGGCCCGGCGGCTCGCGAAGGAAGAGGGCATTTTTGGTGGCATCAGCAGTGGTGGCAACATGGCCGCCGCCGCCAAGGTTGCGGCCCGGCCGGAGAACAAGGGCAAGACAATCGTGACGATCATGTGCAGCTTCGGTGAACGCTACCTCAGCACACCGCTGTTCGAGGAAGAGTAACCGTTCATTGAGAATGCCTGCCCGATGCCAAGCTACGGAAAGATGCCGATCATGACTTCCACAGAAATTCAGCAAGCCAACGCAGACCTCCAATCGCAAACCCCGCTCGACATCGTTCGCTGGGCGGTCGCCCGGGCGGACGGTCGCGCCGTGGTCTCGACCAACTTTCGGCCCTATGAAGCGGTCATCCTGCACATGGCGGTACAGGCAATGCCGGACATCACCGTCCTCTGGGTTGACCACGGTTACAACCGACCCGCCACGTACCGCCACGCTGAAGAATTGATCAAGCGGTTGAAGCTGAACGTGAAGCTCTATGTGCCACGGAAGACCGCCGCCCATTACGATGCCGCTCACGGTGGGGCACCGGACCCGACCCCCGAGAACGAGGAGCGCATCAAAGCGTTCAGCACCGTCATGAAGCTCGAGCCGTTCCAGCGTGGCATGCGCGAGCTTGCCCCACGCGTTTGGCTGACCGCACTACGCAAGGTGCAGAACCCCAATCGCGCCGGCATGGACATCGTCAGCGATGACCCGACGTTCAAGACACTGAAAGTCAGTCCCGTGCTCAACTGGAACGACAAAGCCATGAACGACTACGTCAAGCAGCACGACCTTCCCGTCGAGTGGGATTACTTCGACCCCGCCAAGGCCGATGAGAAGCGCGAATGTGGCCTTCATGCGGCCTGGGGTGGTAAGGCAGTTGGCGCCAGCGGTGGTTGATGTGCAACGGCGCACCGCAATTTGCAGAACTACCCAGCGTGCTCGATTCTTCAGTGGCGAGTAGCCAGCAATCAGTCGGCGCAGAGCCCGCAATCGAATGAGCTTCGTCGACCTTCACTGCCATTCCACCGCTTCCGACGGCGCCCTGGCACCGCGGGACGTGGTACGCGCCGCCCACGACGCGGGGCTAACGGGCCTGGCGTTAACCGATCACGACACCGTCGCCGGTTGCGCAGATGCCCAGGACGAGGCCCACATACTCGGCATCGACTTTATCTGTGGCATCGAGATCTCCTGCGAATACCCGCGACCCGGCACGTTGCACCTGCTGGGGTACGGCGTGGATCCACAGTCGCCGATCCTGCACGACCTCACACGCCGGCTCATCGCCGGGCGCAGTGAACGGAACGTGAAGATCATTGCAGCGCTACGCGAACAAGGAGTCGCAATCACGCTTGATGAGGTACTCGATCAATCCAAAGGCGGCACGGTCGGTCGGCCTCATTTTGCTTCCATCCTGTTGCGCAAAGGTTACGTTTCCAGTGTGACTGAGGCGTTCAAAAAATACCTCGGTCAGACCGGCACGGCGTACGCAGACAAGGAGACGGTCAGCGCGCGGCAGGCCATCGAGATGATCCGCCAGTCCGGGGGGCTACCGGTGCTGGCGCATCCCGTCCAGTTAAAGAAGGACAACTTCGGACAGCTTACGAACGCAGTGAAGGAACTGGTCGACTACGGGCTCGCTGGCATCGAGGTCATTCACTCAGACCATCGTGAGATGCTGATCGATCAGCTAATCGAGCTGGCCAATCGGTACGACCTGCTTCCGACCGGTGGGAGCGATTTTCACGGCTCCAGCAAGCCGCATGTCCGGCTCGGCTGGGCGGGCAATCGCCGCATACCGCGCGAAATGTTCGACCGACTCTTGGCGCGCGCCTGAAGCTTCATAGTTCTCAGTTTCATGCTGGGCCCAAGCGATAAATGTCATCGGTTCGCGGGGTCTTGGTCACCGGTCTTCTCCGGTCTATTTGTCGCGCACGCCATGGACGGGTATAACGTTCGACCCCAAACGACACTGTAGCAAGGAAACGGAAGAATCATGGAACGAACACTCATCATCCTCAAGCCCGATGCCGTCCAGCGAGGCCTTATCGGGGAGATCCTCACCCGCTTTGAAAAGAAGGGCTTGGTCGTTGTCGGCCTGAAGCTGACGAAGATCGCCAAGGCCACCGCCGAGACGCACTACGAAGCCCACAAAGAACGGCCGTTCTATGCCGGCCTCGTTGCATTCATGACGAGTTCACCGGTTGTGATCCTCGCGCTGGAGGGCAACAGTGCGATCACCGTTGCGCGTAAGATGATGGGTGCCACTTTCGGCTCCAAGGCCGAGCCCGGCACGATCCGTGGTGACTACGGCGTGTCGAACGCGTTCAATCTCATCCACGGTTCCGATTCCCCCGAAGCCGCGACCCGTGAACTGGGCATCTTCTTTAAGCCCGGCGAGCTGACCGACTGGTCGCCAGACGGGTTGAAGTGGGTCTACGACTACGCGAAGGGTTCGCCGGAGTAACGCCAGAATGAATTGCTCTCCGCAGGTACCACGGGTGGCTCACGGGTGTTTTTGTTCGGGATGCGAAGACATGGGCGGGCCGCGCATGGTATGAAAGACGCAGCGCCTTCCGTTGACCACGTCGAGCATCTCCTCGTTTCATGGATTCTAGCGCATCAATCCGGCTAGAAATCCCTCTCTGAGCCCGTACAATTCCTGCAACTTTCGTAGGCCCAGGCACGTAGAAGTAGAGCTTGCTAAACCGCACCCTCAAAGTCGTTTTTGACCGGACGATCAACAACGTCCTCTTCGGCATCGCGCTGATGCTTTTGCTGGCTGCGTATATCGCGATCGGCTCGGGTTTCAGTGGCGTGCGGGCATACTTCGAGATGAACGAGCTGGAGTTCTTCGGCGCCTGGCCGTTGAAGATCCTGATGGCGTTGCTGGTGGTGAACCTGATCACCGTCACATGGACACGCATCCCACTGACGCCGCCTCGTTATGGCGTCTGGACGATCCACCTGGGCATCATCACGCTCATTGTCGGCCTGGGTGGGTATTACTGGAACAAGATTGAAGGTCAGGTCCGCATTCCGCTTGGCCAGCAGGTAGAGCACTTCTACGACTCGGCCGAGCGGGCGCTGTACGTGAAGGTAAACAACGAGGTCGTCGACACGGTTCCACTGACGAAATTGCCGCGTTTTAAAGAGTATGGCGACGAGAACTTCAACACCGCCAAGCTGGCCAAGACGGGCCTGCGCGACATTCAGCCCGCGATGACCGTTCGCGACGCTGCGACCGGGCAGCCAAAGCAAATCCCGTTAAACGAGGCGTATGGGTGGAAGGAAAAGCTGCAGGTCGACATTGTCGGCTATTGGCCGTACGCGAATGTCGCGACGTCGTTCTCGACCGACGAGTCGTCTGATGACGTTGGGGTTCGCGTCGCGATGGAAGACCCGCACAGTGGCAAGCTGCAGGAGACCTGGCTGCTCGCCTCTGACTCTCGCTATAAGGCCCGGCAGATCGCCGGTGGCAATCTCGAGGTCGAACATCGTCACCAGACCGACCCGAATATCGTCGACGGTCTGAAAACCGCAGCCGCCCAGATTCTCCAGCTATCGTTCGCTGCCGGGGACAAGAAGGGGGACACGTTCGTCGAGGTCGGCAAGATCTATCCGCTGGGTGAAACGGGTTACACGATCACGATCGAAAGCTTCAACCCGCAATGGCCGATGTTCGGCACGGGTGAGATGGTTCGCGCCATGACGATGATGGTGAAGTCGCCAACACTGTCCTATCGGCGGATGATCCTTGAAGGAAAAACCGTCCAGACCGACTTCAAACTGGACGAAGAAGGCGCCGGCCCGATGGGCAAGCGCCAAACCGAACCGCTCGACAAGACGCTTTCGCTCAGCTTTGCCACGACCGACCCGTTCCGGTTGCTGCCGCTCGTCTCGGCGACGAAGCATACTTTTCTGACGACCGGCGACGGCAAACTGGTCGATATCGAAGTGTCGCTGGAAGGCAAGTCGTCGGTCACCGAATACCCCACTGGTCGTGGAGTGGTCGACATTGTCGTGGACGACTCCGGTCCGCGCGGTCCATTTCAACCAGCGCCGACGACCGCAGAATCCGAGCATCGGCACGATGTGAAGCTGAGCGTCGCTCGTGTCGACAAGATCGTGAAGGACGAGACCGTACTGGTGGTGCCAAGCGTCCAGCGCGAGCGCGAGATCGGGGCGGCCGGTGTGTTCCAGATCGTTCGCGCGAAGCTGACGATGGGACAGTGGACAAAGACCGTGCTTGTCCCTTTCACGGACTCCGCCGCCGAGGCCGACGCACAATGGTTGTCACCGAGCGTGAAACTGCCCAACACGGAGCAGAAGATCCAACTGGCGCTCTGCAACACGCGATTCCGTCTACCGGCCAAGATCACACTGGCCAACTTCGAATTGGTGCGCTATCCCGGCATGGACCCTGAGTCGACGCGCGGACTGTTCCGCGATTTCCGCTCGACACTCATCATCGACGACCCGCGCACGTCGACCTCTGAGACCGCCGTCGCCCACATGAACAATCCCGTCTACTTCGACGGTGGCCGCTGGCTGTTCTTTCAGGCAGCGTATGACAGCGAGGCCAGTTCCTTCACCGTCCTTGGTGTCGGTAACCGCCCGTGCGTCTGGATCATGACCACCGGTTGCGTGATGATCTTTGTCGGACTGATGTACGCGTTTTACCTCAAGCCGATCATCATCCGAAACATGAAAGCCAACGCCTTGGCGGCCGCGGCGGCGCGGAATAAGAAGCCCGTCGAAGCGCGCGAGCCCGAGCCGGTGCTGGTGTAGTCAAAATTTGCGTCGTCCTGTAGGACAGGCATTCCTGCCTGTCTCTCCTCCCGTTCTACCCCCGGCATTAGATCGAGGGGCAAGAGAGGCGGGGGGAGATGAAAAGAGACAGGCAGGAATGCCTGCCCTACGAAAGATCAGCCATGCGAAACCTGTTCGCCTTCATCGTCCTGCTCCTCTTGGGTCTTGTCTCGCCTGCGCTGGCCGACAACTTTTCCAGCAAGCTGAAGTTCGATGAGTTCCGCAAGGTCACCGTTCAAGATCGCTTGACGCTCAAAACCTTTGACACCTACGCGCGACAGACGATCAACACGATCTCGGGGAAATCGTCATTAGACGGTGAGGATGCAGTCTACACGGTCATCGATATCGCCTGCAGGCCGGAAAAGTACGTCGATCGGAACATCATCAAGATCAAGAACGTCCCACTTCGCCAGGACTTTATGCGCCTGACGAACCTCGACGCCACCGAGCGCGATCGCATCCTGCAAGAAGGGACGATCTCTCTCACAACGTGGACAAGCGAGCCCGTACAGCAGTTAATGCAGCAATTGCAGGCCAAAGAGATCTTCAAGGCCAAGGCGATCCAACAGGTCAACGAAGCGGCGGGCACACTGCAGAACCTCGCGGGGCAGTTCGTGCTCGTGCGGTTAATCCCACCGTCCGACAAAGCGGCTGACAAGAAGAACTGGATTGGCCTCGCAAATGTCATCGGTAACGTTGCAGCCGTGCGGCCGATGCCTGCAGGCGTCGGCACCGCGCCGGCGGCGCTGCCGGGCTATGACGATGCAACCGTCGCCAAGGCGTTTGATGCTTTGGCCAAGGTCACTGTTTTCTGGCAGCACGAACAACCCGAAAGCGTGAACGAGCAGTTGAACCTCGCCGCCGAGTTGCTGCCGCAGATTAACCCCGCCGTTTACCCGTCTTCGCTGAACCGCGCTGTCGAACTGATGTACAATCGCGCGTTCAAGATGACGATCCCCGGCGCGTTCCTGTACTTTGGGGCGTTCGTCTGCTTCCTCGTCTCGGCTCGCTCGGGCGTGGTCGGTGTGCGGCTGTGGGGATTACGAATATTCGTGCTCGCGTTCCTCGTCCACACCGTCGGCATCGGCGTGCGGTGGTGGTTGGTCGCGACGCAGCACAACAGTTGGTTTGACGGCATTCCGATCAAGAACCAGTTTGAAAGTGTGTTGATGAGTGCGTGGTTCGGCGCGCTCATCGGCCTCGTCCTCGAAATGCGCCGCAGTCGGGCGATCTTCGGCGCGGCTGCAAGCTTTGTTGGATGGTTGTCGCTCGTGGCGATCTTCGCAACACCGTACGTGACGGGAACCGAGATCGGCGCCGAAATTGGGCAGGTCGCCGGTGTATTGATGAGCTACTGGCTGTACCTGCACGTTACGCTCGTCGTCGCCAGCTACGCATTGATCGCGATGGCCTTCGCGCTAAGCGTGTGGTGGCTGTCAAATTACTATAAGAATTACGGCACGTTCAAACGTCGTCCGGCTCGCCAACTATCCGGCGACGTGGTCGATCTCGATGAGATGCCTGCCGGTGGAAACGTCAGTGGTGGGGCGATTCAACTGAGCGGTGGGTTCCTCCAGACGCTCGCCCGCGTAATGTTTGTCCCAATGCCTCGATCAGCGGTTGAAGTAAAATCGACGAAGGCAGTTTCTTCCACCAGCACGTTATCCGACGACACGACAGGGGACGCCGGCGCGCGGTTCCTCGCAACGCTGGACGCGTGCAATCTGGTCGTGCTGCAACTGGCGTTCTGGGTGCTCGGCGTCGGCATCATCCTCGGTGCCGTCTGGGCCGACCAATCCTGGGGCCGACCGTGGGGCTGGGACCCGAAGGAAACGTTCGCGCTGGTAACGTGGATCGTCTACCTCGTCGTGGTCCACGTCCGCGTCGCTACGGCCCAAAAGGCCTGGTGGACCGCAGTGCTGAGCATCATTGGATTCTTCGTCATGCTCTTCAACTGGATCGGCGTCAACTTCTTCCTGGTGGGCTTGCATAGCTACGCTTAGGTCCGTTCTGATAATTCCTTTATCCTTCAAAGTACCTCAGGATGAGGCGCGAGCAGACGTCGGTTATCCTGCGCGGGGGATGGCGTATCCGTTCGGTACGCTTGACGATCGGGTGATCGAAATCCTTCGTTCCCTTGGCATTGTGCACTGCCGCGAGGTCGCCAATCGCGATCCCTGTCACGATCCAAGCAGGCGATCGGTTGGTGGACATCCCACCGGCTCGCGTGACGCAACTCGATGAATCGGGTAGTAAATGACATTCTCTACCCCTGAAAAAGCCAGCCACCGAAGTGGCTCGCCCGGGGTGCGCGGGAGTGTAGCTCAACGGTTAGAGCAGGGGACTCATAATCCCTTGGTTCTCGGTTCGAATCCGAGCGCTCCCATGTCCATCAGTGCTCAGTTTGTTGCACGTTTTCTAAAATTTCGCAGGCGACCCCGATGTTGTCTGTCGAATGTCCCGGCGCGCGGTATAGTGTCTCGGGTGTGGCCTTTGGACGCTAACACAGTTGTAAGCGTGTCGTGCGGATTGTCGTCTGGTTAGGACTAATAGCCGGTACGCCGATCAACAACGAACTACAGGTGTTGCGGCGGCTACTATTGAGAATCGAATCACCGCTTTTGCTCAGGACTTACCTGAAAAAGTTGTACGGATTCGGTTAAAACGAGTAACGGAAGATGATTTCGGGTTGGCCCGGGGCTAGTATTGCCGACCCTTCCAAGAAGCGAGTTCTGCTTATGCAACGTTTTCTCTCGGCAACTTTGTTCCAACGTCCGATACTGACCAGTCGGTTTTGCGGAGTACTCGCCGTCGCCGCGCTGGCGGGCTGTGGTAAGGAAGCCCCACCGGCGGTGATGGAAATGCCACCGACGTCGGTGACCACCATCGCTGCGGTCGCCGCCGATGTGCCGGTCTATCTTGACGAGATCGGCAAGACGGTCGCGCTCAACGAAGTGTCGATCGTGCCACAGGTGGGTGGAAAGTTGACGGCCGTCCATGTGAAGGATGGTGAGGACGTAAAGAAGGGCCAATTGCTCGCCGAGATCGACGCCCGACCGTTCGAGGCGTCGCTGGCGTCAGCCCAGGCGGCGTTGGCCCAGAGCCAGGCGTCATTGGCGTTGGCAAGTTTGGAATACGATCGTGTCGCGACGCTGCAGGGAACGAACGCCGTCAGCAAGCAGGAGTTCGACCAGCGCAAGAGCAACGTCGCGATCGCCGAAGCGCAGGTGAAGAGTTCGGAAGCAGCCGTGATGACGGCGTCACTCGACCTGGAGTACACAAAGATCCAATCTCCCATTGATGGCCGCGCCGGCGCTTGGTTGGTCGATCCCGGCAACGTGGTCAAGGAGAACGAGGGGTCATTGATTGTCGTC
>JBBRHE010000033.1:0-22927 GCA_038223165.1 Tepidisphaerales bacterium
CCAAGACCGATGACGAGCATCACAATGCCAATGATGACGTCCGTACGGCCCGACGTCTTGGTTAGAAAGGGTGCCGCGGTTCGGTCGGCCTGATCGGCCATGCGACCCTTGTCCGGGAACATGCCCGCGGGTCGACGCTGCATGAACAGGATGACCGCAACGAGTGCCGCGACCTGCGACCAAGTTGCGTCGAAGATCTTGATCGGCTTTTCAAGCAGGACGATCGGCTCCAGGAGCTTCTCAATAAAGCCGAGCCCTAAACCCGAGAAGATCACGCCCGCCAGTTTGCCTACGCCACCCACGACGACCGTGAGGAACGATTTGACGATGACCGTCTGTCCCATGTCCGGCGAAGGGCTCGCTGTCAGCACGATGCCGTAACCGGCTAGCCCGGCGAGCCCCGCACCGAAGGCGAATGTGAGCATGTCGACCATGCGCGTGTTCACACCGAGCGCCTGGGCCATCTCGCGATTTTGCACGGTCGCTCGGATCATCAACCCGAGTCGTGTGTACTTGAAGAGGAGCACGACCGTGACGATGCAGAAGATCGTCAGACCGATGAGGAACAACCTGTTGTACGCGAGCGTGACATCCTGAAGGATCTCCCAGTTCCCACCAGCCCAAGCGGGCTTTTGCATACCGAGGTTGTCACCCTTCCAGTTGCGGACCGCCTGGATCAGGATGTAGCTGACACCGATCGTCGCCAGCAGCGAGTCGAGCGGGCGTTTGTAGAGATGCCGAACGATCGTGTACTCGATAATCAGACCGACTATTGCAGCGACAAGAAACGAGATCGGAAACGCGATGACGTAGTACCAGTCGAACCACGCAGGCGGCAGCGCCTTGCCGATGAATTCGTAGCAGGCCCACGTGGTCACGGCACCGATCATCAGCATCTCGCCGTGGGCCATGTTGATGACGCCCATGAGGCCGAAGGTGATCGCCAGCCCGAGCGCCAGCAGCACGAAGATCGAGCCGGCCGAGAGGCCGAAGAAGACGTACTTGATCCAGTTAGTGACCGACAGGTGACGCTCGATCTGCTTGATCGACCCCGCGTACACCGCAGCGTCGGTGGCCAGAATGTCCTTTTTGTAGGCGTTAGCCTTAAGGACATCGAGCGAACGAATGCTTTGCAGTTCACCAAGCCGGGCAACAGCGGCAAGCTTTTGCTCGGGCGTAGCGGAGGGGTCTGAACCGGCGGCGATGATGAGGTTGATGCTTTCCTCAGCCTCGCGACGCACGACCGGGTCCGGATCGCTCTTGGCGATCTCACGCAATTCCGGAATCGCATCGACCTGCCGCTTGTTGCCGAGGTCGCGCGCCGCAGTCCGGCGGATGCGGGCGTCGTTGACCTTCAAGCCCAGCACACGCAGCGAGTCGAGGATCTGCTTGCGAACCGGCCCACGCGGAACCGCAAAATCTTTGCCCTCCAGGTCGGCTTCGGAAACGGTTTCCAACGCAATACCCGTCGGTGTACCGGTCAGTGGATCGACAGGCGCGAACAGGTCGAAGATATCGAGGACCTTCCCCTTTTCGGGATCGACTCGCTGGCCAGTGCCCCAGACGATCTGGCCGTTCCACTCGTAGAGCGAGTTGTCGCGAACGTGTTCGAAGAGATGAAGGACACGCTCGTCGCGTAGAGCCTGGAGCTTTGAAACGGCTTCCAGTCCGGTGTCGCGTTCCTTAAGGGTAGGCAACAATTGCCGGATCGTGCCTTCAATTGACGCCGGTTGCGTCGCCGCGACTGCAGCGGGTGCAGCGGTCTCCTGCGCGGTAGCGATTGTTGGAATCAGGAAAGTCGACAGCACGACCGCCAGCGCGGCGATCCCGCTCAACAGCCGGTGACCAACCTTGCGCGAGACACCCATCGGCGATGCTCCCATCACCCACTTCCCCATATTAGAAAGCGTTTGTAACGTAAGTACGTCTTTACGGCTTCCAGCTCGTCAAATTGCACCGTGGTCGAGGCAGGGCCAACTCGCGGTGGTTAACCGCGAGTCGGCCGTTGGTTCAGGCGAACACCGTAGCGATATGGCTACGCGATCGTCGAGGACCCATTACTTCTTAGGACCACCGGTCGGCTTGATGGCCGCCAGTTCCTCCGGGGTGTGCAGCAGCTTGCTGTACGAGTCCGGTTCGACCAGGCCCTTCGAATCCCAGACGATCTTGAACTGACCGTCCTTGAGGATCTCACCGATGTATACCGGCTTGTAGGTGTGTTGGTTGGACGCGTGCATCTTCTTCTTGCCACCCGGCGCGTCGAATTCCATGCCGTACACCGCGGCACGGACCTTGTCCGTGTCGAACGAACCGGCTTTCTCGGCCGCCATCTTCCAGACGTAAACGCCGTAGTACGCGGCTTCGATCGGATCATCGGTCACGCGGTCCTTGCCACCGGGCAGGCCCTTGGCTTCACAATAGGCCTTGAACGCATCGACAAACTTCTTGTTCTCGGGGGTGTCGATCGACTGGAAGTAATTCCAAGCAGCCAAGTGGCCCACGAGCTTGCTCGTGTCCATCGCACGCAGTTCGTCTTCAGCGACCGAGAACGCGATGATCGGGCAATCGTCGGCGGTCAGGCCCTGGTTGGCGAACTCTGTATAGAACGGAACGTTCGAGCTGCCGTTGATCGTCGAGAGGACGACGGCATCACCACCGGCGCTGAACGCCTTGATCTTGCTGACGATCGTCTGATAGTCCTTGTGGTCGAACGGGGTGTATTCCTCGGCGATGTTCGCCTCGGGAACGCCCTTGGAAATCAGGAACGCCTTGAGCACCTTGTTGGCCGTGCGCGGGAAGACGTAGTCCGTGCCGAGCAGGTAAAACTTCTTGGCACCCAGTTCCTTGATCGCATAGTCGGCGGCGGGAACGAGCTGCTGGTTGGGGCTGGCTGCGGTGTAGAAGACGTTGAGCGACTGCTCTTCACCTTCGTATTGCACCGGGTAAAACAACAGACTGTTGTATTCCTCGAACACAGGCAGGCAGCTCTTTCGGCTGACCGACGTCCAGCAACCGAACGTGACAGCAACCTTCTGCCCGTTGATCAGTTCCTTGGCCTTTTCCGCAAACAGAGGCCAATCACTGGCGGGATCGACGACGACCGGCTCGATCTTCTTGCCGAGCACACCACCCGTGGCGTTGATCTCATCGGCGGCCATCAGTACGACGTCGCGCAGCGACGTCTCCGAGATGGCCATGGTGCCTGAGAGCGAGTGCAGGACCCCGATCTTGACCGTATCCTGGGCGAACACTGCCGAGACGGGCAGTACGGCAGCAGCGAGCATATACGCTGCGAGACGCTTCAACATTCTCCGCATAAGACTGTCCTTCCTTCCTTAACCAGTTCTGAAGCGCGGATGGTTTTGCTTGCTGGTCGAAATTTTCGATAGAAAAAGGGCTCGGCCAATGATTAACCGACCGAGCCCTGTATTAGGAAACCCTATTCAACCCAGTTCGACCTTGCGGCCAAGCTAAACCGGCACAGAGTTTAGAAGTTGCACTGAACGCCGACCGTGGCGATGAGGTCACCCTTGCTGTCTTCGGCGCCTGCAGCTTCGTTGAGGTCCTGGGTGCCGTCACCGTAGTACCAGTAGGAAAGGTTTGCAGAGGCCGACCACGAACCGTAACCGGCTGTGTTCATGAACGCGAGCGGGACACCCGCGGCCACACCGATGCGGAAGCCACCGAAGAACTCGTCGTCACCGTCGCCATCACCGTAGAAGTCATTGAAACCCAGACCGATCGCGGCTGGGAGAGACAAACTGACTGGGTAGTCGCCCTCTTCCATAAGCGTCATGCCCGGGTTGATGCCCAGTTCGAGGTAGATGCCTTGGTCATCACTTCCGTTGCCCGCCTTGCCACTGGTCTCGTACAAAACCTGTGCGTACGGCTTGACTGAGAACTTGCCGAGGTACGGTGAATCGTCGAACGCGACGTTCAGGATCAGGTTCTTGGCTGAACCGAACGCTTGCGCCGGGCTTAGGAACTCGACGTACTGAAGGTTGGCGCTAAAGCCACCAGAAAAAGTGGCAGCAATGCCGACGTACCAGTCGAATTCATACCAGCCAGCGATTTCACCAGCAAAACCTGTGACCTCCTTGTGCGTGTGGAGGCTGTTCCAGATACCCGCGAACAAGTACGAGCTCTTGACGAACCCTTCCTTCTCGTCGAATAGCGCGAAATCCAGCTCGGCGTAGGGCTGGATGATAAAGCCCTGATTCTCCAGCAAGATCCAGCGACTGATATATGCAGTCGTCGCGGTCGCGCCAACAAACCCGCTGATCCGGTCCGGCACTTCGGCTTCTTCCTGAAGTCGAACCGCCTGAGCCGTCTCACCGAGAGTGAACGATGGCACCAGTGGATTCGCAGTTTCACCGGCCATCGCCATTCCAGGGGTGAGTACTGAACCGAGAGCCACCAACGTCTTCTGCCATGCCTTCATAAGATGCTTCCTGTCTCGATGTCACTCGCTCCGCACCTCGGCAAAGGATTGGTTCCCTTGGGGGAGTGACATCATATGTTTCCGTCCGAGCGGTTTTCGGTTTTTCACACCGAAGCCGAACGTGCCCAATACGTTCGGTGCCGAGGTCAACCGTACCTTAACAAAGGTTATGCCAGTATAGATGGACGTCCTATTATGGGGAATTCGAGTGGTCCGGTTTCGACAGGTAGGTGGTTTGCGCGCAATTTGCGGGCGACTGCCTTTAGAGTAGGCACAGATTCACCAACCTTTGCCTGTTTGTTGTTGTGCAACCCGGATGTGCTCGATGATCTGCTCAACACCAATTCCTTTGCGAATCTGGGTAAAGACATAGGGGCCGTCACCGCGCATTTTTCGCGCGTCTCGATCCATCACGTTGAGATCTGCACCCACTGCCTCCGCCAGATCGGTCTTGTTTATCACCAGCAGGTCCGACTGCGTGATTCCGGGTCCACCCTTTCGGGGCACCTTGTCACCGCCGGCAACATCGATCACGTAGACCGAGAAATCTGCCAGTTCCCGACTGAAGTGAGCCGCGAGGTTGTCTCCTCCCGACTCAACTAACAGTAATTGAGGGGAATATCGGGCATGCAGTTCTTCCAGCGCCAGCAAATTTGCCGTGATGTCCTCACGAATCGCTGCGTGTGGACAGCCACCGGTTTCAACTGCTGTAACACGCCCGGCTTCCAGCGCGTCGTTGCGAATCAGAAACTCGCCGTCTTCCTTCGTAAAAATGTCGTTGGTTACCGCGCACAAACTGACTTTGTCGCGCAAAGACCGGCACAACGCCAGCATCAGTGCTGTCTTGCCACTTCCGACTGGCCCACCGACACCGACCGTAAAGGCGCGCTTGGCGTAGTCGCGCCGAAGGGGCTGGGGCCGATACTGAAACGCACCCGGGCCGTCCCAGCGATCGTGCGTGTGTTCTGCAACCTCTGACATGTGGGTCACCCTTCTAGCTGACGAACAGTCGACTGTACAGTCGATCCTGTTGAGCCCCGGCGACGTCGATCACCGGCGCGGTATGACTTGCCTCATCAATCGTCAACGCCGAACCTCTCTGGGCGATCGCCTCGAGGTCGTCCTTCAGCGCGAATTGGATGGCCTGCCCTTCAAACGGACCGACGACCCCCAACCGCACCGCCGCCGAGATCACACTGCGCACACCGGTGAATAGCACGGCACGGCCGACCGTCTCCGATCCCATCCCCAGCGCAGCGCCGATCGCACCCCACGTCGGTGCTTGATGAACCGGTTGACAACTCGGGTCGATCTTTTTCAGACCCTTGGCAACGACCTCGTCACCAAAGACCCGGCCTGCTGCAGATAAAATCGCTCGGCCCTGCACCCGGCTGGCCCGGTGGGTGATGGGGTTGGTCAGCATGGCCTCGCAGCGTAGATCAATCATGCCAAACGTCTCCGGCTCGCGCGCGACGGCGACCGCCAACGGCACCATCGACATCCCGAGTTGCACCGCAAACGTCCGGACGAAGGCCTGCAGGTCCTGCCCCACCTCCCCCAATTGCCAGGTCGCTTCCAAGCCCCCGGAATGGTTCAACCCACCGGCCGGGAAGGCCGAATCAACCAACTGCCAGAATAACCAGTCCTCGCTTGCCATAGGTGACTCGTATCCTAACTGCACGAAACTCGAAAAGTTTCCCGTCAAAAATTTCGCACGACACAATATTAAGAGGTAAACTACTTAGTGAAGGGCAGCCGTCGTCACGTCTTGGGTTTGCCCGATCTTTAACGAAGTGGGTTGGTGGATGACCGCGCAACCGCCTCTTCCTCCCTTACCGGAGATCGGCCACCCGGAGTCGTACTACGCCAAGCGCGTACACTTGGCCGACAAGATGGGCGACCTCCACACCCACGAGGCATACAAAGTCGGTCAATACGTGACGCTCGCGCTCGACCCATCACTCAGTTGGGACCAGAAGCTTCGTTACTTTCAACACGCCATCAAACGCCACTGCGTCCCCCCACCCCTTCCAGACGAGGCCATCTGGATGTTCTATCACAGCCTGTCCAACCTCGTCCGCGAACACTGCGGCGCCGAGGCCCTGCGAATCGCCAGTGAAGAGGACGAACTGTACGTCAAACGCCTCAAACTGGGTGTCAGCCATGAGACGATCGAGGATGAAGCCGAACACTTCTTCCTGCGAATGCTGGGCTTTGTGGACCATTGTCCCATCCATTTTAACGAAGAAGACTGGGCCCAGCTCAAAGTCCTGCGCGATCAGTGGATTTAGTCGCAAAGACTTTTTATAGACGGCGGGTTGGGTAAGCGATTACCACTTTCCTTAAGACATCCTGGGACATCTTGGGTCATTCGCGCCCCTTCGCCTCGCTTGCGGCTCATGGGTCGGCCCACAGAGTTACCGCAGCATTCCAGTGACGGCCGAAAGCTCAAAATGTTAAAGAACGTCATAAACGACGTGCGTGGACAATACGCATCACGTCCAATTCTTCTCGGTTGGTGCGCGCCGGAGCGCCGCGGTGTAATTTTTCCCGCTGCGTGATTTTACGGTTCCAAGGAAAGTCCCCACAACAAACTTCCGATCGGCCGCGCTTGTCGGTGCTCGCTGACGCGCTCACGGGCGCACATCGACAGTTACGGACATCCGACGCAGCACTAGCAACTATTGTCGACGCGGACGACGTGGGGGTTGCGGGCGATCACCCGCACCGCTACCTGGACCGCGGTCTATCTCAGGTGGTGGATCTTTGGGGGGCAGGGGAACGCCTTCGATTAACGGGACAACGCGCGGGTACTCGTCGAAGGTCCCCGCAGCGAGTTTGCTGGCACGTTCACGCGCGGCCTTGGCGAGCACTTGTTGGCGCGGGTGCTGCGAGCCGTTGTAGAAGTCGAACCACAGAACCATGATCTGGGCTGCCTGCTTTTTCCTGATGGCATCGCCACTGTGCATCGTCGACTCGGCGTAGATGCTGGCCTTGATGAACTCTCGTGCCACCGGATCGTTCTGCCCGGGTCCACTACCGCCCGGCAGGGGTCCGCCGGGTCCGCCACCTGGTTGGGGGCCGGTGTTATCTGCCGGTGGACCTTTTGGGGCATCCGTCGGAGCCACACCACCCGGCACAGGTCCACCATCGCCAGGCGCAACCTCAGGCCGTTGTGGCGACACGTTCGGCGAGTCGGTCTGTGCTACCGGTGTCGTGGACGCATCAGTCGGCAGGTAGGTCGGTGGTGTGTTTTCGGGCATCACAGCCACCGCACCGGGCGGCAGCATCGGTACACCCGAGCCCGCTGGTGGTGACGAACCCGCAGGGGGTGCAATCGGTTTGATGGGCACTTCACTGTTGGGCACGGCTTGGGCGATTGCCTCGACCTTGGGCTCTTGGGCCGGTGTGACGTTTTCAAACAATGACGCGACCGGTGCTGCCTTGGGAACTGGTGTCGTCTGCTGGGCGACCTCCACCGTCGACGACGGTCGCGACAGCACCAGCGCGATCACGATGCCGATCAGCACCGTAAACGCCACGACCGTTCCCCCGATAATCCACGGCCAATTGACCGTCATGCCACTACCGACCGCGGGCTCCATTGGTGACAACGGCGCTGCCAATGATTCGAGGTCGTCGCCCTCGATCGAGGCCACCAGCGCGGCCTGCTCCGCTGCCGACGTGCCGAGCACCATTTCCAGATCGTTGAGCAGTTCGTCGACGCGCTGATATCGATCCTCCGGTCGTTTTGCCATCGCCTTGCGAATGATGTGCGCGGCCATCGGGGGGACGTCCGGGTGCGTCTCGGTCACATCGGGAATTGGCGCCGAACAATGGGCGAAGAGGATTTGAATGGCGCTGCCCTGGTCGTACGGCGCCCGGCCGGTCAGCAGCATGAAATACGTAGCGCCCAGAGAATAGATGTCCGACCGGTTGTCGACCGCGTCGTTGCGGCATTGCTCTGGGCTCATGAAAAGCGGAGTGCCGACGAACTGATCGCGGCGCGTTACCGACAGGTTTTCACTGTTGTGCGGCTTGGCCAAGCCGAAGTCGCTCACCTTGACGGTGCCGCTGTCCGTCCAGAGCAGATTACTCGGCTTGATGTCGCGATGAATCATCCCCGCGGCGTGGGCGGCGGACAGACCCTTGCAGGCGTCGATCATCGCGCGGGTCGCCTGCTTCCAGGCCATCTTGCTGCCACTGACGAGCAGCTCCTGGGCGCTGGCCCCACTGACGAGCTCCATCGCGATGAAGTAGACCGTTCCCTTGCGCCCGATTTCATAGACCGCGACCGCGTTGGGATGGTTTAATCGCGCCGCCATCCGGGCTTCACGGATGAAACGCTGCAACGCCTGGTCGTCGGAAGAGAATTCCTGCGGCAAGATCTTCAGTGCGACTTTCCGCTGCAGCGGCACGTCCATCGCTTCGTAGACGACGCCCATGCCACCCCGGCCGAGTGTGCGAATGATGGTGTACTTGCCTATCTTGCGACCGGCCGAGAGGTCGGCGGCGTCTGCAGGATCGATCGCCTGGCTTTGCTGAGCCGATGCGCCCAACTTGGGAGCGACCGTCCCCGACGGTGGAGCCGCGGTGACTGAAATCGGACGGGACGGTGGACGATTGCCCACCGGTAACGCCGAGGGCACACCCGGTTTCTGCGGATCGCCCGACTTCCGTACAGGCTGCGACCGTTTCGGCTCGTCCGAGGGCATCGTCTCCTTTTAACGCCACAAGCGTCAGATTTATTCTACCCAATTCACCCGGTTTTTCGCGTGCCGTCTCACGCCGGCCCTGTCGGAAAGGAAATCACCTGCAACACCATCGCGACCGCAGGGACGATCAGGCCTGTTTGGAGTGGCGCGCCGAGCAGTAGCACGACCAATCCGAACAGCGATACGCCTTCCAGCATCGCCAGGAAAATGATCGTCCCTGTGAAGTACTTCTGCATGGGTATGGGCCGATCTAAACCCATCACCATTCTGCGGACGAAGAACGCGACGGGGATCGTCAACGCCGCGAGCGCGATCTCGACGAAAAAGAGCAACTTGAGCATACCCGCGTCCGAAGGTGAAGCGCTGCCCTGCGAACGCAACATGAGGACGACACCCAGAAACAGCACCTGCCCCATCAACAGTGCCGCCCAGATGATCCGCAGGACCATCAGCGATTTGGCGGGATCTGCCTCGGCATTGAATCGTTTCGATGTGACCGGCATGCGCGCAATCCTCATTACGTGAATCGGCGTAGGTAAGTCTACCGGGAGTCGACCAAAGTTTGCAGGTCGACGAATCATGTGCGCGATACCAAAAGTGGGCACGCCCTAAACAACGAAAAAACCATCGCGACCAGCGCACCGCGAACTCGTGTTCACCGGGACGCTGACCGCGATAGCATAATTTGTCGCTCGTCGTTTCCCGCCAAGGAAACAACTCTTCCTGCGCGCAACACCTGCGGCTTACTTCTTCGATTTCCCAAGGCCCGCCGCCTTGGCGAGGGCGTCGGCCTTGTCGATCTTTTCCCAACTGAAGCTGCCATCAGAACCCGGTGTGCGACCGAAGTGACCGTGGCGGGCGGTGGTCTTGTAGATGGGACGCAAAAGGTTCAAGTGCTTGATGATTCCGCGAGGCGTGAGTGGGAACGTCGCCTTCACGAGTTCGGCGATCTGGTCTTCCGGGATAACCGCGGTGCCTTCCGTGCTCACCGTAACGCTGACGGGGTTGGCTACACCGATCGCGTAAGCCAATTGCACTTCCGCGCTGGTCGCCAAGCCCGCAGCGACAATGTTCTTGGCGATGTAGCGACCCATGTAGCATGCGCTGCGGTCGACCTTGGACGGGTCCTTCCCACTGAACGCCCCACCACCGTGGGCTCCACGACCACCGTAGCTGTCGACGATGATCTTGCGCCCGGTCAAACCGGTGTCACCGTGTGGGCCACCCACCACGAACTTACCGGTCGGGTTGATGTGGAAGATGATCTCGTCGTTCCAGAGCTTCTTGGGAATGCAGGGCTTGATGACTTGTTCGATGATGAGCTGTTTGGCCTTCTTGGAAAACTCGTCGTTCTTGTCGAGCACCGACTCATCATGTTGCGTGCTGACGACAACGGTGTGCACACCAACCGGCTTTTCGTTTTCGTACGCGATCGTAACCTGGCTCTTGCCGTCCGGGCGCAGCCACGGCAACTTACCGTTCTGGCGCAGTTGGGCGAGCTTCTCTACCACGCGATGGGCGAGGTGGATGGGCAGTGGCATCAAGGTTTCGGTCTCGTTCGTCGCGTAACCGAACATCAAGCCCTGATCTCCAGCGCCGGTTTCCTTCTCATCGTCAGCGGCCTTGTCGACACCACGAGCGATGTCTGGCGACTGACTGTGGATGGCGCTCAGCACGCCGCAAGAGTGGTAGTCGAAGCCGATGTCCGGGTGGATGTATCCAATTTCCTTGATGACGTCGCGCGCGATCTGGGCCGCATCCACGTACGCCGTCGTCGTCACTTCACCGGCAAGCACGACCTGCCCAGTCGTCACGAGCGTTTCACACGCCACGCGCGCCTTGGGATCCTTCGTCAGGATGGCATCGAGGATGCCGTCTGAGATCTGATCGGCCACCTTATCAGGATGGCCCATGCTGACGGATTCACTGGTAAACAAGTGGGTCGAACGACGGAATTGCGGCTGCACGCGGGCTCCTCTTGCCAAGTGTAAAGGTCGAATTACCTATCGAAAAACAGGGCAATACTGTAGCGGGCGAGGCGGCGCTCGGCAAGAACGCCACGGGGTTTACCTGACCAGCATGTCGGCCCGCCGGAGGGTCTTACCGTTGGATATGCCTTCTACGGTTGGCCAGTCAGACGACGGCGCGGTCAGGACTTCGATGCCACCGGACGTTACCAGCACCGTATCCTCACATTTGACGCCGGTCATCGACGGGTTCCACGCAAACGCCTGGTTGTCGCGAACGGTGATCCGGCTGCCCGGAGTGGCGACCGCTTCGCGGCCGGCGTAACCGGTGCTGCCACCCTGGTGGTGCAGCGTCCATTGGTCCGCCCCACCGTTGGCGGCGTAGGCTTGCTGCAGGTCGGTGAAGATCTCGCCCAGGGTGCGCCCCGGGCGTGTAGCGAGGTTGACGGCAGCATCGACATTGCAGATCGCCTGCTGCCTGCGCTTCAGTTCATCCGACATCGCGCCGAAGTGGACGAAACGCGTGCAGCAAGAGATCAACCCACCAAACTCCGCGCACGTCACGAGCATGACGTACCGCGCCAGTCGGTTGTTCGTCGGGATCGGGTGCCTATACCGGCCGATGCGCTCGTCGGCGGCGATCAGAGTCACCGTCGGGTTCGCACCCTGCGAATGGACGCTGTGATCGCGCATCCCGGCGATCACGTGCTCGCTCATGCCCCACTCGATCTGCCGGCACGTCGATTCCATCGCCGCGACGGTGCGTTGGGCGCCGTCGCGATAGCGGGCGATCTCTTCGTCCATCAGTGACCAGCGCAGTTCGGCCCAGTCGCTCGGCAGGTCAGCGAAGCCCGCACCCACCGTGTCCGCGTCCGCAGCGATTCGCTTGCCACCGACATATTCGCTCACGGCCTTTTTCGCCGCTGCGCCGTCCCACCAGGGGAAGTCGATCGTCTCGATGCCCGTGTCGGCCAGTTCTTCGGTGCGCATGCGCGGCGCTTCGATCGTATTGGCAAAACAGACGCGCTGCCCGTCGCGCGTCGCGTAGATCGCGGTCACACCGACTGGTGTGCTGTTGGCGATGTGGTTGTCGCGCCCACCGGTGATCCAGGCGAAGTTGTTGCGATGCTGCAGCCAGACCCCGTCGAGGTGATGACGATCGAGGAACGCAGCCAGACGGTCGGTTTTGATCTGGATTTCAGACGGTTGGGACATCGCGAGCTTCTCCGCAGTTGGGTGTATCCATCGAAAGGATACACGCGGAAGTCGCGCGCGTCACACAGGTGTGTGACGCAAGTTTAGACCGGCACCGCCGGTTGGCGCTGCTCATCCTCCTGAATGACCTCAGGCTCTGCAGCAGCCAGCGCGTCGCTGATGGGCTCTGCCTCATCGGTCGACTCAAGCACCATCGGCTCTGAACTGCGCGTTGCCCGTCGCTGCAGAGCAACCAGACCGATGAATAGGATCCAGATGATGATCGAGCTGATCGTCACGTAGAGCATGCGCGGGTCGGTCGGGGAATCGGCACGGATGTTCACGATGCGGCTGGTGAACGGCACGACGGTGACGGCGCGGGCAGTGGTGGCATCGGCGGCGTCGACAGCGTCGGCCTTGGACTTTCGGTCCGCACGGAGCGCATCAAGGTCTCGCTGGATCGCCATCTTCTCGTCGGTGACCTTACTGGCTCGGTTCTGCTCGGCCTCCAGCCGCAAACGCTCCGTCGTGTTTGCGGTAAACGCTTTATACGTCTCATCAGCCGCTGCCTGCGCCACGACCAATTCACGCTGCTTGTCGGCCAACTGGGCCGCCGTTCGGGTGGCGTCCTCATTGGATGTCGCGGCACGAAGTCGCTCGATCTCAGCCTTGAGGTTCAGCACTTTCACGCTCGCTGTCGTGTGGGAGGCCTCAAGGCGCTTGCCATGGTTCTCGAGCGCGCCGAGCTGCTCACCGGTTGGTCGGTTCTCACCGATCCGGTTGGCGCTGGCCAGGTCGGCTTCCTTATTGCGAATCAGTTTGTCGTGCCGGCTCAGTTCCTCACGCGCCACATCGGCGGCGCGCTTGCTCGAACCGGCGGCATCCTTCAGGGGGCCGTTCGCCACCTCGATTGCCTTCAACAGCGCCTCCAGGCGATCGGCATCCTTCGTCGGGTCCTGCGACTGCCTGCGGATCACCAACCGACCGCCCGGCTCGGGGAAGAAGACGTTCGTGTCCTTCTTGAAGTCGATCGCTCCCTCGCTCGTGTTGGCGAGGAAGCCCGGCGTGATGTTATTGTTCTTGTTCCGCAGAATATCGGCTGCATTCTTGCGAACCTCGTCCACAACGCGGATCTGCTTTTCCTGGATCTCGACACGCTGGGTCGGTGGCACCTTGTCGAGCTTGTCGTAATCAACGAACGCATCGATCTGCGTGACGACCGGCACTGCAGAGTAGATCACCACCGCAGTGCCGATCATGCAAAGGACCATGATCGGCAGCAGCCACTTCAATCCAAACCGACGGCGCTTGGGCGCAGTACGCTGACCCTCTGCGGGCATCACCGGTGGGCGAAACCCGGGTGTTGCCGGGCGAGCGGGTTTCGCGGCCTTGGCAGGCGTGGCGTACTCGATCGTCTCGGGGACGAGGCCGAGTGTGCTGTTCTCACCAGCGGCCTTGCTCGCTACCGGCGCAGGAGCGTTCGGTGACGCGGGGCGCGTGCGACCGTCCGGTCGTGACGGCGATGCAGTCCCTTTGCCGTTGCCACCCATCGCGTGACCGGGCATTTGCGAGAAGACGTCGGTTTCGCGCACGGGTGGCATTGCCAGTCCGTCGAACGCTGTCGTCACCCGGCCGAACGTCGCAGGCCCGGGCCCCGTGAACGCTGGCACAGAGCTACCCTCTGTGGTGCTCGTGGGCGCATCATCGGGCAGAACGTCGAACGGGGTCTTGGCGAACGGAGTCGGCCCGACCCGGCGACCCATCTGCTTTGGTCGTGGGGGCAACTTATTCGCCGGTGCAGAGGCCGACGACTCAAGCTCTGCGACCGGAACGCTGGCAGCGGGGGTCGGTACGGGTGCGGCAACCGGTGTCGCAGTGGGTTCCACGTCCGACGTGCGAGCCGGGCGAGCGCCGACGTTGGCTTGGCTCATCGCGACGGTGGGCGCATCCCCGTCGAGCATCATCGGCTCACGGGTCGAGGGCTCGCCGTGGATTGAATCGGACAGATCCAGGTCAGGAAGGTTCAGTTCCGAAAGCCGCCCCAATTCGTCCGCGTTGGGTCTACGCCCGGTCGCTTCTACGCTCAGTTCGTTGATCAGTTCGGACGATGGCGTCTCATGGGCCGAGTGGTCACCCGCGTCGCGATCGACCTCGACGACCGTTGTCTGCTGGCTCAACGGTAGCGGCAGTCCCCCGATGAAGCTCGCCTGGTCGCGGCCGGACGGTTGGTCTTCAAAGTCTTCTTCCGGCAACAGCATGTCCGACTCGTCCGGCATCGGCCAGCCATCCCCGTCGACCTCGGATGTCGGCTTGGACGAGGGTACTTCTTCCAGTTCGGACAGGTCTAACTCGGGCACGACGGTCACTGATGGGGACGCCTCGTCGTCCTCCATCGGTGCCGCGGCAAGTGAAGCAGCGATCTGCTCAAACGCATTGCGCGGACGTTCGGGCTCGGCGGGCGCAGCAGCCGGTTCGTCCTGAGTGATGCTGGTTGCCGATTCCTCAGGCAAGTCGATCGGACCGGATGTTTCGGAAACGTAGGCCACCGGCTCGGCATCGGGCTCGCGCGGTGACACGTCGTCGACGATCGGCTCGGCGGCGTCGGCGGAGAAGTCGTTAAGCTGCCGGCCGAACGATGTGTCGGTCAGTGGGTCGCTGGCGGTGGACTCCTCAGCGAGTGGTGCGAGATCGGCGATGCCTTCAAGGCCAAATGCCGATTCAGGTGTAGGCTCGGTGATGTCGAGCACTTCGCTGCGATTGTCATCGGTTGTGTTCTGGTTCGTCGCACGGTTCGACACGGTCTGATCAACCTCGAACGGCTCCGACTGCAAGACCGTCGAGACGACCGGCGCGATCGAGGTGATCGCATCGGGACGATCCATCGCCACTGGCACCACGGAATCGGCCACCACCTGAGGTGGCTTGCGTGAGACCTTTTTCCGAGGCGTTTTCACCGGCTTGGGGGACGGAGCCGGTGTCGCAATGACCGGCTTCGAAGGCTTGGCAGGTTCGGCCGGCTTCTCGACCTTCTGCGGCTTTTCTGGAAGAGCCGGCCGCTCGGACTTGGTGGGCCTCTCAACAACCTTCTCGACAGTGGGCTGCTTGCCCGTTGTCGCCCGGCGGCGTTTGGGCCTCGGCGACTCAACCGGTGGCAGGCCGGCGAAGGCGTCGGGACTGATGAGCTGCGTGATGACTTCGTTCGGATCGCTCGCCGTCGGTAATTCGGTGACCGGTGTCAGGTTCAGGTCCACTTCGGAAACCGACTGCGATTCGGCCGGCTCATGGGAGGGCGTCAGCGTCTCATCACTCGGTCCGGCTGGTGGCGCTTCGAGTTCCAGGTCTGAGAAGTCCATCGCCGACAGTTCGGCATCAGGCTTGGGCGCATCGGTTTCGGCTTGCAGAGTGATCGGCTCGGCCAACTCGATCGGCTCTTCACTCGCGACAGGTCCGTCCGAATCCGCCGGTTGTGCCGGTTCGGCAACATCGGCTTCGTCGGAAGGCGATTCGGTCGTGCCGAGCAGTTCGATCGGACCTGTCCCGCTAGACGCGTCGATCGAGTCGTCGGTCGGCAGGTTCAGCGCATCACTGGGAACGGCGGCGACGAACTCGACGGCCGAGGTGTCGGTCTGGTCTTCCTCGGGGTCCGAAAGCAACTGAGGTTTGATGTCCGCCGATGCATTGCTCACAGCAGGCGTTTCGATTTTGGCCGCTGCGTTGGCATCCCGGAAGCGCCAACCACTGCGCGGTTGCAGTTCAACTTCCTCGGCGGCCGGTGGCTCGGTCGTGTCGATCGGACCGAGGTCGTCGAGGTTCAGTTCGTCCAGTTCGTGTGACTCGATGTTCGCCGACGCGACCGCTTCCTCGGAAGCGCCCTGCAGGTTGGCGCTGGTCGCGCTCGAGGGCAGGCTGCGCCTTTGTTCGGCATCGACCAGCAGGCGCTGACCTTCCGACATCGTGTCACCACTATCGGAATCGACCACGCGCGGTGAGATAGCGGGCTTTTGTTGCGTCTCGTCTGGCGCGAGCTTGATCGCTGCAGTGTCGGCGGGACCGGAGACGTCGGGGTCGGTCGAGAGGTCGATCTCCTGGTCAAGATCGATCGCATCGCTCGGGAGTTCATTGACAGGTTCAGGCGAGCGGCGTTCGGCCTGGATGACTCCCATGGGCGCGGGCACACCCGAACCGATGGCCGGGCCGGTCGCCTTGGTGGTTTCGAACGCTTCATCGGGCGTGACGGACGGCCTATCGGCCTTTAGATCGTCGTCGAAGTCGAGCGGGATCGGCGCGTTGTCGCGCGAGCGTGACGAGATTACCGGGTTGATCAGCGTCTTAGCCGACGCAGCGGCGCGGTCGGCCTTGGACAGTTCGTCGTCGAGCGCCTCGTCCTCATCCTGACCGAGCAGCGGCGCGGTGCCGATAAGGTCTTCCAGTTCGTCGACATCACTCTGGTTGGGCACGACGGCTGCGCTGGTGGCGGTGGCCAGCTTGAGCGTCGTGTCACCGATGAGGAACTGGTCACCAAAATGCACCTCTTCCTGGTGGATCTTGTTGCCGTTGACGAACGTGCCCGTACGGCTGGACAGGTCGCGCAGGAACCATCGGCCGTCTAGGTCGAACAACAGCGCGTGGGCGGTCGAGACCGACTGTTCAAGCAGTGACACGTCGCACTCGGCTCGCCGACCAATCAGCATGGCGCGGTCGGGGATCGCAACGGGCGCTGGCGCGCCAGCAATCTCGAACTGGGCCGGCTCGGCGGCGATGCCGCGCGTGCGCGCGCCGGCAGGTTCGGTGTCCTGGAACTTGAAGACGAAGTTGCCGATCTTGAGCAGGTCACCCTCAGCAAGGTCCGACTCGCGCACTGGTCGACCGTTGACAAACGTGCCGGTTCGACTGGCAAGGTCGCGAACGTAGTAACCGTGGTCGGTCTTGATGATGACCGCGTGGGCCTTGCTGACGGACTTGGAAAGCAGGTGCACGTGCGACCGGTGCCGCGCACCAATGATCGTTGCCGGCCGCTGGATCAGGATCGCGCGTTGACCGACGTGCTTCCCCTGGGGCACGAGGGCTGCGGTATTGGAGTCGACGGAAACTGACATCAGCAGAACCTAAGTGATGCTCGCGTACTGAGCTACAACGTTGATGACCGTGGCACGAGCGGGAGCCGCAACGCGTCCAGACATAGGACGAACAGAAGGGGTGTCAGGTTCACAATCCGTCCGCTCACGTCTGTGCTTCGTCCTGATGCCTGCGATCGCTCCGCGCCTGCGCGATGTCAGTTTACCAAACCCTGCCCAGCCACCCATAGGGAAAACAGAGATTTCGACAGATGGCAAGGTTATGGGACGACGCAAGCACAACCCCTTGTGGGTTTGGCGCGATCTGAGGGTGTTGAAAGCTGTGGGTTGGATCGGTCGGATACTGATTGAGTTCGTCATGATTGCCCCTCTGCTTCAGTCGTTTTTCAAGGCCGTTCGACGCGCGGGACGTTGCTTGCCCTATCGTGAGCGGAACGGGTGCTACGACGGGTCAGATGAACCCGTTGAGGACACGCCCTATAATCGGTCCATCATGACCCTCCCTTCTCTTGCCGACCTTCGTCGCGACTACAAGCTGGCCTCGCTGTCCGAATCGGATGCAGATGCCGACCCGTTTCGCCAGTTCCAGTGCTGGCTTGAACAGGCCGTGACCGCGCAGGTCGTCGAGCCCAATGCGATGACCCTCGCGACCGTGAACGATGACGATCAACCCTCGGCACGGGTCGTGCTGCTCAAAGGGCTCGACGACCGCGGGTTCATGTTCTATACGAACTACGCCAGTCAGAAGGGCAACGAACTGGCCGAGAACCCCAAGGCGGCCGTCTGCTTCTACTGGGGCGACCTGGAGCGACAGGTGCGCGTCGAGGGGACGACCGAGCGCGTCACCCGCGAGGAGTCGGCCGACTACTTCCACGTCCGCCCGCGCAAGTCCCAACTGGCCGCCTGGGTGAGCCAGCAGAGTTCGGTCATCAGTGGCCGCGACGAACTCGAACAACGCATGGCCTTCCGCGAACAGGAGTTCGCTGACAACGAGGTCCCCCTTCCCCCCTACTGGGGCGGCTACCGCCTGCTCCCCAGCCGCATCGAGTTCTGGCAAGGCCGCCGCAGTCGGTTGCACGACCGGTTGCTATACACACGCGACGAATCGGGCTGGACCCGCGTGCGCCTGGCGCCGTGACCGCTCTGATCGCTCCTTCCTCAATGCCGAAAGTGCCTTCTACCCGTTAGCACCAGCGCGGCCCCACGTTCATTACAGAGCGCGATCGTCTCGGGGTCTTTGACGGATCCACCCGGTTGGACGATCGCGGTCACGCCGGCGTCTAGTAGCAGCTTGGGGCCATCGGGGAAGGGGAAGAACGCGTCACTTGCTGCGACGGCGCCGGTGGCGCGGTTGGCAGCTTTGGTGATCGCGATCCGGGCGGCGTTGACGCGGTCGACCTGACCGCCACCGATGCCGATGGTCCCACCGTCTTTAGCGATGACGATCGCGTTGCTCTTGACGTGCTTGGCCGCGATCCACGCGAACTTCAGGTCGGCCAGTTCCGTCGCCGTGGGTGGGCGCGTGCTGGCGGTCTTCCATTCGGACTCGACGACACAAACCGTGTCACGCTGTTGGATCAGGATGCCACCAACGATGTTGTGCATCGACAGTTCCCCACCGTCGGGCGTCATCGTCCCGGCGACCTCCAGCAGCCGCACGTTCTTCCAGCGGGCTTTGATCGTCTCCAACGCCGCAGGGGAGTACGACGGCGCGACGACGACCTCCAGGAACTTCTGCCCCTCGACGATGCGCGCCGCGGTCGCGTCGTCGATCGGGACGTTGACCGCGACGATCCCCCCGAACGCCGCGAGGGGGTCGGATGCGTAGGCGCGTTCAAACGCGGTTGCCAAATCCGTTCCCGTGCCGATACCGCAGGGGCTGGCGTGCTTCACGATGCAGGCTGCGGGCGTGGTGAACTCCTTGACGACCGACAACGCAGCGTCGGCGTCGAGCAGGTTGATGTAGCTCAGTTCCTTACCGTGATGCTGCTTAGCGCGGGCGACCGACGCCTCGCGACCGGGGTGCTGGGGATTGGCGTACAGCGCTCCCTGCTGGTGCGGGTTCTCACCGTAGCGGAGGGATTGGGTCAGGACGTAGTCACCGGTCAGGGCGATGGGGAGTGAGGTGCCTTTCCATTCGAGAGCGGATTCACGGACGGTGCCGTTTGGCGTAGCGGGGGAACTCGGCACAAGTGTCGCCACTTCACTGGTGGGGTCTGATACGCTTGCGAGATAGGCCGCAATCGTCGCATCGTACGCCGCGGTGTGGGCGAAAGCGCGTTGGGCCTGCTTCAGACGGTGTTGGGCGCACGAGCTGCCCCCATGTTTGCGCAGATCACCGAGCACCTTGTCATAGCGGTCGGTCGACGTGACGACAAGCACCGACCGGTGGTTCTTGGCTGCCGAGCGGACCATGCTCGGCCCACCGATGTCGATGTTCTCGATCGCCTCTGCGAACGTCACGCCGGGCTTGGCGATCGTCTGCTCGAACGGGTAGAGGTTGATGATGACGAGGTCGATGGCTTGTATGTCGTGGTCCTTCATCGACGCGACATGCTCTGCGTTGTCGCGCAGCGCCAGCAGTCCACCATGGATCTTCGGGTGCAGTGTCTTGACGCGCCCGTCCATCATCTCGGGGAACCCGGTCACCTCCGAGACATCCGTCACGACCAGCCCCGCGTCACGCAGGAACTTGGACGTCCCCCCCGTGCTGATCAACTGCACCCCGAACTCCTTTACCAGCGCTGTCGCGAACTCGCGCAGACCGGTTTTGTCGGACACGGAGATCAGGGCTCGGTGGACGGGGACGAGATCGGGACCGACGGCCGTAGACACGGGGTGGTTCATAGGCCAAGGATCATACGGATTACCCCCCGCTAGCCAATCCGACCCGGTCCCTACCCCCTGGCTTGGCGACCTCAACCCCTCGATCTCACCCATCGACCCCGGATACGGCAAAAATAAAACTGCAGCGTCTTTTCGAGGGGACCATTTTCCGCAAATCATTTCTTTTTCTCCACTTAAGATCGATTTTCGCATCTCTATACCCCTTTCAAACCGACCTGCAACCGACATACAACCGACACGAATCGACACGAAACGACATCGCTCCATATGACTCGATTCCCGCGCAAACCCTTTGTCACCGACGACCAATTGAATGGCCTTTAACGAGCCCAACGGGACCCCGTTCATACTAAATATGTTAGCACAATGTTAGGTCAAGTCAAAGTCAAAATTCTCCCCATTTTTGCCCGACCGCATACCGTTCCAATCGCAGAGAGAGAGAGAGAGAGAAGTACGCCAAGACGCCAGGACCGGTGAGTAAGCCGTACCAAGCTGTTTCTTCCTCTTGGCGGATTGTCCTTAGCGTCCTTGGCGTCTTGGCGTTCATCGGCTCTGCATTCAAAAACAGGCACAATGGAACGACCCGACAAATTTTTCGAGCCAAAATCGTCACCACTGCGTCTAATGGTCCGACCCGTTTGCCGGAGAATCATGACCATGCATTCAGTGCCATTTTTAGTCGTCACGCTCATCGCGCTCGCCATCCTGATGTCAGCCGTGGGTTGTAACGCGCCCGTGTCGCAGAAAGCGCAGGCCATGGAATCGCAGCCAACATCGTCCATCACCGGTTCAGTCACCTATCGCCCGCGCATCGCCCTCTCACCCGAAGCGGTCGTGCGCGTAACCCTCGAACACGTGTCCAAGGCCGATGCGCCGTCGACCGTCGTTGGGGAAACGTCGATCGTCACGGAAGGAAAGCAGGTTCCAATTCCGTTCACGCTGACCTACCCCACCAACGCAATTCAAACCCAAGCCCGATACGCGCTGCGGGCAACCATTCACGTCGCCGACAAGCTGGCCTTCACCACCACGACCGCGACACCTTTCACTGCCGAAGTCTCGGCGTACGACCTGATCGTCTCACCCGTTTCCGCGAGCGTTCCCCCACCGGGCCCGGCGACGGTCAACCTGACGCCTCTCGAAGGGACGTACTGGAAGCTCATCGACATCGGTGGAACACCCGCCGTGGAACTGGACGGCTTTCGCGAGGCTTTTCTGCAATTTGATGCCAAACGCAAGTTCATCAATGGCATGGGTGGCGTAAACGGTGTGGGTGGTGAATATGAATACACCGGCCAGCGCTCACTCCGAATCAAACCCGGACCCTCAACGATGATGGCCGGCCCGGAACCATTGATGAAACAGGAAATGGCCCTGCGCGATGCCCTCGGCCAAACCGACAGCTTCCGTGTGACGGGAAAGATGCTCGAACTGCTCGCCGGTGATCAAGTCGTCGCGCGGTTCCAATCCAAGCCGGCACCACTGGGCGCGCTGTAGAGGCTACTTGGTGAGCGCCTTGATTGCCTCGAGGACCTGCTCTGGCGTCGAGCGGTCGCCATGGCCTGTGCTGACCTTCGCAAAGCGGACCACGCCACCGGTGTCCACGACGAACGTCGCCGGGTAGGCGGTTTCGTTCTTTTCGTCCCAGCGAAGGTTCCACGCGTTGGTCGCGACGAAATCGGGGTCGACGACGAGGTTAAAGTGCTCGGGCAATTTCTTCCCATGCACGAACTCGGTGGCGTATTCTTTCAACTTCTCAGCCGCGCCAGGATAAATGAACACGACCTGCGCGCCAGCCGCCTTGATGTCGTCACCATCGGTAAGGAACGAGCCAACCTGTCGCGAGCACAACGGGCACTGGTAACCCGGATACCCACGCAGAAACATCACCACAACCGGTTGCTTCGCCGACAATGCCGCCAGCGACACCGGCTCGTCGGTCAGCGTCTTCAACTCGACCGCCGGCGCCGTTTCCCCCACTGCGGGCCCCGCCTTCTTATCGTCGGCCATCGCCACGCGCGAGACGACGGACATCAGCAGCGCGCCGACAACCAGAAACAACGCCGAGCCGGTAACGATCGATCGCGTGGACATGGATCTTCCTCCGAGAGTGATAGACACAACAGACAATCACCAAAGACGACAAATTATTCAACCAAATTCCGCCCCATTTTCGTTGGCTCCAAGTGGTCGTAGGATGGCAGTGCTGCCAAGCCCTTTCAATTGGCGGGAACATCATCAAGTGGAGCGTGTCATCCCGTCGTCAATGGTGCACCAGGGGGCAATATTTAGTCGCTCATCGCAAAGTCGGGTGGACGGCCGGCGTCTCGGATGGGAATTGCGTCGACAAGACACCCGTTCTATCCTCCCGGCATGGGGACGTGTCAGCCTTAACAAGGAAAGGAAACTTCCGATGAACAACACGCTTGTGGCAGCCACTGCGCTGTGCCTGGGAGTCGTCGCGACGGCCGCCCTTCGCGGGGAGGAGCCGATGGGTGGACGGGTGATCAGCCGGCCCGGTGGCGAGTCGCGGCTCGTCGCGCTCGACAACTTTTTCATCGTCGACGTCAACCGCATCGTCAGCGCGCAATATTCAGGTCAGCAGAACACCCTGTCGATCACCTTCGCCGACGTCACGGGTGAAGCCGCGACCGTCCGCTATGAAGGTGACACCGCGACCCGAAAGTG
>JBBRHE010000034.1:0-22905 GCA_038223165.1 Tepidisphaerales bacterium
CGCGCCACTGAAGCTGATCGCGATGCCGATCCAGCCACTGGCGCGCAACCGTTCACCCAGGAACGCGACAGCCATCGCGGCGGTGTAGACAGGCGCGGTGGCAATGATCATGGCGACTGTGCCGGCGTCGACCGTGCGCAGACCGGTGTTCAGCGCAACGTGATAGACCGGGACACCGATGAGACCGATGATTGCCAGCCACTTCCATTCGCGTCGTGGTGGGCGTTTCGTGCCGCGCACCCATGACGCTGCCAGCAGCACCAGTGACGCGATGCCGAACCGGCCGAGCGTGAGTTCGATCGGTCCAAAACCGTTGGCGGCTGCGATACGGATCGCGACGAACGCCGACGACCACAGCACGAGCGTCCCCGCCGCCGCCACGGCGACGGGGAGGTTAATGGTGGATGAGGAAGGGTGGTTTTCACGCAACATGGAAGGGCCGTCTCACAATCACCGCCGGCGCCAGGCAACCAGGCCCACGGCCAATGCCACCGCGCCGCACATCGCAAATAAGCCTGCGTTGGAAGTCGATCGCGTGCGGCGCGGCAGTTCGAGTCGCTGCGATTCGTTAGGCCAGATGACGCGCCCACCGGTGCGCGCTGCAAGGGTGCGCAAGGTCGCATAGTCGTTGCCGATCGCTGCAAATTCCGCTGGATAATGCCCGGAAAACGCCCTGCGAGCGAGGGGCTGGCCGTCCAGCATGACCAACGCAATCGTCGGATCTCGCGGCGCAGTCAACGCGAACTCGTATCGACCGGGCGCGGTCTGCGGGACGGGATGATAACCGCTCAGGCTTAGTACAGGCGCCAACCCGTTAAGGGGCTGACCATCGCTATCGGTTGCGTCGATTGTGACTCGGACCCCCGCAGGCTCATCTTGCCACGTAACCGCAAACCGTGGATCGCTCGGCGGGATCGACAAACGCTGTGCGACGTCCGTTGCAATCGTGGAATCAACTGCAAACGCGATGGATGCCACTCGACCCGCTCCCACGTTCCACCAGGCTGCCATCGGCTCGGCAGTGTCGGTGAGCGCCGATGCTGCAAGCGTCGCGTTGGTGCGCAGCCAGGTGCGGTTCCATGGCCCGCTCGTCGTTGCCCGACCCATCGGACTCAGCACGTCACTGAATCGTAAGGCAACTGGTGTGCGTTCAAGCCGATCGGGCGTCACATTTCGTGCCAACTGGCTCGCGGCCTGCTGCCACTGGGTGACGTCGGTTTCGGTCAGACTGGAGCCACCGGTCGCGCTGGCGATCTGCCGTAGCGATTCACTTGCAGGGCCCGTGCCGATTGCCAGGACGCTCAGCGTCGACCCACTGGCTTTCAGGCGTTCGCTGACGGTCGGCACGTCGAGCGGTTCGGCGCCACCGTCGGTGATCAAGACGATCTGGCGCGTCTGCTGCGCGCCAACGCCGTTGGTGATCGCATCGATCGCGGCGGAAAGGTTGGTGGGACCGTTGGGCACGAGATCTACTGGAACGGCGAATGTGGCGACTGTCTCGCTTACCGGTCGACCGGTCGACCACCAGCGGACGTCCCTGGCGAACGAGCCGATCGTCAGGATGTCGGCCTGTGGTAGACCTCGCAGCGCCGCTCGCACGGCGTTGACGGTGGCGTGGAAGCGCGTGCCACCCCCCGGCGCGTCGGCCGCCATCGAACCACTGGCGTCGGTAAGGATCGTCCACTCGATTGTCGGGGTCGGTGGGTCACTGGCCAATGGTGACAGTGCGTCGAGCGCCGTCCCACGATAGCCACCGGCTGCGAACGCGCGGTCACCCCCCAGCAGAATCACCGTGCCGCCAGCCTGCTTCACGTAAATGTCCAGCGCCGCCAGTTGCGCCGGTGACAACGCGTCGGCCGGCACGTTGTTGAGCACGATCGTCGCTGCCTTCAGCATCCGCGCCGGCTCGGTCGGGAGAGATCGTGCGCTCAGCGACACCCACGGCGCATTCGGTGATGACTCGCCAATCCACCACCGTTGCAGTTCGGCCGGCGGTGGGCTGGTGATTAACATCGTGTCGTTTTCCGGCCAACGGTCGGTCGAATTGATTCGAACGCCAACGGTCGTTGCGTCGGCAGGGATCGGCGCGTTAATTACATATTGCCCCGATGCCACGGTTGTGGTTGCCGATGGACTCAATTTAAGCCAGTCGAGCGATGCTGGTGGACCCGTGTTGGTCACGCCAGCGTGTAGAGAATCATCCCGGATCGCCAGCGAGGCCACCCGCGCGTCGATCGGTTGGTCGAGCGCAGGGTCGACGATCGGGAAAATCGGCGCTGCGACCGATGGCAGGGTGAATTGCCCGTCGGTGAAGACGAGCACCGCGTCGGCCGTCGCAGGTGGGGTAAACGTGGTGCGGTCTGCAGGCAGGTCGGGCAGTGGTTGGCCGGTCGGCGGGATCGTCGCGGTCTCCGGGACGCTTGCAAAGTAGTACAAGCGAAAGGGTCGATCGCCGAGCAGGTCGGTCAGTCGCTGTTGCAATCGGTCGGGCTCGCGAAAGGTGGCACCGCGCGTGCTGGGCGAAAGATCGACCATCACCACAACCTCGGCTGGGTCGCTCGGCCAGTTGATAGACGGCTGACCCACGGCGACCGTCAGCAGAGCGAGCCCGGCGGTAACGGCGACTCTGGTGCCAATACCGCCAAGACCTATGCCCCTTGTCCGCCACAGCATGATTGTGACGCATCCACTGATGCCTGCGGCAACCAGGCACAGAATTGGTGAATGAAGAACGACGGTCATGGTGGTGCCTAAACTACAGCCTCGCGACGCCTTGTGGGAGGGCTCGTGGGTCCCTTCACACGGCGCTGTACGGTTTCCACTTCACCGATCGCACGGCTTTGCCTGGCTAACGACCTGCCTCCCAGCACACCCGAGTTTGTGCAGTTTTTAGCTCCGCGCAAACCTTCCGAAGCCGTGGGCGTTGTATAATGGGACGGTAGCCATTACTCTACCGCGCCTTTTCGTCAGTCGTCCGTGGTCTGTTGTCCGTCGTAAGGACAGTTTGGCACTGGATTTAGATGCTGACTACAGACAACCCTCTTTCGGACCGCAATACAATGAATTCCGTGCGAAACGACATCCGCAACGTCGCGATCATCGCTCACGTCGACCATGGTAAGACCACGCTCGTCGACGCGCTGCTTCGTCAATCCGGCAATTTCCGTGAGAGCCAGGTGCAGGACACCATGCTCGACAGCAACCCGCTGGAACGCGAGCGTGGCATCACGATTCTGGCCAAGAACGTGGCGATCGACTACATCGACCCGATCACCAAAGAGCACATCAAGGTCAACCTGATCGACACGCCCGGCCACGCCGATTTCGGTGGTGAGGTCGAGCGCGTGCTCAGTATGGCCGATGGCGTTTTCCTGCTGGTCGACGCCGCCGAAGGACCCATGCCCCAGACGCGGTTCGTTCTGAAGAAGGCGTTTCAGCACGAGCTGCGCCCGATCGTCGTCATCAACAAAATCGACCGCCAGGACGCGCGCGCCGACGCCGTGCTGAACGAGGTGTTTGACCTCTTCGTCGAAATGGGCGCCGACGACGAGACGCTCGATTTCCCGGTCATCTACGCCAGTGGCCGCGCTGGCATCGCCAGTTGGAAGGCTGACGAGAAGGGGACCGGCATCCTGCCGATCTTCGAGGCGATCGTGAAGCACATTCCGGCGCCGCACGGTGACCCGGACAAGAGCCTGCAGATCCGCGTCAGCAGCATTCAGTTCAACGAGTACGTCGGCCGTATCGGCATTGGTCGCATTTACAATGGCAAGGTTAAGAGCGGTCAGCAGATCGCGCTCGTGAAGCGCGACGGCACGGTCGTCAAGACGAAGGTCACGCAGTTGCAGGTGTTCGACGGCTTTGGCCGCAAGAACGTCGACGATGCCGCCGCCGGTGATATTGTGGCGCTCATCGGTGTCGACGCGATCGACATCGGTGACAGCATCTGCGACGTCGCCAACCCCCAGCCGTTGGAAGCGACGGACATCGAGCCGCCGACGCTGACGATGGTCTTCCGCGTGAACGACAGCCCGTTTGCTGGCAAGGAAGGCAAGTATGTCACCAGCCGCAACATCCGTGAGCGCCTTTGGAAGGAACTGGAAAGTAACGTCGCGCTGAAGGTCGAGGAAACCGAGAACAAGGACTCGTTCCGCGTCAGTGGTCGTGGTTTGCTGCACCTGGGCATTCTGATCGAAAACATGCGGCGTGAAGGGTACGAGCTTTCCATCAGCAAGCCTCAGGTCATCATGCATCGCGACAAGGAGACCGGCGCGCTCACCGAGCCGTACGAGTACCTCGTCGTCGATGTGCCCGAGAAGAACATGGGCAGCGTGATGGAGCTCGTCGGCAACCGCAAGGGTGAATTGGTCCGCATGGACAACCGCCTGGGTCAGGTCCACCTGGAGTTCACCATCCCCGCCCGTGGGCTGATCGGGTTGCGCACCCGCATGCTGACGGCGACGCAGGGGCAGGCGATCATGCATCACAACTTCCACGAGTACGCCACACCGCGCGGCGACGTTCCGGGGCGCGCCAACGGGGTCATGGTTTCCATGACCGGTGGCGCGGTGAACGCATTCGCGCTCAACAACCTGCAGGAACGCGGCACGATGTTCGTCAACCCGACGGACCCCGTGTACGAGGGCCAGATCGTCGCCGAGAACAGTCGTGACAACGATATGGCCGTCAACCCGACCACCGCCAAGAAGCTGACGAACATGCGCACGACCAGCAGCGATGAAAACATCATCCTGAAACCGGCCCGTGTGATGACGCTCGAGCAGGCCCTGGAATATATCGAGGAAGACGAGCTCGTCGAGGCCACGCCGACCAGCATCCGGTTGCGTAAGGAACGGCTGACGGAAAACGAGCGGAAGAAGGCCGGCAAGAAGAAGGTTGAAACGGTCGTGGACGCGTAACCAACGTGGAGCACGAATGAAGCTGACTGCGATTTTCCAAAAGGTGTCGGAAGGTTACATTGGCTGGGTGGAAGAACTGCCCGGCGCTAACGCCCAAGGCGACACGTTGGACGAGGTTCGAGAAAACCTGATGGAAGCGGTTGAGATGGTGCTCGAGGCCAACCGCGCTTTGTCCGAGGAATCGCTCGCCGGCAGCACGGACATTATTCGCGAACCGTTCATCATCCCCGCGGCATGAAGCGGCGGGACTTTATTCCAACATCTCGAACGCCACGGCTGCCAGTTGTTTCGCGAGGGTGGCCGTCATAGCGTTTTACGTGAATCGTGCGACACGCAAAGTCGCTGCGGTACCACGCAACCGTGAAGTGAATGATTTCCTGGCTCGAAAGATCTGCCGGGAACTGGAAAGAGTCGAGCCTTAGTTTCCGATGGACAGCCGCTCAATAGAACATCCAGTCGAACTCCTCCGTCGCATCGGCCTGATCGAAGGCGTCTCGTTTCTCCTCCTGATGGGCGTTGCCATGCCCCTCAAATACGCGGCCGGCATGCCGATGGCGGTAAAGGTGGTGGGGTGGGCGCATGGTGTGTTGTTTGTCTCGCTGATCGTGGCGTTGCTCTGGACGATGGTCGCGGCGCGATGGCCGATCGGGCGCGGGCTGCTGGTCTTCATCGCGGCGTTGATCCCATTCGGGCCATTTCTGATCGACTCGCGAATAAAGCGGTGGGCCACCGAGTTCGATGGTGCCCGACCGGTCGTCAGTTAACCTGATCGACGATCTTCCCGAACTGATTCTCCCGCAGCACCGCAAGCGGTCGGCGGGCGGGCTTCACGTTGTCGATCGAGAAGCCTCCATCCAACACGTCCACCGCCAAGTCGCCGTTTCAGAGTATGTCGATGCTTATCAACCGTGCCTTTGACGTACGGCCACGCTACAACGACGATGACGCCCATGAGCAAGCGTCGCCCTCTGATCGGCATCACGACCGACACCCACGACAAACCCAACCAATACGAGTCGCCGTGCGGCTATTCCATCAGTGTCGAACGGGCCGGTGGGCTGCCGATCCTGCTGCCCTACAAGACGGACGTGTCGCTCATCCCGCTGTACGTCGATTTGTGCGACGGCATCATTCTGTCTGGCGGGAACGACATCGACCCCGCGACGTATAACAACGCCCCGTACCACCCCAAGGCCGCGCCGATCGACCCGTTGCGGCAGACGTTTGAGATGGCCTTGCTCGCCGAAGTCGAGCGCCGCCGTAAGCCGGTGCTCGGCATCTGCCTGGGCAGCCAAATGATGAATGTCTACCGCGGGGGCAGCCTGCATCAATACCTGCCCGAGATCCCGCGCGACGGCGCGCTCGAGCACGGCAAACTCGAAGAAGGCCGCTACCCACGGCACAGTGTCACCGTCGAAGTCGACTCCATCCTCGGCAAAGTCTTCGGCAAGACCGACGTGCTCGCCAACTCCAGTCACAAGCAGGCGGTGAACAAGCTCGGCAAAGGCCTGCGCGTCATCGCGACGTCGGCGGACGGGGTGATCGAGGCGACGGAAGATTCCACCTTTCCCCTGTGGCTCGGCGTGCAGTGGCACCCCGAGCGTCTGTCGGACGAGGCCGATCATCTCAACCTGTTTAAGCTGTTGATCGAACGCGCGCGGTAAAATGGCCGGCGTTGTCATCCCGACCAGGGGAGCGGTAGCGACTCGAGGGATCTCGACTCGGCAAACCCGCTCGGACAATCGCGATCCCTCAGGTCGCTACCGCTCGCATCGGGATGACATCGCTAAGAGGCGTGCTTTTCGTCACAGCCACCAACCTCATGCGCAGCGAATATTGCGCGTAGCCTTAAACACTACATCCGTTCTAAAGTCCCGTTCGTAAATTCTTGCAGAGACCGTCGTCCTGCCCGCATTGGCGTGGGCGTTGGCGGTCAACGCATTCTCACATTGCCGGCGATTCGCCGGGAAGGAACGGATCTATGAACAGCACACTACGCATCCTGTCGATCGCAGCGATCTCGGCCACGGTCGGCCTCGGCGCCATCGGTTGTACCAGCGACGACAAGGACATGAAGCACGACAGGAAAATGTCAAGCCAGAAGAAGATGGAGATGAAGGAAGAGGGCAAGACCCCCAAAGCCATGGACCCCGAGCAGCGCTCCGGCGCCGGTATGACCGCCAAGGCCAAGGGCGACATCATCGACGTTGCCACCGGTCCCGGCATGTCGGAAGTGACCACGCTCGTCACCGCCATCAAAGCCGCCGGTCTCGTCGAGACACTCAAGGGCCCCGGCCCGTTCACGGTCTTCGCCCCCACCAACGCCGCATTTGCCAAGCTGCCCGCCGGCACGGTCGAGGATCTGCTCAAGCCCGAGAACAAGGAAAAGCTCAAGAGCGTCCTGCTCTACCACGTCCACGCCGGTGAAGCCGTCCCCGCGGCCAAGGTCAAGACGATGAGCCTGTCCACCGCCAACGGCAAGCCACTGAACGTCAAGGTCGACGGCGGCACCGTCATGATCAACAACGCCAAGGTCATCAAGACCGACGTCCCCGCCAGCAACGGCGTCATCCACTGGATCGACACCGTCGTCATGCCCCCCATGTAATACCACTTTCGGTCGATCGCGACCGACTCAATCAGCTGTTACGAACCAGCCCCGGATCGATGTTGATCCGGGGCTGGTTCGATTTGTAAGGATGAAAAGGAAGGATGAAGGATGAAGAGGATCGCTTTTCTTCATCCTTCATCCTTCTTTTTCATCCTTGTCCTTCTTACACGTCCGCGCTGGTGAAGTGAAACGGCACGCCCACCTTCTCCGCCTCAACGAGCACCCCCTCAGCCGCCTTGATATCGCGCAGGATCGGGTTGGGCTGTTTGAAGTCGTTGAGGTTCGCCGTCACAAACTCCGCCACGGCCCGCAGGCTCTTGATCGCCTCGGCCGCCGCAAACCACCGCTCCGACGGCAGCCGCATCTTCGACGGGTCAAACCCATCGGCCTTCATCTGCTCGATCAGCTTCGCCTGACTTTCACTGAGAAACCCGCTGATCCACGTCACACCCTTCCGCCGCGCAACGGATTCCAGACGAGACGACTCCCGCGCCAACGCCTTGCCCGTCGCCTTGCCGAGCAACGCCGCCGCAGCAGGGACGTCCTTCTCCAACGTGATAATAAAACCGAGCGCCATGACGGGCAGTGTGGAGGCGAAGTGACGGTTCGTCAACGCTCAGCTGTCGCAAGCCCGCGTTACAAAAGATGGGACATTACATGAGGTCCATGAGTGATGCCCTGTTTGATTGCTCCGAAAGCGTTGCATTGCGGCGATAGTACCCCGGGGATAGGCGAGTACAACGGCACAGGTCGAATTACGTCATCATTTGATTGGACTTGTCTCGAAGACCTGTACGCTTCGATGAGGCGAGGAAGCAGGTCTCGGAGGAACCGCAAAACGAGACAACCGACCAATTGGCCACGGACGGCAAATCATCTGATGCAGCACCAGCCAGGTCGTCTGGACCGGCGTATAATGCTGGACCGTCATGGACGACCGCATTGAAAAGCTCGCCGCCAAGGCTAAAGAACTGCCCAAGGCGCCCGGTGTGTACCTGATGAAGGACGGCAAGGGGCGCGTGATTTATGTGGGCAAGAGCGCGTCGCTGCGCGATCGGGTGGGGAGTTATTTTCAATCGTCGACCAAGCTCGAGCAGCGGAAGAGTGGATTGCTGGTTGAGGTGGTCGACTTTGAGGTGATTCAGACTGATTCGGAAGTGGAAGCGCTGCTGGCAGAGAACAGGCTGATCAAGGATATTCAGCCGAAGTTCAACGCGTCGCTGCGGGATGATAAGACGTTTCCTTATTTGATGATTACGACGGGGGATGATTTCCCGGGCGTGTTCATCACGCGGCAGCCGTTGGATCGGGGGGTGAAGTTGTATGGGCCGTTCACGAGCGTGTACGCCTTGAAAGAGGCGGTCACGCTGATGCAGAAGGCGTTTAAGTTTCGGACGTGTCATCTGGAGATACTGGATGCGGACGACAAGCGGCGGTTCTTTCGGCCGTGTCTGCTGTATCCGATCAAACAATGCACGGGGCCGTGTGCAGCGAAGATCAGTAAAGAGGCGTATCGCGAAGACATCAATCGGCTGATTCGGTTTCTGGATGGGGATAAGAAGTCGGTCATCACGTCGCTGGAGCGCGACATGATCGAGGCCAGCAAGGACATGCAGTTCGAGAAGGCCGCGAAGCTGCGCGATGAGATCAAGGCGCTGCACGCGCTGGGTTCGCGGGCGAAGAAGGGGGACCAGCAGTATTGGCAGCCGGAAAGTTTCGCGACAAGCCCGGCCGAGGGTTTGGCGGCGTTGCAGAAGGCGCTGGAGCTGCCCGAGCCGCCACGCATTCTGGAAGCCATCGACATCGCGCACCTGCAGGGGGGTGAGATGGTCGGCAGCAAGGTCTGCTTCATCGATGGTCGGCCGTTCAAGGATGGGTATCGGCGATACAAGATCAGCCACGGGCAGGGGAACAACGATTACCTCAGCATCCAGGAAGTCGTCAGCCGGCGCTATCGCGAAGCGGGGCAGAACCAGGAACTGTATCCCGATGTCATCCTGATCGACGGCGGGCTGGGGCAACTGCACGCGGCGATGGACGTGTTCAAATCGATGGACGTGAAACCACCGATGGTGATCTCGCTGGCGAAGAAGGAAGAACTGGTCTACGTGCAGGCCAAGAGCGAACCACTCAAGCTGCAGCGGAACAACAACGGGTTGAAGCTGCTGCAATACATTCGCGACGAGGCGCATCGATTCGCGCAGCACTACCACCACATCCTGCGGCGGAAAGCGCAGCTGGAAGAGGACGTGAAGGACGGCCGGCGCCCACCCGCAAAGAAGAGCGGCACAGCGGCCAAGCCCAAGTCACCGCGCGACCGCAAGCAGGCCTATGACGACAGTCTGAAGCAGCCGATGCTCAACGAGAATCCGCACACGACGATCGCGAGTTTGCCGATTTTGCATCCACCGACGCCGCAAGATGACGAGTTGACGGAGGAAGAACTATTCGACCCCGAGGACGCCGCAGCGTCGGGGGATTCGTTGCACGCCGATCCGGATATTCACACGGTCGACCCGTCTCCCCTTGAAGAAGAGGGACGGCCGGAGCACATTGAAGAGTAAGCCGTTTGCCCCTAGCGCACCACGCGGGGCAGAGCATTGTCGCTGCCTCGGATTCTTCGTTGAGAAACGAAATCCCGGACGGCATGACGTTCGTCCCGGCGTGAGGGCCCTTCTCGAACGATTCCGTGGTTCAAAAATGCTTCATTTCCAAAGGGAACTTGCAAAGCTCTAAACTGGTGCTATTATAGCAACAGAATATGTTGCCCGCTCAGCCCAACCAAAGTCTGATCGACGGCTTGGCCTGTTTGCAGGCGTTGGCGAGTGCAGGTCAGCCAATCGGGTCGCGGCAGATGGCTCGGGAGTTGGGGTTAGAACCGACGCGGGTGAATCGATTGCTCAAGACGTTGGCGCACCTGGGCATTGCCCAGCAGACGCCGGACAAACAGTACGTCTCCGGTCCCGCGATGCACGTGCTGGCGGCGCAGGCGATGTTTGGGTCGGGCCTTTTGCAGCGGGCGGTGTCGCCACTCGAATCGTTGCGGCCGTTCCGGTTGGCGATCGCGATGGGCGTTCTGTGGCGCGATCATGTCAGTTACCTCTATCACGGGGCGCCCGACGCGCAACCGGCCGACGCGCTGGGGCGCGTCGGTCTGTTTCCCGCGACGCGGTCGGGCATCGGTCTGGCGTTGCTGGCGCGCCTGCCGGAGTCTGCAGTGCGCGCGTTGTACACCGACCGCGAGATTCCGAATTTTCCAGACGGTGTCGCGTCACTACTGAAAACCCTCGTCGCCATTCGTGTCGCCGGGGTGGCGATCGTCACGCCGTATGAGGGGAAGTCGACTCAAACCATCGCCATCGCGATTGACCATCATCCCGCGGCCGTGGCGCTGTCGGGGGCCATTCAGCCAGAACAGATCGCAGCGATCGAGAGAGAACTGCGCCGCGTGGCGCGGGAGATATCAGGTCCGTTCTGAAATGCGTCAGAGTATGAAGTCCGGTCCCTCTCCCCATGCACCCATGAGAGAGGGGTCGGACAAAACAGGAGAATGAAATGTCCGTCCCCGTGAGTTTTTCCGGTGTTGTCCTTAGCCTTGCACAGGTCGGTGACCTTGGCCCGTCGCGCAGTGAGTGTGGTGTTGGCGCGCTCATGCCGTGGCAGGGCAAGCTATATGTCATCAACTACAATTCGCACAAAGAGCGCAGTGGGCGCGGCGTCAGCCTTCGCCGGATCCATGAAGACATGACGATGGAGATCGTCCCGCAGACCAAGGGCGTCGACGGCACGTACACGAACCGGTTCGTCCACTACCCGACCAGCCAGCTCGTCATCGGGCCGCACATCATCGATCGCGACCACAACATCCGCACGATCGACGTGCTGCGCCCGCTGCGTGTCTGCGGAACCACGCGGCACTTAACCGACGCCAACAAGGTCTACGTACTGGCGATGGAAGGGGAGGTCTTCGAGCTCGACATGACGACCTTCGCCTGCGAGCAAGTCTTTGACCTGCAGAAAGAGCTGAGCACCGAAGGCGAAGGCAAGGTCCACTTCAAGGACTGCTACTGCCACTTTGGCAAGCTTGTCGTGGTGTCCAACGAATACAACGAGGAAGACTGGAAGGGAAAACGCTCGCAGGGACGCCTGGCAGAGTTTGACGGGACGAAATGGACCATCGTCCTGCGCAAGCCGTTCATCGGTTTGGGCGGCCGCGGGTCGTTCACCGACACGATTTTCGCCAACGGGTGGGACCAGGCATCGGCGATCCTGAACGTTTGGACGAAGAGCGACGGCAAATGGACGACGTATCGCCTGCCCAAGGCCAGTCACTGCTTTGATCACAAGTGGCAGACCGAGTGGCCGCGCATTCGCGAGACGGAACACGAGCGGCTATTGCTCGACCACCACGGCATGTTCTACGAACTGTCCCCCTGGGCGTATGGCGGGCGCATCTGGGGCGTTCGACCGATCAGCACCCACCTCTGGGTCCATGGTGACTTCTGCTCGTGGCGCGGCATGCTCGTCCTGGGCGCTGACAACGCCAGCCCGAGTGGCGCCGACAACCCACTTTGCGCTGAGCCGCAGAGTGGCCTCTGGTTCGGCAAGACCGACGACCTCTGGAATTTCGGCAAGCCCTCCGGCTGGGGTGGCCCCTGGTGGGAAACACCCGTCAAAGCCAACGAGCCGAGCGACCCGTACCTCATGACCGGTTTCGAACACAAGTGCATCCACATCACCCACGATGCGGACACCGCTGTGAAGTTCGACGTCGAGGTCGACTTTATGGGGCACGGCAAGTGGTCGACCTATCAGACGATCGAGGTCGCGGGCAAAGGATACGGATACCACGTCTTTCCGACCGGCTTCAGTGCCCACTGGGTCCGCGTAACGCCCAAATCCGACTGCGTTGCGACGGCGCAACTGGTCTACACGTAATAACCAGCACGATTTCACGTCGTCGATCGAGCACCAGAGCTTGCCACCTCCGTGGCAGGCTCTTTTTCGTCTACCGGTTTTGCATCGCGCAGCACCGAATCGTACATCCCTCGTAACGGAGGATGATGTGAGCGTTAGCCAGAACGAAAACAACGATGAGTACCTGTTCGATCCCGAGGCGTTCCAAGCCGGTCAAGCGTTCAGTGAACGTCGGCGGATGCCGCGGGCGGCGTACGAGCGCACCGCGACTTTGATGACCGGTGGGCTAGAGGGCGCTGAGTTCATCGTCTATACCCGCGATGTGAGCAGCGGGGGGACGGGCTTCGTATCGCCCGTCGACCTCAGCGACGTCGAGAATGCGACGCTTAAGCTTGCCTCACCCGATGGCCGGGTCTGCCACGTGAAGTGCACGATAAAACGGGCCCGCGAGATCGGTGAAGGGTGGGTCGAAGGTTACGTCGAGTTCGACGAGCCGACGAGTGTCTTCTCGACGAAGCGCATCAACGCCGCGAATCCCCAGAAAGGGATGCCGGTCTTCGCCGGCGCGTAACAGCGCCGCGGAGAGCGTTTCCCAATCTACTACTCCCTGACGCCCGCCGCGCGACTCCCTGTCGCGCGGTGGTGGCATTCGTGAGAACGCTAAGGCCACCCCGTAGCACGGGCGGCTTGCCCGTGGAGCGACGGTACTCCGTCGTGTCGGGCCGTACTCGGCACGAAAGAGCGCAAGCGATCTTCGCTTCTTTATCAGATGAATGGTGAAAGTCATTTCTTCGCTTACGCGATTGATTGTTCGGACGGCGTACCGTCCGACGTGCCCCAGTACGGGCACCATGGGCGGGCCGCCCATGGTACGGTGAGGTTCTCGCGCTTGCGGTGGTGGCGATTGCAACGGGGGGATACGATCCATCACTATGACTTCTGTCGGCATCATTGGGTTCGGTCGGATCGGCGCAGAGCACGCGGGGTGGATCAACGCTTCAAAATCCGCGCGCGTGGGGCAGATTGCCGACGCGACACCGGCTCGCCGAGCGCTCGCCGAGCAACGCGGGCTGAAAGTCACCGCTGACGTCCAGGAACTGCTCGAAGACAAATCCATCGACGCCGTCCTGATCGCCGTGCCCACCGCGATGCACTTTGAGATCACGTTGAACGCGCTGGCTGCGGGCAAGCATGTCATGGTCGAAAAGCCGATGGCCCTGGACCTGGCGCAAAGCGAGCACCTGACGGTCGAAGCGAAGCGCCGTGGCCTGGTCCTCAGCGTGTTTCACAACCGCCGGTGGGACGTCGACTACCTGACGGTGAAGCAGGCCATCGAGTCGGGCCTGTTCGGAAAGCTGATCAACATCGAAAGCCGTCTGGGCCAGTTCGCTTCGTGCGTCGGACCAGCGGCCAAAGAGTTCCGTCCGAACTGGCGCAACGAGGCGGCGTTCGGGGGTGGGGGACTCTACGACTGGGGCTCACATTTCATCGACCAGATGTGGCGCTTGCTGCTGCCGGCTAAGCCGGTGCGCATCTTCGCCCAATTGCGTGCTAACGTCTGGAGCAACGATTGCGACGACTTCGCCCGCATCAGCATCGACTTCGACAACGGTGTCGCAGCGCTCGTCGAGATCAACACGACCACAACGTGCCCGTTGCCCCGCTGGCACGTCGACGGCACCACCGGCAGCGCATCGGCGCCTCACAGTGACGCGTTCGACACGAACGTCTGGGCGAAACTGCAATTTACACCGGCTGGTGAACAGCGTTCACCTAAGTTAGTGAACAAGGCAGATCCCGGCTTGACCGAATCGATGATCTGGGACGCCTTTGTGTCCGCTGTGCATGGAAACGGCCCACCCGCTGTCACCGCAGCGAGCGTATTGCCGACGATGAAGCTCCTCGACGCCGCTCGACAGAGCGGTCAGACCGGTCGCGCGATCGACGTCTCGGTGGATGACCTGCTGCTGGCCGATTGAGGACAATCCCGAATTAGGGAAAGTAGCGATCCCGCCACGCTAGACGCCGCTCGGATATGGTGTATGTTTCAGACGTCGCTTTCACCAGCGACACGCTGCAAAAAATACAAAGGTCGCAAACGCCGCCATCGGTTTGCGACCTTCAGGCCTGAGAGCGAAAGATCCCCGTTGCAGTTCCCCCCCCCCTCTGCAACCCCTTTCGCTTTCTTTTTTTGCGCCGGGTTGGGGAGAGATGTTTGCCGCAGAGACGCAGAGACGCGGAGAAGAAGGGGATGGGTCTGGTCCCCTCTCCTCCTGTACTCAGGGTATTGGGAGAGGGTGAGGGCGTTTGGGACTAAGAACGACTTTTAATTTTCGCTTGCGATTTAGCTTTCCCGTGCGGCGAAAAATAAAACGCAAGCGTTCATTGGAGCGCCTTGGACTGCCCGCACACCCTCACCCCGGCCCTCTCCTGGGCATACCGCGAGTACGTGGGGGAGAGGGAGTGTGGTGTTCCACTTCCTTCAGGTTCTATGGGGTAAACAACGCGTTTAGGCGTCGCTCATTGGAAGGCACGTGCAGAAGAGGTTGCGGTCGCCGTAGGGGTTGTCGACTCGACCGACGGCGGGCCAGAATTTGAAGTCGCGCAACCATGCGGCCGGGTACGCGGCGATTTCGCGGCCGTATGGGTGGTTCCAAACATCGCTCGTCACGGCGGCGGCGGTGTGGGGGGCGTTTTTGAGGACGTTGTCGGTCTTGTCTGCCTTGCCATCCTCGATCGAGCGGATTTCGTTGCGGATTTGAATCATCGCATCGCAAAAACGGTCGAGCTCGTGCTTCGATTCGCTTTCGGTCGGCTCGATCATCAGTGTGCCGGGGACGGGGAACGACATCGTCGGGGCGTGGAAGCCGTAGTCCATCAACCTCTTTGCGATGTCGTCCACCTTGATGCCGCTGGTCGCTTCAAAGCCACGGCAGTCGATGATGAACTCGTGGGCGCACAGGCCGTTCTTGCCCTTGAAGAGCACGTCGTACTGGCCTTCGAGGCGCTTGGCCATGTAGTTGGCGTTGAGGATCGCGACTTGAGTCGCTTTCGCGAGGCCTTCGCTGCCCATGAGCGCGATGTAGACGTATGAGATCGGCAGGATGCTCGCGCTACCGTACGGCGCAGCGCTGATGGGGCCGATCGCGTGCTTCGTGGCATTGTCCGGTTTGATGACCGGGTGACCGGGCAGGAACGGTGCCAAGTGCGCCGCGACGCCGATCGGTCCCATGCCGGGTCCACCACCACCGTGGGGGATGCAGAAGGTTTTATGGAGGTTGAGGTGGCAGACATCGGCACCGATGAAGCCGGGGCTGGTCAGGCCGACCTGGGCGTTCATGTTGGCGCCGTCCATGTAGACCTGCCCACCCTGCTCGTGGACGATCTGGCAGATTTCCTTGACGCCTTCCTCGAACACGCCGTGGGTTGACGGATAGGTGAGCATGAGCGCGGCGAGCTTCGGTGCGTGTTCTTTGGCTTTCGCGCGCAGGTCGGTCACTTCCACGTTGCCCTCGGCGTCGCACCTGACCGCGACGACGCTGAAGCCCGCGATGGCGGCGCTGGCGGGGTTGGTGCCGTGGGCGCTGGTGGGAATCAAACAGACGTTGCGGCCGGTGTCGCCGCGCGATTCGTGGTAAGCGCGAATGACCGCCAGGCCCGCGTACTCCCCCTGCGAGCCGGCATTGGGCTGCAGTGACACTGCGGCGAAGCCGGTGATGTTGGCGAGCCACTTTTCCAGTTGGGCAAACAGCTTCGCGTAGCCGCGCGTCTGCTCGGCCGGCGCGAAGGGGTGGATGCGGCCAAACTCGGGCCACGTCACGGGCAGCATCTCGCTGGTTGCGTTCAGTTTCATCGTGCAACTGCCCAGCGGAATCATCGACTGCGCCAGTGACAAATCCCGGCTCTGCAATTTGAAGATGTATCGCAGCAGTTCGGTTTCGCTGTGATAGCGGTTGAAGATCGGGTGCGTCAGAAATTCGGATTGGCGTTGGCCGACCTGCGAGGCGCGGTGGTTGAAATCTTCGCGGGCCAATTCGTCGAGGTTCAGCCGGAATGTGCTGCCACCGGCGAACGATTCGATGATGATTTCTACTTCGGCTCGGCTGGTGGTCTCGTCGAGGCTGATGCCGATGCTGCCATCTCCGAAGTCGCGCAGGTTGATCCCGCGCAAAGCGGCTGCGGCCATGATACTGCTGGTCGGCAGGTCGGCGGGGCGCACGCGAATGGTGTCGAAGAAGTCGGCGGTTACGACGTCGTGACCCATTCTGCGGATGCCCGTTGCCAAAGCGCGCGTCAGGCTGTTCACACGCCGGGCAATCGCTTTCAGGCCTTCCGGCCCGTGGTAGACCGCGTACATGCTCGCCATGACGGCCAGTAGAACCTGCGCGGTGCAGATGTTGCTCGTGGCTTTTTCCCGGCGAATGTGCTGTTCGCGCGTCTGCAGGGTCAACCGATATGCCGAGTTGCCCGCAGCGTCTTTTGATACACCGATCAGTCGGCCGGGCATTTTGCGGACGTAGTCGGGCTTGGTCGCCATGTACGCTGCGTGCGGGCCACCAAAACCCATGGGCACACCGAAGCGTTGGGTTGAACCGACCGCGACGTCGGCACCCATTTCACCGGGGGATTTGAGCAGCGTCATCGCGAGGATGTCGGCAGCGACGACGACCAGGCCACCGGCGCCATGCATCGCGGTGATGACGTCGGTGTAGTCGACGATGCTGCCGTCTGTTCCGGGATATTGGAGCAACACGCCGAAGACGTTCTCTCGTGACACGGGCCTCTGGCCCGTGCTGTCTGTTCCAGAAATTTTCACGGGCCAAAGGCCTGTGTCACGTAAAAGCGACGCCGGCGCAACGACCGTCGGAATGCCCAGCGACTTCGCCCGCGTCTGCACGACCGCGATCGTCTGTGGATGACAGTTGTCGGCGATGAAGAAGATCGTCTTTGACGCGTCCGCGACCGCTGCCTTCAGCATCGTCATCGCATCGGCGGCGGCGGTGCCTTCGTCCAGCAGGCTGGCGTTGGCCAGGGGCAGGCCCGTCAGGTCGGCGACCATCGTCTGGAAGTTGATCAGGGCTTCCATGCGCCCCTGACTGATCTCAGGCTGATAGGGTGTGTAGGCGGTGTACCAGCCGGGGTTTTCGAGGATGTTTCGCGCGATGACCGGCGGGGTGATCGTGTCGCTGTACCCCATCCCGATGCAACTCGTGAAAACCTTGTTCTCGGAAGCGATCTTCCGCAACTCTTCGATCAGTTCGGCTTCACCACGCTCAGGACCAATGTCGATCGGTTGCTTCAACCGAATAGCCGCAGGCACGGTTTTGGCGGTCAGCTCTTCCAGCGACGCCAGACCGAGCGTCTGCAGCATCGACGCAATTTCGGCATCGTCCGGGCCAATATGGCGGTGGACGAAGGTATCGGTCGGGCCGAAGTTGGGAACGATAGGCTTGGAAAGATTCGTGTGGGAAAGGCGGGTCACATCACGGGTCGCATGCATGGTGCGAATATTAAGGGAGCCGATCGTGTTTGTCGCGTTGATGGGAAGTCTTGAAAGCAGGTTGAACGACGGTCGCTTAATGCCCGATTCTCTTCAGGTATTCATCGACGGCAAGCAATGCCTCCAAGCCCGCGGGGTCTGTCACCTTCAGCTTGACCATCCAGCCACCGGTGTAGGGTTCGCGGTTGACGAGCGCAGGATCGGAGTCGAGCGTGGTGTTCACTTCCGTGACCGTGCCGGCGACACCGGTGTAGAGGTCGCTGGTGGCTTTGACGGATTCGATCTCACCGAAGCGGTCACCCGCTTTGAAGGTCTGACCGACCTTGGGGAGGGAGACGTAGGTGACGTCGGTTAATTCGTCAGCCGCGAACTGGCTGATGCCGAGCGTGACGGTGTCGCCGTGGGTTTGGTGCCACTCGTGGGTCTGGAGGTATTTACGATCGGATGGGGTGTCGGACATTGTTTCGTCTTTCGTACCACGAGCGGCCCGCGCGTGTGTTTTACATCTTACCTAAGCACGGGCGGGCCGCCCGTGGTACGCAGAGAACTACGCTCTTTTGTAAAACGGCAGTTTCACGATGGTCGCGGGGTTGATGGTTCCCTTGAGGTCGACGCCGAGCCTGGTGCCGACGTCGGTGTACGCAGCGTCAACGTACGCCATCGCGATGCTTTTCTGAACGGTCGGGCCCAAGGTGCCACTGGTGACGATGCCGATGACTTTTCCGTCCGTCGATACGACCGGCGTGTCCTGGCGGGCGATGCGTTTGCCTTCCACTTCCAGTCCGACCAGCTTCCTCGCCGGGCCGTTCTCGGCGATCTTTCGTAACGCTGCGGCACCGATGAACGCCTTATTCAGGTCGACCGCCCAGCCGAGGCCGGCGCTGATCGGGTCGGTTGTCTCGTTCAGCTCGTGACCGTACAGCGGCATGCCGGCTTCCAGTCGCAGCGTGTCGCGAGCGCCGAGGCCCGCGGGGCGGAGGGTGGCGCCTTCCTTGTCTTCCTTCCCACCGAGCAATTTAATCGCCATCGGCGCGAGCTTGGCGGGGATGACCAGTTCAATCCCGTCCTCACCCGTATAGCCGCTACGGAAGACGGTGTACTTGATCAGCATCATCAGTGTGCCACTTTCGAACCCGTAACGCTTCAGGTCGCGGACGCCGGGCAGAATTTCGCTCATGCGGTCGATGACTTTCGGCCCCTGCAGCGCGACCATGGCCGTGCTCGCTGTGTTGTCCGCGAACTCGAAGTCAAAATCGCCCGCTTTGCGCGCGGCGTGGAAATGGGCCATCAGCTTTTCCCGATTGCTCGCGTTGCAGACCATTATCCAGTTCTTCTGGTCGCGACTGATGATGACGTCGTCCAGTGTCCCACCCGCTTCGTTGCACACCAAGCTGTAGCGAGACTGCCCGGGAAGCATCGCGGCGCAGTTGCGCGTGAGGACGTGGTCGAGGAATTTGATGGCGTCCTTCCCACTGAATGCCAGCCGACCCATGTGCGAGACATCGAAGATCCCACCGCTCTTGCGCGTCTGTTCGTGCTCGTCGACGATCGAGCGATACAGGATGGGCATCTCCCACCCGGTGAAGTCGACCATCTTCGCATTTTTCGCGACGTGAAAGTCGTAGAACGGCGTGCGCTTTAAGGGGCCGGTGGTCGGTGACGACATAACCCGCCGACGCTATCCGCGGGGAGGAAATGCGTCAAGGAGCGTGGGATCGAATGGGGCAGGCCGCCAAGGCGCGAAGGGCGTGAAGGTATGACGAAGAAGATTTGCCCACGAATCGGCACGAAGGTACACGAATGAGAAGGAAATCTTTCATATTCGTGTTTCTTCGTGCCGATTCGTTGGCAAACGCGTTTCTTCGGCGTTGACGGCAATCCTTCCCCCGTTCTCGTCGCGTTTAAGTTGGAACGTGATAAGCGATCTGGTGAGGTCGGCGCGCATCAACTAACGATCAACTGCGGACCATTGGAGCCTTCGGACGAGCCGAACGATGCCACCGTCGCGGTCGTGTCGACGCCGCGCACGACGAGCGTCGCGATTGTGAGGCCGGTGGATTTTTGGGACTGCAGGTACGCCGTCACGTCCCACTCGTACCAACCCGCGGTCGCGGTGACGGTTGTGGTGGCCAGCATGACGCCGGGGGTGGGGCGGTTGGTGTAGGTCAGGGCGCTATCGGTCCAGGGTGACGTGCCCGTCGTGCCTGAGACGCCGATGCGGACGTTGGCGCCGTCGGTGTTGCCGTACAGGCGCAGGACCGCGCGGCCGACCGTTGAGCCGATTGTCGACAGGTCAAAGTTCACATACGTCTCTCGGCTGTAGCCGGGCGTGCTGCGTTTCACCATCAGGGTCGTCTCGGCGCCGAAACTGACCCCCGCGTTGGCACCGTCGCGCACGTAAGTGTCTTGCGTTGCTGCCAGCGTCGTGCTGGCGGTCAGTGGTGGGGTCGCGACGACGGCGTTGCTGAACGTCGCGGTCGCGAGCGTGCCGGCAAGGCGGCTGGTGACGGCCAAGCCGCTCAGTGTCGTCGAACCGAGGTCAACACTGCGGCTGCCGATCAGTTGCCACGTGCTACCGTTGGCGGACGCGTAACCGCTTAGCGTGTTGCCGTGTCGGACGAGCTTCACCCACTGCGGGATCGTCGCCGACGGCACGTGCGTTGACGACCACGTGGTGCCACCGGTTGTGTCGCGCACCGCGAACTGCACACCGTTGGTGGCCGTCACGTACATGTAGGCGTTCTTCGCGCCGGCATCGGCGCCGGCGCGCATCATCACACCGGCCTTGGCCCAGCCCTGACTGGCGCTGAACGCGTCAATGCGCGCCACGATCTGCACGTCCTGCCCGCTCGCTGACTGCGAGACGAAGTGAAACGCGTCGGTGGTCCCGTACACGTTGGCCCCGGCGCCCTTGACGGCGAACGACCCTGCGCTCGCGCCACTGGTCGTGCTGCCGGTTGCGCCCGTTGCGCCGATGTCCTGCGCGTGCCAGGGTGACGGCAACTGTGGCGCGGTCGGCTCGGTGGCTTTCACGGTCACACTGGCGATTGCGACGCTGGTGAGCGTGCCGTCGGTCACCTGCAGCTTCACGCCGCGCGTGGTGCCCGCAGCCAGGCCTTGGGCGTTGAACGTGACGGTTCGCCCCGATTCGTTGCCGAACGTCGCGCCGGTCCCCGTCTCACCGTAGATGCCGTCGGCGTCGAGGTCCCACTTGTACGTCAGTGTCGAGCCACCGGCCGCGGCAGTCAGTGAGACGCTCGCGCCTTCGGTCGCTTCGTAGGTCAATGACGACGTGGTCGCAGCCAGCACCTTAACGCTATACGAACCCAGGCTCAGGCCGTACCCCTTGCTCGTGCTGGTCGTATTGCTCGACGCGACGACCAGCCGATACGTCCCCTCGGGCAGCTTCACGTTGGCCAGCGTTTCGTTCAGGTTGGTGGTGCCGCTCTTGGCCAGTAGTTTGTAGCCACTGTCGACGTTCGTGCGAATCTCAAAGCGGGCGTCGATCGTCGGGCCTTTGGCTGCGATGGAGACGCGCACACCCACACTTTCGGTGCCCTTGGTGCTGAAGACGAATCCGTCCGAGTCACCGTTGCGTTCGATGACGCCACCTGCGGTCAGGTTTGCGCCGTCGGCGAGCAGGGCCGCAGTCAGACCGAAGTCGTCGGTGCGATAGCCAAACCCGTTGCGACTGCCCGCGATGACGTCGGCGTCGTTCTGCGTGACGCCCCACGCGTTGCGGCCCACCCACCAGAGTTTGCGGGCGCTGGATGGGTTGAAGCCCATGATCGGGCTGGCCGACGACGAACCGTTGTTGTACTCGTTGTCCTTGTCGCCGTACTGGTTGTAGAGAGACTGGTGCTCCAACCCGAAGCCATGTCCCGCTTCGTGCGATGCCGCCTCGGCCACCACTGCGGCGCTGCCACCGGATTTATCCGAAAAGACGTAAACCTTGTTGCTGGCAGCGCCGGCGAAACCCCCATAGGTGCCAACGCCACCGGCGTCCTGGGCCAGCCACGAACCGTTGCCACCGATGACGACCTTCTGCACCTTCTTGTCGGCCAACGAGCCCGTATCAACCGTCGTCACGTTGATGTTGAACGGTGAATACTTCTCAGCGACGCGCGACCAGATCTCGCGAATGCTGTTGAGCTCTGCATCGGTAAACGTATCGCGATCACTATCGATGGAATAGGCGGGGGTCTCGGGGACGTCGTACGAGCCACCGCCGAAGTTCCAGTCATATGCAGCGTCTCCGTTGAAATCGAGGACGAGCTGCGCCGTCGCGCCGGGTCGACTGTCGAGCGCCGGAACTGCCGACAGCGCGTACTTTCCCGTCACCTTCGCGCTGGCGGTCAACAGTGGCGTGCTCGGCGCGAGCAACGGTGACGCCGGGGGTTCATTTGCATCCTGCAGATGAACGCCACAGAGCAACTGACGCGATTCGAGTTGTTCAACTTTGAACGACATGTAATTGTTTCGGCGTCCGACGAACGACCTGCATAGCTCACCGGAGCCACCTGTTGACTGACCGACGTGTACGAAAAGAGGGGCTTTCTCCCAACGCCGATGTACTCGTATACAGGTTTAAAATGACCCGTTCAACGCTCGAGTTGGTGGAATGTGAAATTTTGTGATGCTGATAACCAGTGGAGTTCGCTATACGTGACAAGATGGGGGGAATTGACGGCATAAAGCAAAGAAATCGGCGAGCGCGACGGTTTTCAGGGAGCCGGATTAGTCTTTACTCTGACACGCTTGAAAGGGCCACTTTTTGAACCGTAATTAAGAGACTCGAGGTCGCGAGGTCGCGAGGTCGCGAAGACGCGAAGACGCGAAGGAAGATGCGAAGGGGTGCACCACTCATGGTTTTTTCGCGAGCGAAAAACCGACTCGTGATGTCATCCCGAGTGGAGCGGTAGCGACCTGAGGGATCTCGACGGTCCGAGCGACTTTGG
>JBBRHE010000035.1:0-22768 GCA_038223165.1 Tepidisphaerales bacterium
CGCCGCAGGAGCACAGCTCCACGAGTTTCGAAGGAAAGGGAGCCACAAAGCCACGAAGGGACGAAGCCTACGAAGCGATTCGATCTTAAGGGTTTTGTGTTCCTTCGTGCCCGCTAGGTCCCGTCGTGCCTTTGTGGCTCCCCCTAGTTCAAAAGGCTCAACGCGCGGCTGCGCTCCTGCGGCGACACGGGACGTTGCGGTTATCGGCCTCAGCCACTCCATTATGTCGGTCACACTCCGGACCGATGCTAACCATACACTGTAAAAGCGTTACGGTGATTTCCGACGTGCGTAAGGCGTCGCTTGGCTATAATTGCGGCTGGTATGAACGCCTTCGTCGAATCCTGTGTGCAAACCGTCACCGGCCCCGCGACCGCAGCAGAGCGTCGCGCGCGCAAACGGCCGCGGGCCGTTCAGCTGCTCAAGACGCTGGCAGGCAAGACGAATATCCTCCTGACCGCCCACCAGCACCCCGACCCCGACGCGCTGGCCAGTTGCCTGGCGCTGTGCGTCCTGCTGACCGCCAAGCTGCCCGAGGCCAAGGTCTCGATGAGCGTCAAGGGGCGCATGAACAGCGGCATCAACGACCAGTTCATCAAGAATTCCAACCTGTCGCTCTTACCTTGGGACGACGCGAAACTGGTCGAGTACGACGCGATCGTGCTGCTCGACGTCCAGCCGCAGTTCGCTTACAGCCCCCTGCCCGCCGGTGTGACACCGACGGCCGTCATCGACCACCACCGCTCACCGGGCCGGAAGAAACCGTCGGCCGGCTGCACATTCTGCGACATCCGCACGGACGTGGGCGCGACGGCGTCGATCGTGTTCAGTTACTTCATGGAGCTGGAAGTCCCGATCAACCCGAGCCTCGGCGCGACACTGCTCTACGCCATCGAATCCGACCTCGCCGGCGCTGCAGGGACACCTGGCGAACTGGACAACCTGGCGCTGTCGACACTGACACTGCTCGCCGACACGCGCAAGCTGTACCAGATGCGCTACACGGCCCTTCCGCAACCGTACTACGCGGCGTTCTTCGCGGGGATAGGCAACGCGCACGTCTACGACCACGCGTTGATCACGCATATCGACGCGATCGACACCGTCGAAAAGCCCGCCGTCATCGCGGACTTTCTGCTGCGCTATGACAAAGCAAATTGGGCACTGGTCTCGGCGATCTACGAGGGAAAGTTCGTCATCAGCATCCGCACCAACGACCCCAAGTTGTCCGCTGCCGACGTCGCCAAGCGGTTGCTGAAAGACATCGGTGAAGGGGGAGGGCACCGCACTAAGGCCGGTGGGTTCATCCGCATGGCAGAAAACACGCCGGCGGAAATCGACCGCGTCCGCCACCTGCTTATGCGGCGATTCCTTCGCATCCTGCAGATCAAGCACGCGCGCGGACAGAAGCTTATCGGGTAACGCCATCGTGCGGCAGCGCCGCTCGACGTTTCGCGTTCCCTGTCGTACGCTTGCCCGTCCTGATGAAAATCGTCCACGTCATCACGCGCCTGATCGTCGGTGGCGCCCAGGAGAACACCCTGCTCAGTTGCGAGGGGCAGCACGACCTCGGTCACGATGTGACGCTGATTACCGGCCCCCCGATTGGCCCGGAGGGCTCATTGCTCGAGCGGGCGCAGCAGTACGGGTACAAGGTCGAAGTGCTGGACCTTATGAAGCGGTCGATTCTGCCCGTGGCCGACGCGCGGATTTATTTGCACCTCAAGCGGCGGTTCAACCAGTTGCGGCCGGACGTCGTTCATACGCATTCGAGCAAAGCCGGCATCATCGGTCGTTGGGCCGCCCATGGCGCCGAGGTGCGGGGCATCGTCCACACGATTCACGGTTTGGCCTTCACGGCCAGCACGCGGCGGGTGGTGAACAAGGTGTACGAGATGCTTGAGCGCGAAACCGCGCCCATCAGCCGCAAAATCGTCTGCGTCGCCGACGCGATGCGCGACCAATCGCTCGCCGCCAACATAGGCTCCGCAGACCAGTACATGACGGTGTACAGCGGCATGGCGACCGCGCCGTTCCTGTCGCCACCCGTGCCGCGCGACGCGATCCGTCAGCAACTGGGCCTGGCCGACGACGACATCGCCGTGGGAACGATCGCGCGGTTGTTCGATCTGAAGGGCCACGAAGACCTGCTCGACCTTGCGCCCGACCTGTGCAACCGATTCCCCAAACTGAAGTTCCTCTGGGTGGGTGACGGTTCACTCCGCCCGGCGTTCGAACAGCGCATCGCTGCGATGAACCTGAAGGACCGGTTTATTCTGACCGGTCTGGTCTCGCCGACGCGTATACCGGAATTGGTCAACGCAATGGATATTGTCGCCCATCCGTCTCGGCGGGAAGGGCTGGCCCGCGCGTTACCGCAGGGCTCGCTGGCGGGCAAGCCCGTCGTCACCTATGACATCGACGGCGCTAAAGAAGGCGTTCTCGACGGGAAAACGGGCTTCGTCCTCCCCCCCTTCGATCAGCGCCAACTCGGCGACCGCATCGCGGTACTATTGGAAGACGCCACCCTAAGGCGGACCCTGGGCGAAACAGGCCGAACGTTCGCTTTGTCGCGGTTCGACACGAGGGTGATGGTCGCGGAATTGGAAAAGGTGTATCGGTCGATGTTCTGAAATCATTTACTTGGCACGGGCTTTCAACCCTTAGGGAACTCAACAACACGGGCTAGAAACCCGTGCCACCTAGAAACCCGTGCCACGATGACGCATCGCTGTCCGTGTCGGACGTGCCCGAAGGGGAATCATGCAGCTAAAACGCCGTGCCGTTCCACTCCTGGCTATTGCGCTCCTTAGCGCATTACCGTCGTTCTCGTTCGCCCAGAACAAGCGGCCCCAGGAGAACAAACAATCCGCCAAGCCCGTGGCACCCGCAGGGCCGGTGTATCGGGATGTGCGCATCGAGGCGATCGATGTTGAGCTCGGTGCGTTGCTTCAACTGCGGGGTGATACGACCGTCGACCAGGCGATGCTCGAAGTGCAGATCGACCTGCGGTTATTCGCGCGGAGCGTCGCTGCGGGGCTGGGTGAAAAGTTGGAAGCCAAACCTGAGCAGGCCAGCGCGTACTTCCGGCTCAACCAGTTGCTGGCCGCCGCGACGGCGCTGGCGACCGATGCCAAACCGTTGACGGTGTTGTCCCCCGCGCAACAAGAGGCGTTAAAGAAACTGCACGGGATGACCTACACCACCGTCGACGCATCAAACGTCGCGGCGCTCGATGCCGTCTGTAAAGACATCGCTGCGGCGCTGTCGACGATTGTGCCTGCGCCCCCGATCCCCATGCGCCCGGCGAGCGTTATCGCCAGCACGCAGGCGATCCCGCACAACACCGTTGACAACTCGCTGGCCAGTCTCCGTGCTCAGGCGCAGCGGATCAACGTGATGCCGTTGTTGCGTCGGCAATTGCTCTCACTTTCCGACGCGGCACAGTCGGCAGCGACCACCGGTGACGCTGCCGAGACGCGCCAGTTGACTGCGGCGCTATCCGATTCGGTCGACCTCTCGAGCGGGCTGGCGACCAACACCGCCGTCGATATCGCGACGCGTCAGCAGATCGAATCGCAGTTGGCCGAAGGCATCGCGATGTTCATCGACACGCGCACGCGCGAGATCGGACGCAAACGGCTTAAGTTGATGGCGCCGTATCGTCAAACGCTCGTGCGCGTCGGGCGCATCAAAGAGAACCCCGAGGCGAACAAGCTGGGCAAGCTGTTCGTGTGGGCCCAGGAGAATCCGGAAGAGGGCGCCAAGGCACTGTCGGCCGTCGAGGCGTACAACCGCGTCGTCGCGGAGTACGAGGCGCGGGAAACCATCGCATCGCTGCCTCCCAATGTGAAACGGGCCACCGTATGGGCGATGCAGCAGTTCGCCAACGCGAGGGCCACCTTCCTCACCGATGCCCGCGAGCTCGGTGAAGGGGGCGTCATGGGGCCGTCGGTCGGTCAGCTCGACGAAGGCGTGACGGCGATGACCGCATCGCTCGAATTGATCGGCTTGATCGAGACGACACCCAAATCGGTCGACCAGTTGCTCGCGTACAAACCCCGGCCGGTCACCGGTCTGGAAAAGCGCGTCATTGCGTCACTGCTCGGTGTGATGTCCGAAGGAAAGGTTCCCCCCGATGAAGCGACCGCTACGCTCAAGGCGCTCAAGGGGCTCGCTGAGGTGTCGTCGCGAATTGGAACGGATTTGAACGATGCCGTCCCCGTATCCACCGCCACTGCCTGGGCGGGTGGGCAGTTGCCTCGGTTGGAAGTGAAGCTGAGGACGACGATTACCGAGGCCGCAACAGCGCTGGCATCGGGGAACGCTGTCGAACCAACGACGATCGCGCGACTGAACATCGCTGGCGACGTCTGCGATGCATTGAAAGCTGCCCAGAACATCGACGACGCGATCACCCAATCCGCGCCCCTGGTCCGCTGGGTCGACTGGAACGTGCCGTCGACGGGGCTGGATGCCATCATCAAACCGTATCGCGACGCGACAGCCGCTGCGGTATCGGGACTGGTGAATGACTCGACGGGCGAGGTGGAGGGTTGGCCGAAGATCGCCAGGCGGTACCGCCCACTGGTAGCGTATATTCGACGGATGAGCGAATACGCCCCCGCGTGCGCCGCGCTGCCCGAAGGCGCTGCGGGCGCGATCGCCCAACTGGCGACCCCGCTGGCGTTCGATAAGTTTGGTGATGTGCGATTGAGTGGATTTGCCCTGGGTCTCTGGTCGGCGGCAGAACTGAACGCCGACATCACCACCACCGAAGTGGCAGCGGGTATGTTGAGCAGACTCGTTCGGGGACCGTAGGCCCGCACCGTCTCTGCGAATCGGGAACGGCAGAGATCGGCCCCCACGTCCGATAACCCACCCATTTTCGCATCGTCGCACGGGTTGGGGGTCGGCATTCCGGTAGAATCCAAGCCGACAAATCAGCCGTCACTGGATACAATGTCGACAGGCGATGGAACTTTGTCGCCGACGGCGCGTCGGACTGATAGACACGCATGACGCTTTGCAGACGGGAATTCCCATGAACGCATCCACAAAAGCCATTCTCCTCGCTGCGGTGATGTCGACGTTAACGTCGTTTGCCTCGGCTCAGTACCGTGTCGGCAATGACGGTCGATCGCTCGACGCCAGCAATCGCATCGGTAGCAACGGGTACAACAGTGGTCCCACCGTCGGCGCGACCGGCGCGGTCAACGGCAACCAGATCGTGACCGGCAACGTGACCGGTGGCCGCGAGTTCCGTGGGAACGTCGGGTACGGCGACCCCAGGGAATTCCGGGGTTCGACGGCGGATGTTACGTCCGACCGATTCATCCGCGGTTCGTCGGCAGCGCCCTACGGTGGCGTCAGACAGGACAACGCTAACCGCACGACCGCTTTTTACGGTAGCAGCCGTGGTGTGGCCCCACCGGCGGGCTTCCAGCAGCAGGGCCTCAACAGCGGCGCGTACGTCCCTGCCCCGGCGCCGGGTCGGTCCAGTGGCGACCTGCGCCTGGGTTCTGTCGTCGCGACCCCACAGACCATCTTGCCGCAACCGGGTGACCTGCTCTTGCCGGGGCCCGTCGACCCGAGCGCGGGCAACACGATGATCACCGCGTCGCCTCTCTACGGTGTTCGCCAGTGGCGCGACAGTGTCGATTCGGAGCGCCAGTTCGTCGATCGTTTCGGCAGTGATGCCCGACCGGTCTCACCGGACGACGTGCGCATGGACCGCGCCGAGATCGTCCGCATTCGCACGGAGATGAACGACGGTGTGAACCCGACCGACATTGGAAACCAACCCAAGGGTGACGGCCTGCCTTCGGGCACCGATCTTTCCAAGCCGCAGGGCATCGACAACGCAGCGTTTGCAACGAATTCGATCGATAACAAGACGCTGTCGGCCAATTCCCTGCAAGGGGGTCTGTCGACCGACCAGACGACGCGCCAGGAACTGCTGATCGCACCGGCCAAGCAGAGTGCGCTCTATGCGAAGCTGCTCAAACAGTTTAACGATCAGGGCGCTGCCCTGTCCGACCAGGAAGCCCACCGCCGATTCGAATTACAACGAGCGGTGGCGGGCAACGATGCCGAGGCGCGCGAGACGGTGTTAACAAAGGGTGACACCGACACCGGCACCGAACCGAAAGCCCCCGAAGGCATCGCGCAGTTGCCGATCGACCCCAACGCGCAGCCCGAAGCCAAGGCTGTCGCGCCGATTGACGTCAACAACCTGGCCGAAGGCGTCAGGAGCAAGGGCTTAGCCGACCTGATCACTGCCGGTCAGGAAGCGATGAAGAACGGTCAGTTCGGCGCCGCAATCGACCGGTTCGACGCCGCTGCGAAGGTTGCGCCAAACAATTCGTTGATCACACTGGGTCGCGCCCATGCCGAGTTGGGCGCATCGTACTACGGTCGGGCCGAGGCGGACCTGCGCAAGGCGTTCGGTGAAGCCCCCGAACTGCTCGTCGGTCGGTACAGCCTCGTCGACTTCCTGGGTGAAGAGCGGCTGGCGTACATCATCAAGGACCTCAAAGCGATCGCCAGCGCCGAACCGCAACAGGCCGGTCCGACTTTCCTGTTGGCGTACATCTCCCGCAACATGGGCAACAACGACCGCGCCGCAGACTATCTGACCGAAACCGAGAAACGTCTCGGTGGCCCGGACGACCTGATCGGCACTTTCCGCAAAGTGTGGAACCTGCCGGTTGGCAATGAGATGAAGTAAACGCAGCTGGTCGTGCGAGTGGCACTCATCTCCTGAGAATTCCCAGAAGAACTGCTATGCGGCCCAGGCTCGCGCCTTGAACGCATGTGTCATCCCGACGGGAGTGGAAGCGACCCGAGGGATCTCGACCGATTTGACACGCTCTGCCTACCCCGATCCCTCATGTCGCTACCGCTCCATTCGGGATGACAATTCAGCGCAACCACCCCATACATAGGCAACGCCGCACATCGAATATTGCGTGTCTCGGTGCGCGCTGCTCTGGTGCGCAGTTCTGAGGACGAACAGGTATGGCGACGCGACTTTGGTCGCATCCAATACGTTCGCCTCAATGCAGATAAGGGAAAGTCCTGACCTGACTGGCCAAGTCCAAAAAAAGGCCGCGGACGGGGGAGATCCGCGGCGAGGGCTCTCAACTTTGTGGGACGTTCGGAGGGGAGGCCGAACGGTTGAGAGTGAAGAATAATGTCGGGGGGTGTAGAAGGAGGGGGGGAACCTTCTACGGGGATCGCCCCCGACAAATCGATCGAAACGGCGTTAGCTCGTTTGGACCCAGCGTCCACGGGTTGGACTGTTGTAATAATACTCTTCAATCATACAAAATCAAGCCTGATTCAATTTATCGACAGTACCTGCTAACAAAATCCGAATCTTGCATCTCACGCAGTTTACATGGTTTACAAATTCTCCCTTGCAGTTGTGTGATATCAAATACAATTGTCGACTATGGCATGACTTGCAGAAAGGATGAGGAATTCCCCCCGTCGGCTCCTCGACTCTGCCGACGCGCTACGTCGGGTCGGCTATCGCGGGGATGCCGTGGTATTCTTTTGGGAAAATATAGTCTTTCCGCAAGGGGTGCCCGACCCAATCGTCGGCCAGCAGAATGCGTCGGGGGTCGGGATGACCGTCGAACACCATCCCAAACAAATCCATCGCCTCTCGTTCGTGCCAGTCTGCGGTGGACCAGAGGTCGACGGTGCTCGCGAGGTGCGGTTGCTCGCGCGGCATATACGCCTTGACCGCAAACTGGTGCTTCAAGTCAAAGCTCCACAGGTCATACACCACACACAGTTTCGCGTCGGCGGCGTAGTCCATGCCGCTGAGGCATGCGAGCCAGTCAAACCGAAGACGCGGGTCAAACCGCAAAAACTCAGCGACTTCCCGCCAGTCGCGCGCCTCGATGTGCACACGCGGATGCTTGTCGACGAACGACGCGCCGATTCGCTCGGTGAACGTGGTTTTCAGCAGATCAATGATCTCAAGTGACGTCATAGTGCTGCACACATCATACCGGGCATAGGGTGGCATGTCTGGTGGCATGTCTGGTCTCTATCGGGCACCTCCGATCTCCTGTCACATCCCCATCAATCCCCGGCACGCTGCCGTCGGCGACCCAGACCGCCCGCGACGCTGTTACCTTACTCAAGACGATCGCACGGGAACACATTGACCGAGCAACACATTGGATGAAGGATGAAAGCAGACGGAACGCTTCCATTCATCCTTCATCCTTCCTTTTCACCCTTTGTTCCCCCGCATTGACCCCCCTTCCTGCGCGTCGTAGCATCGGCTTGAGGAACCGTCCCATGGATTTCGTCTTCGGAATCATCGCCGTTGCCGGTTTGGTTGCCCTGTTGTGGTTTGTCCGCAAGGCCTACCGCAACTGGATACAGGACGAACCCGAGCCCCCGACCGGGTTTACGCTCGGCACATTGCGCGCATTGCACAAGAAGGGTCAACTGACGACGGCCGAGTTCGAGGCGGCCAAGGGAATGATCATCGAAGGGGCCAGGAAAGCAGCCACGGCCATTCCACCGAACAAAAATTTTCAGCCCAAAGGGGTGGGGTTCACGGGTGGATTTCCAGTGAAACCATCATACGATCCCCCGACGATCGATCCCTATCGCGACGTTGAACAAGACCGGTCGGGCCAAGACCCGCAGCGCGACCCTCGCTGAGTCTGCTTTAGGATCATCGCACGGGTTCATCGTGTTACACTGCTTACGCCCGGTAACCACCAAATCATTATGGGGACGTTTCCCGTTGGATTTCCCGTTTCACTTTGGAATGAACGTGCTGTTAAGATGCGATTGAGAGAAGGCGTGCAAACCGACATCAAGTACGTCCCCGTTGTTGTTCGATAGTGTCTGTAGGAGGCTGAGGAGGCAGGCGGCGCTGCGGTTGCGTCGTGAATGCTCGAACCGCTCTCGCCGTGGGCCTAACATCCCATCGCAACCGGCGCCGATCGAGTTGCTCATCAGTCGACTGTTTTCCCGGCACATGCCCGGGCGCTACAAGGAAGGCGAGTCCATGGCCAATAACAATCGCCCCGGCAATGGTGGCAACGGCGGCACGACGCCCCCACCAGGCAATCCCCCCACAGGTGGCAACACCACACCCCCGGGTGGTTTTCGTGGCCGCCGGGTCACCACGTGCAGTTTCTGCGGTAAGAGCAGCCGCGACGTCGGTCCGATGGTCGAAGGACCGTCCGACGTCTACATCTGCGCCAACTGCGTGGATTTGGCCCATAACATCATTCGCCAGGAGAAGCGCAAGCTTTCGACCAGCGCCCCGATGTTCAGCAGCATTCCGTCACCTCGCCAGATCAAAGAATTTCTGGACGGCTACGTCGTCGGTCAGTCGTACGCCAAGAAGGCGCTGAGCGTTGCCGTCCACAACCACTACAAGCGGTTGGGCACGCATGAAAGCTCCGCAGCGACCGTGAACGCCGAGGGCACCACCGCCACCCCGACGCCCGTCGGTTCCAACAGCGATGTCGAGATCGACAAGAGCAACGTCCTGCTGATCGGCCCCACCGGCTCGGGCAAAACCCTGCTCGCCAAGACGCTGGCCCGCGTGCTCAACGTGCCGTTCGCTATCGGTGACGCGACCACGCTGACCGAAGCCGGCTACGTCGGTGAGGACGTCGAGAACATCCTGCTGAAGCTGCTGCAAAACGCCGACTACGACCTGGACGCGGCTCAGCGCGGCATCATCTACATCGACGAGATCGACAAAATCGGCAAGACGTCCGGCAACGTCTCCATCACCCGCGACGTGTCGGGTGAAGGTGTGCAGCAGGCATTGCTCAAGATGCTTGAAGGCACCGTCGCCAACATCCCACCGCAGGGTGGTCGCAAGCATCCCGAACAGCAGTACATCCAGATGGACACTTCGCAGATCCTCTTCATCTGCGGTGGATCGTTCGTCGGCCTGGAAGACATCATCCGCAAGCGCTTAGGCAAGCGGCAGATCGGCTTCGTGTCGGAAACGACCAAGGCCGACACCACCAACGAGCGCGCCAGCACGCTGGCGCAGGTTCAACCGGAAGACCTAGTCGAGTTCGGGATGATCCCCGAGTTCGTCGGCCGTCTGCCCCTGTGCGCCACGCTTGAACCGCTGGATGTGCAGACGTTGATCAACATCCTGACGGAACCGAAGAACGCGCTGATCAAGCAGTATCAGAAGTTCTTCCGTCTGGAAGGGTCTGAACTGACGTTCACAGACGGCGCGCTCGTGAAGATCGCCGAACGGGCCTTGAAGCGCGACACCGGCGCCCGCGCCCTGCGGGCCGTGTGCGAAGAGATCATGCTCGACATGATGTATCGATTGCCGGATGAGGGTCAGGGCGGCAAGTACGTGATCGACGAATCGGTCGTTGACGGCCGCCGCAGCGTGTTCGAGATTAAGCCGCCAACCGAACGCCGTCAGTCGGCGTAAAGCGGTCGGGAGTACAGTGAATTGAAACAGGCCGGTGAACGAAAAGTTCACCGGCCTGCTTGTTTGCCACGTAGCATGGGCGGCTCGCCCATGGTGTCGGTACGCCGACACATCGGGCCGTACTCGGCCCGAGCCAAAGCAGCGAAGCGACGAACGTTTAAGTGGCTGGCGCATCACCAAGGCGTTTGGACATGGTTTCGCCGGCGCGATTGTTTTCTCGGACGGAATACCATCCGACGTGCCTGAGTACAGGCACCGCATGGGCGGGCCGCCCGTGGTACGCAAAAACTACCCTTCCACCAGAAACTTCGCCGCCGCCCCACTGCCTAAAGTGACCGTTGCGCCACCGTTGGGTTTTACCACGACCGAATCACTGACCGTTTCCTTGCGATCAATCTTCACCCCCACCCCCGGTGTCAGTCCGCAACGGTTGGCGAACTGTAAAAACTCGGCCGACTGATCCACCACCCGCGCAATTCGCAACGGTCGGCCGACTGCCGCGTCGGCGAGGCTCGACAGGCGCACCGATGCGACCTTGCCCTTCGGCGATGGAATCGGGTCTCCATGGGGGTCCGTCTCCGGATGGCCCAGTAGCGCATCAATGCGATCCAGAACCTTGTCGCTGATCGCGTGCTCGAGTTCCTCGGCCTCGTCGTGTACTTCACTCCAGTCGAGGCCGAGCACCTTGACGAGGAGCAATTCGACCAACCGGTGCCGCCGAAGGACGTGCAGCGCCAACTGCTCTCCCCCACGTGTCAGGCGCACACCACCGCGCGGTTCGTAAGCGACCAATCCCGAGTCCGCCAGCGCCTTCACCATCGTAGTCGCGGTGCCGGGTACCACGCCCATGGCGTTGGCGAGCTGGCCCATCGGCACCAGGTCCGTCCCCGCTTCCTGTTGCTTGAGGTACAGGTGCTTGAGGTAGTTTTCGACCGTGACGCTCGCCATGCGACAAATTCCTATTGACCCACTTAACGACTTGGCCTATTATGCGTTCGATATTTTGAATAGTCAAAATTCAGAGGTTGATATATGAAACTCTTTGCCAGCTTATTGGTTCTCGTCTGCACAAGCGTCTTCGTAATCGGTTGCGACGGTGACGCTTCAGGTAAGGGCAGTGACGCGTCAGGCAAGCCCGCAGTCGTCACGACGACCACCATGATCGGGGACCTCGTCCGTGAGATCGGTGCTGACGATGTGCAGTTGAAAACCATCATCGGTCCCGGCATCGACCCCCACACGTTCAAACCGTCGCCGGCGGACGTCGGGCACCTGAAACGCGCCGACATCGTATTCTACAACGGTCTTCATCTCGAAGGGAAAATGATCGACCTGCTGGAAAGCGGAGGTGGGCGATCGATCCCCATCTCGCGCGACATTCCCGAGGACCGCTTGCTCGGTGACGAGGGTTCGCACGACCCGCACGTCTGGTTCGACCCGACCCTCTGGGAGCACGCCGCGAAAACCGTCGCCAGGACACTCGCCGACGCCATTCCCGCCAAGGCGACCGAGATCACCGCGCGAGGTGAAGCGGTCGGTGAAAAACTGCGGGCCCAGCACGAGGCCAACAAATCCGCCTTTGCAAGTCTGCCGAAGGACCGCCGGGTGCTGGTGACCAGTCACGATGCCTATAACTACTTCGGCAAAGCGTACGATGTCTCGGTGTTTGGCCTGCAGGGCATCAGCACCGAAACCGAGGCCGGCCTGTCCAACGTGAACGACGCCGTAAATTTCATCCTCAAAAACAAGGTCCCCGCGATCTTCATTGAGAGCAGCGTGAGCCCCAAAACCATCGAGCGCGTCCGCGACGACTGTCGCGCCAAGGGCTGGAACGTCCAGATCGGTGGCGAACTCTTTTCCGACGCCCTCGGCAGCCCCGGTCAACATCCGGGGTATGCAGTCGACACCTACGAAGGCATGATGAAGTACAACGTCGACACGATCGTGAAAGCGATGGGAAAGTAGGGATGAAAAGGAAGGCTCAAGGATGACATTATGAAAATGTTTGCCCAGCTTCTTTCATCCTTCATCCTTCCTTTTCATCCTTGGGGAATACGCAGCAGATGAGCGCAACATTACCCGCCCTTGAAGTCCACGACCTCACCGTCAGCTACCACCGCCGGCCCGTTCTCTGGAACGTCGACCTCGCGGTGCCACAGGGGAACCTTGTTGGGATCATCGGACCCAACGGCGCTGGCAAGAGCACGTTGATCAAAGCCGTGATGGGATTACTGCCGCTGAGCAGTGGCTGGGTGCAGGTGCTGGGCAAGCCGATCTCGTCGATGCGCGACAAGATCGCGTACGTCCCCCAGCGGGAGAGCGTCGACTGGACGTTTCCGGTCACCGTGATGGACGTTGTGCTCATGGGCCGGTACGGCACGGTGCCGTGGTTCAAACGGCTCGGTCGGCGCGACCGCGACCAGGCTCGCGCGGCGCTGGACCAGGTCGGCATGCTGCCCTTTGCAGACCGGCAGATCAGCAACCTGTCTGGTGGACAGCAGCAACGCGTTTTCCTTGCCCGCGCGCTCGTGCAGGACAGCCAGATCTATTTTATGGACGAACCCTTCGCCGGTGTCGACGCCGCGACGGAAGCGGCGATCGTCAAGCTCCTGCAGGACCTGCGCGCCGCGGGCAAGACAGTCATCGTTGTCAATCACGACCTGCAGACGGCGCAACAATACTTCGACATGCTGATCCTGCTGAACATGCGTCTCGTCGCGTTCGGTCCGACGAGCGAGGTGTTCACTCCGGAACTGCTGCAGAAAACGTACGGCGGGCGCCTGACCATTCTCGCCGACGTCGCCGATGCCGTCGCGGCGGCGGAAAGTGGGTTGCCGCGCGATAAGAAAGCCAAAGCCGTACCGACCGTCATCGCGCCGTAATGCGTTTCTCCGGTAGGACAGGCATTCGTGCCTGCCTCTCCCCCGTTCTCCCCCCGGCATTTCCCGGAATGAACGAGCACGGGGGGCGACGAAGAGAGACAGTCAGAAATGCCTGTCCGACGTCAGTTGAAGAAATCGAATGCCCCCAATCCCCTCCATCCTCGCAGCCCGGTTCACGTCGGACGTGCCGATGGTGCGGCAGATCATGACGTTCTTTGCGGAACTGTTTGACAGCCGGATTACAGGCACCGATTGCGTCGTCTGGGGCGCGCTGCTCCTCGGTGTAACGTGCGGCGTGCTGGGCACCTTCATCGTCCTGCGCCGTCAAAGTTTACTGGGTGACGCGATCGGGCATGCGGTGCTGCCGGGCGTGCTCGTCGGGTTCTGGTTCAGCTACATCATCACCGGTCATGGCCGCAGCACACCGATGCTGTTGCTCGGTGCGATGATCTCGGGCCTGCTCGCTGCGGTGCTGATCGGGTTTTTGAAACAGACGACGGTGCTGAAGACCGCTGAGTGCATGGGGGTTGTCTTTACGGGTTTTTACGGCATCGGCATCGTGCTAATGAAGATCCTGCAGAAAACGCCCGCAGGTGGGCAGGCGGGGCTGGAAAAATTTCTCTTCGGGCAGATTGCCGGCATCAGCTTGGACGACGTGAAGCTCATGGCGCTGGTCGCTGGTGGCGCGATCGCGTGCGTGATCGTCTTCTGGCGCAAGCTGTCGATCAGCAGCTTTGATGAACAGTTCGCGCACAGCGTCGGCATCCCGGTCAAGACAATCCAATACCTTCTGACCGGGTTGCTCACGGTCGCGATCGTGATCAGCGTGCAGGCGGTGGGCGTGATTCTCGTCAGCGCGATGCTCATCACACCGGCGGCCACGGCGTACCTGCTGACCGACCGGTTGCACCGCATGGCGATGCTCGGTGGCTTGTTCGGCGCGCTGGCGGGATTCATTGGCGCGCTGCTGAGCCTGCTGGGATCGGACTTGCCCACCGGCGCGTTCATGGTGCTGGGCGCGTCCTCGCTGTTCGCGCTGGCGTTCCTGTTGTCACCGCGCTACGGGCTGTTGCCGCGCGTAAAACGTCGGTGGGACCAACGCCGCAGGACCGGTGCGGAAAACCTGTTGCGCACGATGTATCTCATCCTCGAACGGCGCGACGGTGGCGTGGAAAATGCCCAGGCCGATCGGCGCTTCGGTGTAGGTGACATCGCGTCGATCCGCCAGGAATCACCGGCCCAGGTGCATCGCATGGCGAAGCTGGCGGCGCGATTCGGTTGGATCGAGAAGGACAGCCCCGACCCGCTCGTCCTGACAGATGGTGGATTCACCGAATCGAAGCGCATCGTGCGCAACCATCGGTTGTGGGAACTGTTCCTCACCCAGGAAGCCAAGCTCGCCGCCGACCACGTGCACGCCGATGCCGAGTACATCGAACACGTCCTGCCGCGCGACGTGCTGGCGAAACTGGAAGAGATGCTCGACAACCCGGTCGCGGACCCGCATGGGAAGCCGATACCGATGTGATTTTTTCCGGCCCCTCTCCCACGTACGCATGGGAGTGAGGGGCCGGAGTGAAGAACTTATGACCGCTATCCTTCACAGCTTCATCGAGCCTTGGACCGCGCAGGAGCTGCACGTGTTCTGGCCGATTCTTTTGCAGGGCGCGCTCGTCTCTGTCACGCTGGGTCTGATCGGCTGTTTCCTCGTCGTGCGCGGCATGTCACTGCTGGGCGATGCGTTGTCGCACGCGGTGTTACCGGGGATTGTGATCGGGTTTCTGCTTGGCGACTCACTGCACTCGCCTTGGATTTTAATTGGCGCCAGCGCCGTGGGGTTGGGCGCCGCGGTGCTCGTGCAGGCGGTGCAGGAGCACAGCCGGGTGAAGGAAGACGCTTCGCTGGGCATCGTCTTCACGACGCTTTTTGCGCTGGGCGTCGTCATGATTAACCAGTTCGCGAGCGGGACAGACCTGGACCCCGGTTGCGTGCTGTATGGGAACATCGAGTACCTCGTCGTGCCACCGAACCCGTGGCCGTTCATCCTTCCGATGGCGGTCATCGCGACGCTGGTGATTGTCGGGCTGATCATCAGTTATCGCCGGCTGTTGCTCTGCACGTTTGACCCGGGGCTCGCGGTCAGCCTGGGGATTAGTGCGTCACTGGTGCATTACGGGTTGATGAGCGCGCTATCGGTAGCGACCGTCGCGAGCTTCGAATCGGTCGGGGCGATCCTCGCGGTGGCGCTGCTGGTCATGCCCGGCGCGACAGCGAGGCTCTGGACGGACCGCATGCCCATCATGCTGCTGTTGGCGGTAGCGCACGCGCTGCTGTCGACGGTCCTCGGGTATTGGATCAGCAGTCCACTGGGGCCATTGCGTGCGTTTGAAGGAACAAACGCCGCCGGCGCGATCTGCACCGCGGGGTTTGGGTTGTTCATGCTCAGTTGGCTGCTGACACCGGCTGGGGTCGTGCTGCGGTTGGTGTCGCGTATCCGACTTCAACGGACGATCGCAGTTGAAAACGTACTGAAAACGATCGACGAACTCGGCACCCGCGCCGGTGTCGCCGGCGCGGTGCCCGTACCAGCCGAGTCGGTCCTGCGCGATTTGAACGTCTCCCCACGACGCTTCCAACGCGCCCTGCGTAGCGGAACCGACCGCGGCTGGGTGCGCGGTGACGCCGCCAACCTCTTCCTCACCGAATCCGGCGCCGCCCGCAGCTCGCGCCTGCGCCGCGCCCACGACCTGTGGGAGCAATATCTCAAGGACCAGGTCGGCCTGCCGGCAGACCACGTCCACGACGCCGCCGAGTGGATCGAACATCATTTGCACGATGATGCGATCGAGTCCATCGACCAGACGCTTGGGAAATCAAAAACTTGAATTCGCGCCTCGCCCGGTACGCTGGGAGAAGTTGGGGAGGGTGATTTTGAGCGACGAGACCCTCTAGCAGCTCGAATTCACCTTTACCCTGACCTCTCCCTTGAGTGCATGGGAGAAGGTCGGAGCGTTGCTTTCGGGCATCATCCCCCCCAACCGGCCATTGGCGCAGCTTTCCGCACCGCCTCTCCTGCAACCACGTCCGATAAAATCAATCCCTCGCGATCAACCATTGATCGTGTCTCGATTCCGGATAACAATAACAGGCGTCGTAAACGGACCTCTGTCATCGGCGACCTTTGACCCGTCGCCAGCCGTTATCAGATCGCGGTGTATAGTCCAGGCACCACACGATTGTGGGACCGACCACGACGCCCCGCTTTGCCAGACAGAGGATTTTGGATGACCGAGATGCCGACCAGCCTCCTGCAGCGAATCGCACGATCGATCCTCGTTGGCCTGTGTGGCGCGATGGCGGTCGGGGTCGTCGGGGCGGTTACAGTGCGGGCGATGGACAGCTCTGCGGTCGCTGTCAGCCCGGTCGCGGTTTCGGAAGAAAACTACAGCCTGGCGATCGAGAACGTTCAGACCGTCGAACTGCTTTCCAGCACCGCTTCGACCGTTTCCACCGCGCCCAAAACCCGTGTAATCGAGATGGAAGTGACCGGTTACTGTGCGTGCAAAAAATGCTGCGGCCCCAGCGCCCAAGGCATCACCGCAAGTGGCAAGACGGTCCGCCACAACGGTGGCAAGTTCGTCGCTGCCGACACGAAGATGCTGCCGTTCGGCACGAAGCTGGTCATCCCGGGCTATGCGAATGGCAAGTCGGTCGAAGTGATCGACAAGGGTGGCGCCATCAAGGGCAACAAGCTCGACCTGCACTTTGCCACGCATAGCGCTGCGTTGCAGTGGGGCCGCCAGAAGGTCGCTGTCACCGTTCTCGAGTAAGGCTGTCTTCATTTCGTTTGGATGAAAGAAAGCCACGACGCTCCCCCCACTATTCTGACACCCCTTTTCACGAATTTGCAGCACTTGCGCGAATCGCGACGATATGCTGTTGTGCGAACAGCGGGATGGATGGTCAGCGGGCTCGTCTGCGCCGCGGTTGGGTGTAGCCCACCGCGCGGGGCGCGACACGTCACCGATCCGGACCCCAGCGTAAAGATCCCCGCGATTCGGGTCGTCGCGAAAGATAAGGACCGCCATGCGATCCCCACGCTGGTCGAAGACCTGTCCAGCGACGACCCTGCAGTGCGGTTTTACGCGATCGAAGCGTTGATACGCCTGACAGGCGATTCAATGGGCTACAATTACTACGCCTCCGACACCGACCGTGAGATCTCGGTCAAACGTTGGAATGAGTGGCTGAAACAGCAGCCTCGGCATTAACATGCCGCCCAGAACGAGCCACCGGGCTCGCCAGTTCAGTGGCGAGGGTCTGCCGGTCAACCTGAACGCGAGACGCGGTCAACTATGTCCGACGCATCGTGCAAGAACATCGCGGTCACCGACTCGATCGAGTTAAAGGTCACCAGTGACCCCGCTAACCTGGCGCCGACGCGCAAGTCGATCGAGTCGTTCTGTTGTTGCCATGGACTCGACCAGAAAGCCTGCGACGAAGTCGGCCTCTGCTTTAACGAAGCCTTGGCCAACGTCACCCGTCACGCCTACGGTGGCGCGCCCGACCGACCGGTCGAGGTGCACGCGTGGGCAGCGAACGGAGCCGTGACCGTGACGATTCGCGACTGGGGCAACGGGGTGAACCCCGAGCGCCTGCCTCGCAAACCGAAAGACCCGATGGTGCCCGGGGGCCTGGGTCTTATCTGCATGCACGAGTTGCTCGACGACATGCGCTTCACGCCCCAACCCGACGGTGGGATGTTGCTGACGATGGTAAAACGCAAATCGACGTGAACCGGGTCCGTCAAAGCGACCGATAACGATTGTTTCACTTGAACGGCCGGCTGTATCCGACGACGATGCCGAGGCTCGACCGTAAGAAGGAAAGTATTATGCCCGAACTGAAAACCGGCACCGATCTGGTCCCCAGCGCCCGCCTCGAGGGTGACGCCGTCTTCGCCTCCCTGAAAGGCGAAATCGACCTCCACAACAGCCCCGCCGTCCGCACGGCGCTGTTGGACATGCTTAACAAGAACCAGCCCAAGAAGCTGATCCTTAATCTGTCACAAGTCCCCTACATGGACTCCAGCGCGATCGCGGTCCTCGTCGAATCTCTGCAAAAGATTCGCAAGCTGGGTGGAAAGATCTTCCTGACCGACCTGCAACCGCGCGTTAAAGGGCTGCTCGAAATCGCCCGTTTGGATGCAATTTTCGGTATCTGTAAAGACGAGGCCGAAGCATTGACGAAGTAACCCGACGATCCATGACCTTTTTGCTCCGCCCCATCTCCGCATTAGGCGCTTTCGCATTGGGCGTGCTCGATTTCATCGGCGGGCTCGGCTACCTGTTGCTCGATACGTTTGGCGTCATCCGGCCGGGCCTGGTCGACAAACGCACCCGCCGCATGGGATGGGAAAATCTCTGGGCCCAGATGGTCCGGGTCGGCGTGAAAAGCGTGCCGATCGTGTCGCTGGTGCTGTTCTGCATCGGCGCGATCCTGTCACTTCAGATGGCGCCGATCCTGGCCGACTACGGGCAGGTGCATCGGGTCGCGGACATCATTTCCATCGCAACATTCAGAGAACTTGGCCCACTAGTCAGTGCGATCGTGCTGACAGGGTTCGCTGGCGCATCCATCGCTGCGGAGATCGGGACGATGGTGGTTTCGGAAGAGATCGAGGCGCTCGATGCGCTGGCGATCCCCCCAGTGCGGTTCCTCGTCCTGCCGCGCGTGATCGCGACGACTGTCATGATGATCTGCGTGACCGTCGTCGGTGACCTGATGGGCTGCCTGGGCGGTCTGGTCGTCGCCAACGGCATTTTGGGCCTGAGCGCCGAGCAATATATCGCCCGCACGTTCGACGCGATCCGCATGCGCGACTTCGCCACGGGCCTCGTCAAGGCGGGTGTCTTTGGCATGCTGGTCAGTGGTTTGGCGTGCTACCTCGGCCTGGGCGTCACCGGTGGCGCACAAGGCGTCGGTGTCGCGACGACACGCACCGTCGTGCTGACCATCGTCGCGCTCATCGTCGTCGACCTGATGTTCACTGCGGTCTTCTACACGATGGGATGGTAAGCAAACGGAAGGATGAATAAGAAGGACGAAGGCTTAAGAAACGTAAAACGCCGTTCATCCTTTATCCTTCTTTTTCATCCTTATTCACTATGTCTTCCACCGCTGCCATCCAGGTCGTCGACATCACCAAAAAGTACGGCCAGCGCACCGTGCTTGACGCCATCCGTCTGGACGTCTTTAAGGGTGAAACCCTCGTCATCCTCGGTGGCTCGGGGTCGGGCAAGTCGACTCTGTTGCGGTTGATGATCGGCAACGTGCCCTACGACAGTGGCAGCATCATCGGGCTTGGCAAGTGCATGGGTGACATGACTGCTGCCGAGCTGGCCAAGTATCGCAAGTCGATCGGGGTCCTGTTTCAGAGTGGCGCGCTGTTCAACAGCATGACGGTCGCCGACAACGTCGCGCTGCCTCTTCGCGAGCACACCGACCTGGCCGACGAGACGATCGACATCATGGTCAAGATCAAGCTCGAACTCGTCGGCTTGCGCGAGCATTCGTCCAAGATGCCCTCGGAACTGTCCGGCGGGATGAAAAAGCGCGCCGGACTGGCCCGCGCCATCGCGCTCGACCCGCAGATCCTGTTCTATGACGAGCCCAGTGCCGGTCTGGACCCCGTTACCAGCGCCGAAATCGACCAGCTCATCATTGACCTGAACCACAAACTGGGTGTGACCAGCGTCGTCGTCACCCACGAGATGGACTCCGCGTTCCGCATCGCCGACCGCATGGTCCTGCTCGACCGCGGGAAGTTCATCGTCAGTGGAACGCCCGACGAAATGAAGGCCAGCACCGACCCGCTGGTCCACCAGTTCATCTACGGCTTAACCGAAGGCCCCCTGACCGACCGCAAGCGCGGTGGGACGTACGAATTGGATTTGTTAGGAAGCTAGGAGAGTGGACCGTTGTCAGTAAACAGTGGGCAGTTCACAACGAACCTCTGCACTGCCCGCTGACAACTGCCCACTGACTTATGAACCACGAACGAAACAACCTCAAAGCCGGCCTGTTTATCGTCATCAGCATTGTGCTGATCATCGGCGTCATTGTCGGCGTGAAGGGCGTCAGCACGATCTTTGCCAAGGTCGATACGCGCCGGGTCGCGTTCGCGCTCACCGACGACGTGGGTGGCCTGTCGATCGGTGATCCCGTTCGACTGGGTGGCGTGAAGGTTGGTGAAGTGAAAGCGATTTCGTTCGAACAGGTCGATGGCGCTGATCCGCGCGTGCTCATCTCGTTCACCGTGCCCAAGCGATTCACGCTGCGCGAAGACGCGATCGTCGGCATTCAAGGGACGATTACCGGAAGCAGTTGGCTGAACGTCAAGAGCCTGGGCAAGTCGGCAGAGATGGACGAAAACGCTGTCCTCGTCGGTCGGCCCAGCGCGATGAGCGAGATCATTGCCAACCTCGGCGAGGCCAGCCCCGAGATTAAGAAAGTCCTCGTTGACGTGCGCACGCAGACGATCCCCAAAATCAACAACGTCGTCGACGGCTTCAAAGACACCGGCCCCACCGCCACCAGCGCGCTGGCGAACGTGCGCGACATCAGTGGTGACAGCTCGACTGACATCCGCGGGACATTCGCCAATCTGAACGCTGCGACCGGCTCGATCAAGGACAAGGTGCCACCGATCCTCGACAAGGTCGACGCCATGGCGACGAAGATCACGACCGCTATCGACAGCGCAACGGTGGCTCTGGAAGACGTGAAGGCTTCGCTGGTGAACATCAAGGACATCACCGGCAGCGCCCGCAGCATTCTGGCGCGCAACCGTGGGAAGATCGAGACGCTGATCGGATCGTTGAAGCTGACCGGTGACAACCTGAAGGCCGCTAGCGCCGAAATCCGCCGCAGCCCGTGGCGGTTGCTGTACCAGCCCAGCACCAACGAACAATCCAACCTCAACATCTACGATGCCGCCCGCCAGTTCGCCGACGGCGCCAGTGACCTCAACGACGCCGCCATCTCGCTTCGCGACGTCTTGAAAGATTCGTCCGCCGACCCCGCTGCGGTGCAAAAACGGCTCGACCAACTCGACGCCACGTTCGGCGAGTTTCAGACGGTCGAACAGAAGCTCTGGACGAGCGTGAAGCAGTAGATCGCTCCGGCCCCTCTCCCTTGCACCCAAGGGAGAGGGGAAAATGCCTACACTCCCCGACATGTCGCTTTACTCCATCGAAACCTACGGCGAGCTCCAACCGCACCTGACTCAGGAATGGTTGCTGACCAACGGCACTGGCACGTTCGCTGCCAGCACGCTGGTCGGGTGCAACACGCGGCGATACCACGGGCTGCTCTGCGCCGCGACGCTGCCACCAGTCGGGCGGGTGATGTTGCTCAACCGGCTGGGGGAGATCGTCAACGTTAACGACGGCTTCTTCGACCTCTCGATCAACCAGTTCAGCGACGGTCTGCACCCGCGCGGTGATCGGTACTTGCGCCGGTTTACACTGGGGCACACGGCGGTCTGGGAATACGAAGCCAACGGCGTGAAGGTGACAAAGGAACTGCTTTTGCCCTGGGGCAAGAACGTCGCCGTCATCCGCTACACACTCAACCCCCAGCGGTACAAGTGGATGGAACTGCAGGTGCTGCCGTTCGTCAGCCTGCGCGATTTTCACGGCATTCGCAGGGCGTGGGCGCCGTTTCTCACCGACAACGCGCCACGCGGTGTGAAGGTGACCGACTCGCAGTCAAATCACACCGTCTCGATCCACGCTGACAGCGGCGAGTTCATCGCGAAAAACGACTGGTGGTATGCCCACCACTACCCGCTTGAAATGGAACGTGGCCTCGACGCGGTCGAAGACCTCTACACGCCCGGCCGATTCCAGTTTCGCACGAACACGAAAGCATCGATCACGCTCGTCGCGTCCATCGAAGGGCTGCGGTCGGTCGATTGGGACGCTGAGATACAGAACCGTGAGGCGGCGTATAAGGCGGCGGTGTTCCAACCGACGAGCGGCGCTGCGCCGAAGTCAGCGGTCGATGGTTCACCCACGGTGAAGCGCCTCGCGCACGCCGCTGCAGATTTCATCGTCTCGCGGAAGCTGCCCGGGGGTGGCGACGGTGCAACGGTCGTTGCGGGCTACCCGTGGTTCGCTGACTGGGGCCGTGACACGATGATCTCACTGCCGGGTTTGTTGCTCGTCACCCGACGCTTCGAACAGGCCCGCCAGGTGCTGAGCGTCTTCGCGAGCTACGTCAGTGAAGGGATGATCCCCAATCGCTTTGACGACTACACGAACGAACCCGAGTACAACACCGTCGACGCCAGCCTCTGGTTTATCCACGCCTGCTTCGAATACCTGAGGCTGTCGAAAGATCAAAAGACGTTCGACAAGACGCTGCGCCC
>JBBRHE010000036.1:0-22559 GCA_038223165.1 Tepidisphaerales bacterium
CGCAGCGGTGCTTGGGCGGTCAGGTCAGCTCGATGCGGAATTCGTCGGTATGACCGTGCAGATGTCCGACAGTGCCGCAGCCATGGGCCGGATGATCACCGATCTGCTTGATTTTACGACCACCGGCCTCGGCGGTGAAATTCCCCTTCTGCCCGCGCCGATGGACTTGAACCCACTCTGCCAGCAGGTCGTCGATGAGATTCGCGCCGCGTTTCCCAATCGCACGCTCTCCCCACAGCTTCACGGCGACCTCACGGGGGACTGGGATGCTGCCCGTCTGCGCCAGGTCCTCTGCAACCTGCTCGCCAACGCGATGCAGCACGGGGCCGCGACCACCGCCATCGACTTCCGCGCTATCGGCGAGGGTTCCGAGGTCGTGCTTACCGTTCGCAATAGCGGCCCACCTATACCGCGCGACGCGCTGCCCACGCTCTTCGATCCGTTGGTTCGCGCCACCTCCGCCGAATCGCAACACACCAGGCGTCCCGGCAGCATCGGCCTCGGCCTGTACATCGCCCGCGAAGTCGTCACCGCCCACGGCGGCACGATTCACGTGACCTCCTCCAACGAGTCCGGCACCACCTTCACCGTCCGCTTCCCCCGGCACGCGCGCCGCAGCAGGTAGTAGGTGGGATCCTCACGCACCCGTACGCACCGTCCGGGTGCAATCGGACGTCGCAGTCGGCCCGAGGACGTGCGAACCCTACGGGGCTTCTGCCCATTTCTTCCCATTAGAAAAAGCGGGCGTCGGTCCGAAGACCGCGCCCGCTGAAGAGACCTTTGGATTCAAGATCGCATTTAGGTGTGGACGGGCGTCATCCGGTCGCCGCGCGCGGTGGCCAACCGACGGTTATCATTTGGATCGTCGTCCCGCGCGCCCATGTAACCGGCCATGCCTGCGGCGCCGACGGCGAGCACCATGCCGATGAGGGTGCTCCATGCCGTTTTGCTGCCGTCGCGTCGCGCTTGTTCGGCATCACCCGACCGGTTCGCGGTCATGGTGTTGTCGATCGCGGCATTACCGGACACTATAGAGGTGTCGGTGGCAGACGTGAACGTGGCGACGGCGACGGAAGCGGTGAAGAAGGAGAAACCGGTGCGCGTCGCGAAGAAGCACGACCCGAAACTGGTGACAGCGGCGAGGGAACTGCGCGACCGGTGGCTGGACGCGGTGAACACGGGGACGGCGAACGTGGCGCTGCCGGTGGGGAAGTATGATGTGTGCAGAGAACTGGATGCGACCCAACCGGCGATGAAACGGTTGGTGGCGTAAACTCGATGGTGGTGGCGATGCCTGCGTTGGGGTCGATGCGAGGTAGTTAACTTAGCGTCGTACCACGGGCGGCTCGCCCGTGTTTCTTTCTTCTCATCACCAAAAACATAGGCGGGCCGCCCATGGTACGACATACCTGAGGCTTGGCTGTAGCGCGATGCAGGTGTCGCCACTATAAAAGCAGGGCGGGGGGAGTTACAGTCTGGCGTCGCGATTGAATCGGGGCGGAGGCACAGTGCCTCTCGCCACCGAGCCCCCGTGTGTGGGGTCGCGGCGGACTGTGATGCTCAAGTTCATTGTCTTTCGAATCCTCCAGTTCCCGCTCATCCTGGGCATAATTTATCTCACGACTTTTCTGCTGGTCTGGGTGGCGCCGGGGGATCCATTTACGCGGACGGATCGGGTGTTGGATCCGAAGATTATTGAGTTGAAGAAGGAACAGCTTCACGCGCGGACGTCGTGGGAGTTTTTGACGCACTATCCGGTGCAGATCATTCGGTATGGCGACTTCGGGCCGAGTTTGAATTATGAGGAATGGTCGGTGAACGACCTGATCAAATCGGGCTTGCCGATCAGCGCGACGCTGGGGTTGCTGGCGATCACGATCGCGGTGTTTGCGGGCGTGACGATCGGGGCGGCGGGCGCTGCGTGGCGCGGGGGAGTGGTGGACTGGCTGGGGTTGTCGATCGCGCTGGTGGGCATTAGCTTGCCGGGTTTTGTGACGGCGGGGCTGTTGGTGTCGATCTTTTCCGTTGAACTGAAATGGTTTCCCGTGGGCGGATGGGGCACGCTGCGCACGATGGTGCTGCCGGCGATCGCGCTGTCGCTGTTGCCGATGGCGTACATCACTCGGCTGACGCGGGCGTCGATGATCGACGTGCTGGGCAGTGATTTCATCCGCACGGCGCGGGCCAAGGGGCTTTCCAAGCCTGCGGTCATCACCAAACATGCGCTAAAGAACGCGATCCTGCCAGTGCTGAGCTATGTCGGCCCGGCGACGGCGGCGGCGCTGACGGGATCGTTCGTCGTCGAGAAAGTCTTCAACATCCATGGCCTAGGCCAACACTTCGTCAACAGTGTGCTCAATCGCGACCAGACGCTCGTGCTGGGCGTGGTGATGGTCTACTCGACGCTCGTGCTGACGATGAACCTGCTGGTCGATTTGAGCTATGCCCTCATCGACCCGCGAATCGAGCTGGGCACGAAGGAGGCGGCATGACGACGTTCGCGCAGGCGTTGCCGACCGCGCCGTTGTCGCCACCGGTGGACGGGTTGATGGGTCGGCTGTTGACCAGTGGGCGGGTGGTGACGGGTGGGGTGATTGTTGTCCTGATCGTGTTTGCGTGTGTGGTGTCGTTGCCGTGGACGGCATCGGATTCGTCCGGCATGTACTTCGACCTGCAGCGGAGTGAGGTGACGCTTATGCCACCTACGACGGACAGCTTTACGCAGATTTTGGGGACGGATCGGTTGGGCCGATCGACGCTGGCCCGCTGCCTGTTTGGGGGTTGCATCAGCCTCGCGGTCGGCCTGGCGGCGGCGGCGATCTCGCTGGTGCTGGGGGTGACGGTCGGGCTCGTTGCGGGGTATCGCGGGGGGTGGACGGACGCGATCCTGATGCGCATCGTTGATGTGCTGTATGGTCTGCCTTACATATTGATTGTCGTGCTGCTGAAGTTTGCGCTCGAGCCGAGTGTGATCGGCTTGCTGACGAAGTACACGACGCTCGACTCGCCTTCGGGCGTGGCGAACGTGGTGACGATGTTCATCGCGATTGGGGCGGTCAGTTGGCTGACGATGGCACGGGTGGTGCGTGGGCAGGTCCTTAGTCTGCGTAACCAGCCGTTCATCGAGGCGGCGCGGGCGGCGGGGTTGACCGAGATGCGGATTTTCCTGTCGCACCTGCTACCAAACCTGCTCGGGCCCGTGATTGTGTATGCGACCCTGACCGTGCCGCGGGCGATTCTCGAAGAGTCGTTGCTGAGCTTCCTTGGTGTGGGCGTGCAACCCCCGGTGCCGACGTGGGGGGCACTGGCGAGCGAGGGGATCAGTTTGGCGCTCAACCCGCTCGACAGTCGATGGTGGTTGCTGTTGTTCCCCTGTCTGTTGCTGGCGGTTACCTTGCTGGCGTTGAATTTTTTAGGCGACGGTCTGCGCGACGTGCTGGACCCCAAACGCGGCACGACGCGCATCTGACCGCCGGTGAGTTTCGAGACACGCATGGAAAATCGATTCGGCGTTAAAGACTTTTTCCTGTTCCTGTTTCTCGGTGTCCTCATCGTCATGGTTGCCATGGCGATGGTCCAATACGACCGCCAATGGACCCAGCTCAACGTCATCAAGCAGGAACTTTCGAACCAGACGCGCGACCTCACCAACCTCCGGCAAGCGATGGCTGGAAACACGTTTGGCCAGCCGACGACGCGGGCCGTTGGGGACGTTATGCCCGGCTTCACCAACACGCAGCAAAGCCGTTTGGCTGCCGTGACCGAATTGCCGGGCTATTCCGCCGGTGATTGGATGGTCCAGGCGACCGCCACGCCACCACCCCGGTTGACGCCCCTGCTGGACTCGGATCTGTTCGGCTCGCGGATCGGTGAGTACATCTTCGACAGCCTTGCGACGCGCGACCCGGAGACCTTGGGCTTCGTCCCCAGTGTTACTCGTGGGTGGGAAGAGTCGGCCGACGGAAACACCGTCACGTTTTTCCTCCGTCGGGACGTTGTGTTTTCCGATGGTGTGCCGATGACGGCCGACGATGTGGTCTTCACGTTTGAGCTCACCGCCAATCCCGCGATCGAAGCGGAGCGAGCGCGGGTGTACCTTCAGTATGTCGACAAGGTGACGAAGGTCGATCAGTACACCGTTCGATTCACGTTCAAGCAGTACTACTTCCAGAATTTTGAGGCCGTCGCGTCGATGGGCATTCTGCCGAAGCACTTCTACGAGAAATATTCGCCGAAGGACTTCAACAACTCGGTGGGGCTGGTGCTCGGGTCCGGTCCTTATCGCCTCCAGACACCGACCGACTGGAAGCCCGAGCCGGGCAAGCCATTGGAGCTGGTGAGGAATGAGCGATATTGGGGAACGCGTCCGCCGTTCGATCGCATCATTTGGCAGATGCAGCCGGATCCCGGCGCGAGGTTGATCGCGTTTAAGAATGGAGAGACCGACCGCTTCGGCGCCCAGCCGGAGCAGTACAAAGATCTCATCAAGGACCCAAACTTCATGGCCCGTGTGGCCGACTACAAGTTCACGGCGCCGGACGACGGGTATTTTTACGTTGGGTGGTACCAGATCGTGAACGGCCAAAAGACGCCGTTCGCGGACAAAAGAGTGCGACAGGCGATGACGATGCTGATCGATCGGGACGGCATCGTGCGCGATATCCTGTACGGTTACGGGCAGGTCGCGACGGGACCGTTTCACCCACTGACGAAGCAGTTCGACGACACGATCTCCGCTTGGCCGTATGACCCGGCCAAGGCCAAGGCGTTGCTCGCCGACGCCGGTTACGTCGATCGCGACAGTGATGGCATCGTGGACGGCAAGGACGGCAAGCCACTGAAATACAAGCTCAGTTACCCGTCGGCCAGTTCGTTAATGGAGCGCATCTGCCTCAACATTAAGGACACGATGCGTCGTGGTGGCGTGTTGTGCGAGACGGAAGGCGTCGAGTGGAGCGTCCTGCTCGACCGCATCCGCAACAAGCAGGTGGAAGCGCAGCTATCCGGGTGGGGCGGTTCGGTCGAAGGCGACCTGTACCAGATATTCCACAGTTCGGGCATCGCCGGTCAGGGGGATAACCGAGTCAGCTACGCGAGTTCAGAACTGGACCAGGTGATCGAGAAGGCGCGCACGACCGTGGATGAGGCAGAGCGCAATCGGTTGTGGAAGCGAAGTCACCAGATCCTGCATGAAGATCAGCCGTACACGTTCCTGTTCTACGACGACAACCTGTTGTTCGTGGACAAGCGTTTCGAGAACATTAATACGACCAAGCTCGGGCTCAACGCATCGCGCGAGTGGTTTGTGCCAGCCGACAAGCAGAAGTGGGGCAAGTAGTACGAGCGGTTGAGCCATGCTGACTTATCTGATCCGGCGAATCCTCCTGCTCATCCCTACTCTATTGGGAATAACCATTCTCGTGTTTGGTGTGATGGCGGCTGCGCCGGGTGGGATCGGGGGGCCCCTATTGAACGAGCGCGGTGGGCAGGTCGGTGGTGCGAACCAACAGCGCATTCGCGAGTATTACGAGAAGCGGTACGGGTTGAACAAGCCGTACGCCATCCAGTACTTGCGGTGGCTCAACAACATCTCGCCTGTCGGCTTTCGGGTGAACGAGGACGGATCGCTCGGCCGCATCGCGGTGAAATGGCCGGACCTCGGTGAGAGCATCACCCAGCGGCGCCCCGTGTCGGATTTGCTGAAAGACGCCCTGCCCGTCACACTGATCCTGAACCTGGTCAGCATTCCACTTGTCTACGTGATCGGCATCGTCAGCGGCATCATCGCAGCGCGCAACCGTGGCAACGCCGCCGATGTAGGCATCGGCACGTCGCAGTTGGCGCTGTGGTCGATTCCGACGATATGGTCGGGCGTGCTGTTGATCGGGTTCCTGGCCAACCGTGAGTACGTCAACTGGTTTCCAACGGGTGGCCTCACCAGTGTCGGCTCGTTGGACGCGTCGTTTCTGCCCTCGCACGTCGACGGCCGCTGGCAGGCCGGATTCCTCGTTGACCGCGTCTGGCACCTGATTTTGCCGGTCGTTTGTCTCAGTTACGGTGGATTTGCATTTCTCTCCAAGCTGATGCGCGGTTCGATCCTCGATAATCTTGGAGCGGATTACGTGCGGACAGCCCGTGCCAAGGGTCTAAATGAAAACGTCATCCTCTATCGCCACGTGTTTCGCAACAGCCTGTTGTCGCTGATCACGGTGGCCGCCGCGATCCTCCCTTCGTTGCTTGGGGGTTCAATTGTCGTCGAGACGATTTTTGGCCTGCCGGGCATGGGCAAGCTTTCGGTTGACGCGGTCAGCTTGCGCGACCGAGAGCTCGTGTTGGGGCTGACGTTCGTTGGAGGTTTGATCGGGTTGACGTCTATGGTGTTGCGAGACGTGCTGTATGCGATGGCTGACCCGCGGGTGACCTATGACTAAGCTCTCGGCCTCGGAGCCCATCGGCAATCCCGGTAAGCCAGGCCCCGGCGAGACGGACTCGACCCGTGATCCGTTGACGGTGGTGCGCCGCTCGCTGGTGCGGCAGGTGGCCAGGGACGTGCTCGTTCGGTGGGGCGCGCAAATCGGCATCGTGTGGGTCGGATTGCTCGTCGTGCTGGCGGTATTGGCCCCCGTCCTTGCCAACTCGCACCCGTTGCTGATGAAGTCAAAAGATGGGGAGCTCTCCAGCCCATGGGTCAAACACCTGTCGACTGCCGATTGCACGCTGCTCGTCACTGCGGTGGCGTTCGTCATCATCGTGCTCACGCGTTGGCGCGCGTCCACCAAGGTTTGGCTGCTGCTAGCCGTCATCGTCGTTACGGCCATTACGTCATCTATTTTCGTGAAGCAGCGTTTCACAAGCCCGGACACTTATCGCGACCGTCTCAAGTCTGGTGAGATCGAGTGGGCCGCGCGTGCGCCGATCCCGTATTCGCCCGATGATCGGCAACTCGATGACCCGACGGCCCGGTTGCGCAGTCCAGCTGGCCGACATTGGATGGGCACGACCGCCACGGGGGCCGACCTTGCATCAAACATGATTCACGCCTGCCGCATTGCGCTGTCGATCGGCTTCATATCGACGGGTATCGCGGTGGTAATCGGGGTCGTGATCGGGGGGATGATGGGCTACTACGCCGGCGTCGTCGACCTACTGGGCATGCGGCTGGTAGAGATATTCAGCGCGATCCCGACGCTCCTCCTGCTGCTCTGCTTCGTTGCGGTATTCACGCCCAACCTATACATGATGATGGCGATCATTGGGCTGACCAGTTGGGAAGGCTATGCCGTCTTTACGCGCGCGGAGTTTTTAAGCCTCCGGCAGCGCGACTTCGTGCAATCGGCGATCGCTTCGGGCGTTCCGTTGCGATCGGTTCTGTTCCGGCACATGCTGCCCAACGGCATCACGCCAGTCCTCATCAGCGCGAGCTTCGGTGTCGCGTCGGCAATCCTAGCCGAGAGCACTCTAAGCTTCCTTGGCATCGGCCTGGGCGTTGACGAGGCCAGTTGGGGCAAGCTGCTGGCTGACGCGCGAAGTTCGGGCGGCACGTTCTACTGGTGGTTGGCGGTCTTTCCAGGCGTCGCGATCTTCCTGACTGTCTTTGCGTACAATCTGATCGGTGAAGCGCTCCGCGATGCGCTGGACCCCAAGGTGCTCAAGAATTGATGACGTGATGAACGAACCTCTTCTACACATCGACAAGCTCAACGTCGCCTTCAGCACTTCGCGCGGTCAGGTGCACCCGGTGCGCGATGTGTCGATGAGCGTCTATCCCGGGCAGACGCTCGCGGTCGTCGGGGAAAGTGGCTGCGGCAAGTCGGTGACGGCGATGTCGGTGTTGCGGCTTATTCCGCAGCCACCGGGCAAGTACCTGTCTGGTCGGATTTACTTTCAGGGGCGCGATCTCCTGAAGTTGCCCGAGGCCGACATGCGCAAGGTTCGCGGCAAGGAGATCGCGATGATCTTCCAGGAGCCGATGACGTCTCTCAACCCCGTCTACACAATTGGCGACCAGATCGCCGAGGCGGTCATCCTGCACCAGAACCTGCGCGGCAAGGCTGCCTACGACGTCGCCGAGGAAGCCTTGCGCGAGGTGGGCATCGCCGACCCGGGACGACGGCTTCGCGAATACCCGCACCAGTTGTCCGGTGGTATGCGGCAGCGCGTCATGATCGCGATGGCGTTGTCGTGCAAACCCAAACTGCTGATCGCCGACGAGCCGACGACGGCGCTGGACGTGACCATCCAGGCCCAGATCCTCGAACTACTTCGCAAGCTGCAGCGTGAAACGGGCATGGCGATCATGCTCATCACCCACGACCTGGGTGTGGTCGCAGAGAACGCCGACACGGTTGCGGTGATGTACGCCGGCCGCGTGGTCGAGCATTCGACCGTTCACGACCTTTTCGACAAGCCGCAGCATCCCTATACAGAAGGACTGTTCCGTTCCGTGCCCAAGCTTGGCGCGAACGTGACACGGCTCGAGACGATCGCCGGCACGGTCCCAAACCCTCAGAATTTTCCCAATGGGTGCAAGTTCCACCCGCGCTGCCCGCGGATGGCGGGGGACCCGCTGTGCGTCAGTGACGATCCGGCGTTGCGTGAGGTGCAGCTAAGGCACTGGGCCGCGTGTCATCACATTGAAGGCTTCGCGCAGGCGCCGATCACCGAGCCGCAGTTGGCATACAAACGCGCCGAGACGATCAGCGAAATTCCCGCGGAGGTGCTGCAATGAGCGTTGTGGCGCCACCCGCCGTCATTGTTCCACCGTCATCGCCCGCCGCCCAGCAGCCGGTCGTCGAGGTGCGTGACTTGCGCACTTATTTCCCAATTCGCAAGGGCTTGCTGTCAACAACGGTCGGTTACGTAAAGGCGGTCGACGGAGTGAGCTTCTCCGTCGCCGAGGGCAAAACGCTTGGTCTCGTCGGTGAGTCCGGCTGTGGCAAGACGACGGTGGGGCGATCGCTGTTGCGGCTCATCCCGTTGACGTCCGGCGAGGTTCGCTATCGCGGGACGGATTTCCTCTCACCGCGCGGTGACGACCTCCGGCGGCTTCGCCGAAAGATGCAGATCATCTTTCAGGACCCCGTCAGCAGCCTCAACCCGCGCATGACGGTCGGCAACATCATCGGTGAACCGCTCGAGGTTCACGGCATTGCGCGCGGTCGCGACAAGGAAGACATGGTCGCGTCGCTATTGGAGCGGGTCGGACTCGACCCGTCTTACTCCAGCCGCTACCCGCACGAATTTTCCGGCGGGCAGCGCCAACGCATCGGTATCGCCCGCGCAATTTCGCTTTCCCCCGACTTCATCGTCTGCGACGAACCCGTCAGCGCGCTCGATGTGTCGATTCAGTCGCAGATTTTGAACCTGCTGAACGATTTGCAGGAAGAGTTGAAGATCGCCTACCTCTTCATCGCGCACAACCTCGCGGTCGTCGAGCATTTTTCCGACGAGGTAGCGGTGATGTACCTCGGCCGCATCGTCGAGAAGGCTGCCAGTCACGAGCTATATCGCAATCCGAAACACCCGTACACCGTCGCGCTGCTCAGCGCCGTCCCTGAGCCAAACCCGCGACCGAAAAAGACGCGCATCGTCCTCCGCGGTGAAGTGCCGAGCCCCGCCAACCCACCGACTGGCTGCCCGTTCCACCCGCGATGCCCACTGACCCGACAGATCGCGTCACAATCGAACGCCAGCGAAACCGTTGAAATCACCAGCGCCGGCGAACACTTTCGAGTGCTTAGCAAGTGCGCGCATGAAGTCCCCGCGCTGGAACAAAAGACCGGCGAGCCCGACCACGTCGCGGCGTGCTGGGTGACGACGTAGTCTCGCTCAAATGTCGCTTGCGCTCTTTAGCTCGGACGGTGTATCGTCCGACACCCCGGAGAACCGGGGCTCCACGGGCAGTACGCCCGTGCTACGGTGAGGCTCATCGAGCCTTTGCCTGAGTGCGGTACACGCCGGGCGTCGCGCCCGTCGCTTCGCCGAACACCACGGTGAAATAGCTTGCGTTGGCGAACCCACTGGCAGCGGCGATCTGGGGGATGGTGAGCTCAGTCTCGCTCAGCAACTGCTTGGCCCGGTCGATGCGGCAGCGTTTGATCTCGTCGAACACACTACGTCCAAGGGTTTCACGGAAGCGGCGTTCCAACTGGCGGCGCGAGATGGTCACCGACTGTGAAACATCCTCCACGCCGATCGGCTTACCGGCGTGGTCGCGGATGAATCGCAGCGCCTCCGCCACGTCACGGTCGGCGATCGACAGCACGTCGGTCGATTGCCGCGTGACGATCCCCGTCGGTGGGATCAGCATGCGATGACCGCTCAACCGTTCCCCGGCCAACAGGCGCTCGAGTAGCGCCGCGGCTTCGAAGCCGATGCGGTCGGTGGCCATGTTGATGCTTGAAAGGGGCGGGAACGCGAGCGACTGAATGAGGTCGTCGTTGTCGACGCCGAGGATGCCGATCTCGTCGGGCACGCGCAGGTTGTGGGCGCGACAGTGTTCAAGGACCGACAGCGCCGCCGAATCGTTGGCGGCCATGATGGCGAGCGGTCGTTCGAGCTGAAATAACGCGGTCGTGAGGTCGTCATCGCTGGTGATTAGCTCGACGGCGTGCCGCGTTTCGCGCAGCCGTGTGCGATACCCCTCATGTCGCAATCTCGCGAACCGGCGGTCGACTGGCGAGTAGAACGCAAAACTGCGGAAGCCCTGGCGCAGCAGATGGTCGGCCCCGGCCCGACCGACGGCGAGGTCGTCCGACACGACGGCGGGCATGTCATCTTCACCCAAAGCGCTCGACACGTTGACGACGGGCATGCCCGCGCGATGCAGTTCCGCAGCGGTGTCGGCGGACAACGCCTGCACGATCCAGCCGTCAAACTCGGCGGGTGAATCGAGGCCGCCACGGTTGTTCACGCCTTCGACCTTGCACTCCCACGCCTTGGCAAACGCGAAGCTCGCCACCCCGCGTAGCACCCCGCGCGAGTAGCCCCCCATGTTGTTGACCATGACGCCCACGCGGATCCGCCGACCCCCGCGAAGGGGAACTGAGTCCGATAAAGGGGTTGGAGCGGCTTTAGCCATGTCGCAAAATTAAAATGCTTCGGCGCAAAGTTCAATCGTTATCTTCACAATTCGAATGTAATGTTCTTTCATGCGAATCCTGATCTCCGGCGCCGCCGGCTTTCTTGCGTCTCACCTGACCGACTTGCTGCTGTCCCAGGGCCATGAGGTTCTGGGCATCGATAACTTCATTACTGGCAAGGCCGAGAACGTGAAGCACCTCGAGGACAACCGCAAGTACAAGCTCGTCAAAGGCGACGTGATCGACCCCACCGTCGTCGCCGCTGTGGACGGTCCGGTCGACCGAATTTACCACATGGCCAGCCCGGCGAGCCCGATCGGCTATGTGAAGCACCAAGTGTTGACGATGAAGGTCAACTCCCAGGGCGCATGGAACCTTCTGGAACTGGCCGAGGCCAGGAAGGGCCGATTCCTGATGGCCAGCACCAGCGAATGCTACGGCGATCCGCTGGTCAACCCACAGAACGAAAGCTACTGGGGCAACGTCAACTCGATCGGCATGCGATCGATGTACGATGAGGCCAAGCGCTTCAGCGAGGCTTGCACGATGGCGTATCACCGTGAGCGCAACGTCGCGACGCGCATCATCCGCATCTTCAACACCTACGGCCCGCGCATGGACCCGTACGACGGCCGTGTCGTCATCAGCTTCATTCGCCAGGCGCTAAACAACGAACCGCTGACCGTGTTCGGTGACGGCAAGCAGACGCGCAGCCTCTGCTACGTGTCGGACCTCATCCGCGGGATCAACCTGACGATGGAAAGCGACTTCGTCGAGCCGATCAACCTTGGCAACCCCAGCGAGTTGACAATCCTCGACATCGCCAAGGAAATTTTAGCGCTGATCCCCGAGAGCAAGAGCACGATTACGTTCCAGGCGATGCCCCCGGACGACCCGAAGGTGCGCTGCCCGGACATCAGCCGGGCGAAGAAGATTCTGGGCTGGGAGCCGGTCGTGACGCGGCGTGAAGGGCTGGGGAAGATGATTGAGTTTTATCGGGAGACGTTGAGCAAGAAATAATCGAGTTTTGACAACATTGACGCAAGGGCAGGCCGGTTGGCCTGCCCTTTCTCGTTCATACCCCTGACCCGTTGGGGCTGGGATAGGGCCAACGGCTCCCATTTCTTCAACGCGCCGTCTGCCCTATGCTTTCTGGACGAACTATGTTGCGGCGGAACGTACTCATCTTTCATCAGGCAGCGCTGGGGGATTTCGTGCTAACGTGGCCGTTGGCGGTCACGTTGGGCAGGCTGTACCCGCAGTCGCGGATCATGTACGTGACGAGCGGTGGAAAAGGGAAGCTGGCCGAGCGGGCGCTTGGGGTCGATGCGCTGGACGCCGAGACGGGTTGGCCGGCGCTGTTCGCGAAAGAACCGACGGTCATCGAACCGGTTGCCAAGGCGCTGGTGCAAGCCCATGCGATCTTCGACTTTGTCGCAGGACCTGGGACGGATTGGATGGCGACCGTCGCCAAGCTCGCGCCGACGGCGGACGTTCATCACCTTCCGACCCGCCCACCGGTGGGGTACGAGAAACATGCGAGCGACTTCCTGATGGAAAGCCTCGCCGCGACACCGGCGGTGCGGACGGCGGTAGAACAGATCTTACGATCGATCTCTGACCGCGGTGTCGCGACGCGGCGGACGGTCGGGCAGACGGTCGCCATTCATCCTGGTAGTGGCTCGCTGAGTAAAAACTGGCCACTGGCGAACTACGTCGAATTGGCGAACCGGTTGACCGCTGGGGGTCGACCGGTGCGGTTCGTCATTGGGGAGGTCGAGCGCGAGCGCTGGTCACCCACCGAGCTCGCCCAACTTGCCGCCATCGCGCAACTGCGGACACCGACCGACTACGTCACGCTGCACAGCGACCTGATCGATGCCGCAGTGTATGTCGGTAACGACAGTGGACCGTCCCACCTGGCCGGCATCTGCGGTGTGCCGACGGTCGCGATCTTCGCGTCCACAGACCCCCGCGTCTGGCGACCACTGGGACCTAAAGTGGTGACGATGGAGAATCCAACCGTTGACGATGCCATCGATCGCGTGACGGGATTGCTCGCGTAAAGTTCGCGACAATAACGAACCCGTCAGAGTCGCTGTAGCATCCTTTGCCTTGCGTAAGCCCGGCGCAATTTCACAGCAAGCTTAGATTGTCATCCCGAAGGGAGCGGTAGCGACGTGAGGGATCGGCCAGCCCGAATGTTGCTTGTCGGCCGAGATCCTCTCGAGTCGCTACCGCTCCGTTCGGGATGACAGGTTCGCAAAATTGCGACGTTTGAAGAGGGGGAGCAGTCGCACCGTTTTCGCGGCACGGGTTTTCAACCCATGTTTCCCGCATGACTGTGAGGAAGCTCATGGGTTGCAAACCTGTGCCGCGTTGTTTTGAAACCAGCTCTACTTAGTTGCCACGATGATCAGTAGGACAACGTTAAGGAGAACCGACACGCCTGCGCCAACCAGCACCGCGATGACGGCGGGGTTGGACCAGACGGTGGAGACGGGTGAAGGCGTGATGTCGATCGTTTTACCGGTTTCTTCGATACGTTCGAGCGTGTCGAGGTCAACCGCTTGCTTGGCGTGCATGGGCGGCTTGCCGGATAGCACAGCGCGAAGGTCTTCGACGAGATCTTCTGTGCTGGCGTAACGGTCGTCGCGATTCTTGGCCATCGCGAACTCGATGATCTCACCCACACCGGCCGACAGCGCGGTGTTGATATGGTCGGGTGGCACCAGTGGGGCCTTCAGGTGCTTGTGCATCACGGCGCTTGGGGTATCCCCTTCAAACGGGGGTCGGCCGGTGACTAAGTGATAGAACGTGGCGCCCAGTGAGTAGATATCGGCGCGGAAGTCGATGTCGACATCGCCTCTGATTTGTTCGGGGCTGATGTAGTAGGGCGTGCCGTAGGCCTTACCGGCTTCGCTTTCAGCGGCTTCTTTGTCATCGGTGGCGCGGGCCAGACCCAGGTCGGTCAGCTTCGCGACCCCTTGCGGGGTGAGGATGATGTTCTTAGGCTTCACGTCGCGGTGGATGAGGCTGCGCTGGTGCGCGTGGGCCAGCGCGTCGGCAATCTGCAGGGTCGTGTCGAGCGCCTCACGCTCACTGAAACTACGACCATCGCCCACGGGTGGGGCGGCCATGATGTCGTAAAGCGTCTTGCCCTCGATGAACTCCATCACGAAGAAGTGGAACCCATCTGGCGACTCAGCTACGTCGATCGCTTGCACGATGTTGTTATGCGACAACCGAGCGGCGGCCTTACCCTCTTTATAAAAGCGGTCGACGAACTCCTTGTTCTCGCTCATCCGCTTCGGCAGCACCTTAACGGCCACGATGCGGTCCAGCGAGACCTGCCGGGCCTTGTAGACCGTCGCCATCGCGCCCTTGCCAACTTTGGCAATCAATTGATAGCCTGGAAGCTGGCTGGTCGCTTTGCGCTCGTCCACCTGTTGGCGAAGGCGTTTGGCTTGGTTGACGGTAATAAAGCTGTGTTCGACGAGCAGGTCGGCCAGGCTGCGGGCACTGGGATCGGAAGCCTGCTTTTGCTGTTCCCGGCAGAACTCGATTTCGGATTTGGTGGCAAGCCCCGCGTCGACAACGACTTTGCCGACCTCGGTGTCGAGGTTGTTGGATACACCGGCAAGATTGCTATCAGATCGGCTCATTGCTCACGTGTCGTCGACCGGTCCCCGGCGAACGTAAATACCGTGTCGGTCTATGTCAAGAAAAAGCCGGACTTTCAAGAGGCGCACCGATTCCTCGCGTGTGAAGATGGAGAGTCTAGCATCCTCCAAATAGGGGTCAGGAACGCGAAACCCGGTTATCATCGGCGTTATGACACGGCTAAAAGCCTAATATTCCAAGGCAAATCGATGCGTCCGGTCGCGCTACAGGTCAGCAACATTGACAGAGACAAAAAGAAGCCTAAAAATAGCGATCCACCACCGGTTTCCCGGCGGTGGTAAATGGTGGTCGTAGCTCAGTTGGTAGAGCGCCAGGTTGTGGTCCTGGACGTCGCGGGTTCGAGCCCCGTCGATCACCCTTTTCTGCAAGGATGAAATAGAAGGATGAAGGATGAACGGACGTCCCATTCATCCTTCATCCTTTTTTTGTATCCCTTACCACTCCCATGCTCACCAAGCGCATTATCCCCTGTTTAGACGTGGATCGTGGGCGGGTGGTGAAGGGCGTGAAGTTCTTCGACCATGTGGACGCCGGCGACCCGGTTGAGCAGGCAAAGCGCTATCAGGCACAGGGCGCCGACGAGTTGGTCTTTTATGACATCAGCGCCAGCCATGAAGGGCGCGGGATCATGGCCGAGACGGTCTCGCGCGTCGTCGAGGAATGCTTTATGCCATTGACGGTCGGCGGAGGCATTCGGACGATTGACGACGCCACCCGCTTGATCCAGGCCGGCGCTGAGAAAGTTAGCCTGAACTCCGCTGCGCCGAAGAACCCGGATTTGATCGCACAAGTCGCCCGCAAATTTGGGCGGTGCGCGACGGTTCTGGCGATCGACGCGAACCGCATCACTGGTGACGACGGTCGCGAGCAGTGGAAAGTCTTCATCAACGGCGGGCGCGTGAACACCGGCATCGACGTGATGGACTGGGTCAAGCAAGGCGAGTCCCTCGGCGCCGGTGAGATCGTCCTGAACGTCATGAACGCCGACGGAACGCGCAACGGTTTCGATTTGGAAATGACCGCCGCCGTCAGTGACGCGGTAAAAATTCCCGTCGTCGCCAGTGGTGGGGCGGGGTCTCCACAGCATATGTACGATGTCTTGGACAAAGGCCACGCCGACGCCGCGCTGGCGGCGAGCATTTTCCACTTCGGGACGTACACCGTCGGCGATGTGAAAGCGTTTCTCGCCGAGCGCGGTGTGCCGGTGCGGATTGTTTAATTGTCTTGTGGAGGACAGGCATTCTTGCCTGTCTCTCTTGTTCTCCCCCCGTCGCCTTGACCGCCAAAACCCGGGGGGAGAGGCAGGCAAGAATGCCTGTCCTACCTGGGATTTAAGCCGCAGCGACTTTGACATCGCGACTGACGCGGCGTTGGTAGGCCTGGTGCAACCGCAGCGTGATCGGTCCGCAAACCCCATCACCGACCGGTAAATCATTCCACGTCGACACCCACGACAGTTCCCGCGTCGTACTGGTGATGAACAGCTCATCCGCCTGTCGTGCCTCGTCGATGCCCAGCGGCCGTTCGTCGACTTTCACCTTCACCGAACTTGCCAGGTCCAGCAGCACGGCCCGTGTAATGCCCGGCAGCACCTTCGGGCCGACGGGGTGCGTGACCACCCTGCCGTTGATGACCGCGAACAGGTTGCTGGCGCTGCATTCGGAGACGATGCCATTTTCGATGAAGACCGCTTCATCGAACCCGTGTTTGGCGGCCTTGTTTTTCGCCAGCACGTTGGGCAGGAGCGCAATCGACTTAATGTAACACCGCCGCCAGCGTTCGTCGGTGACGGTCATCAGTTTAACCCCGTCCGCCGAGCCAGCCTTGAGCACCGCGGGTAACGGCCGGGCGTAAAACAGCAGGGTCGCCGAGGTGTTCTCAGGAAACAGGTGGTTGCGCGGCGCTGAACCGCGGGTGAGCTGCAGGTAGATCATGCCATCGCGCACGCCTGTGCGGGGAATGAACCGGCCAATGTGTTGCGCCAGCTCGGTCGCCGGCATCGGCAGTTCCATCTCGATGCCACCGGCCGACTTCTGCAACCGGTCCAGATGCTCGGTCAGTGTGAACGGCCGACCGTCATACAGGCGGATGACCTCGTACACACCGTCGGCAAACTGAAACCCACGATCCTCCACGCCAAGCCGCGTTTCGGCCATTGTGGAGACGTTGCCGTTGAGCCAGATGAGGTCAGACATGTGTTTCGGAAGGATGAAGGCTGAGGGATGAAGGATGAAAAAGGGGCGACAAGCCGCCTTCTTCGTCATTTCCATCCTTTATCCTTCACCCTTCATCCTTATTTAAGGTTCCGATAATACCTTCGCCAGTTCTGAAAATCGTCATTTCTCCATCGTTCCCTATAATCAACTCGCCAAGATGACCCGACCACCCCCCAATCCGACTCCACCCGCCTGGGACGACCGACTGCTGCAAAGCCCGCACACCGTTGCAGATAAGCGCCGCCGGGTTCAGCAGATGTTTGCTGCCATCGCGCCAAAATATGACCTGAACAACCGGCTGCACTCGTTCGGCCGAGACCAGGCGTGGCGGAAGAGAGCGGTGAAGCTGAGCAAGGTGCAGTGGACCGAGCGGGTAGTGGATGTCGCGTGTGGAACTGGCGATCTAACGATTGCTTTCCTTAACGAGATGCGCCGGCAACGTACCGATTTCACACCATTTCCAGGCGAACTTAACGATCAGGTGATCGGGATCGATTTCACCTATGGGATGCTTCCGATCGCTGTCGCCAAGCAAGGACATGAGCCTTTTGAAAAACCCTATTACATCAACGGCGACGCCCAAGCCCTCCCGCTCCCCGACGCCTCTGCCGACGTCGTTTCGATCGCCTTCGGCATCCGCAACGTGCAGGACGTAAACGCCGCGCTGCGCGAGTTCTATCGCGTGCTGCGGCCGGGTGGGCGGGTGATCATCCTCGAGTTCTCTCGGCCGAAGAACCGTGTCATCCGGTTCTTCAACGACGTCTACTGCTCCAAGATCATGCCCCACACCGCCACCTGGATCAGTGGCGACAAGAGCGGGGCGTACAAGTACCTGCCCAAGTCTGTCGAGTCCTTCATCGACCGCAGCCAGATGGTCTCGATGATGCAGCAAGCCGGCTTCACCGACGTCGAGCAATTCCCGATGACCTTCGGTGTGTGCGTCTGCTATCGCGGGATGAAACAGTGATCTGCAGAGCGTTTTGACGCAGAGGCGCAGAGTGAAGAACGCGGAGACACGCAGAGAAGAAAACCAAAACGAATCTAGTATTTCTCTGCGTTCCTCTGCGTTCCTACCTCTGCGCCTCTGCGTTAAAAATAGTTCGTTCTTAGGCCGCCAACCGACGCATATCACGGAGCGCGTCGCGCTCTTCGCTTATCGCGACGAGTTCGGCGTATTCTTCAGAGTCAACGAGGATTGCCCAGGTCATCTCTTCGTCGTCCTGCACCGCAGCCACCTCTTCGGGAACGCGATAGGACGACATCATCATTGACGGGCCGACCATCATGTCGACCATGGCTTCACCGAACTCGATGTTCTGGTTGGCGTTGATCTCGATCGCTTCGTTGCCGTTGATGACCCGTGTCAACTGGGCACCGACCCGGAACGCGTTGGTGCCGAGGGGTTGGCAGTGCATGACCCGGAACAGCAGGGGCATTTCGACGCCGTCTTCCAGTTCAAGACGAAGAATAAACTCCTCGCCGAACAGCGCGGGCTTGCTCTGGACGAACCCGAGGCCAAACGTCGACACATCCGCCAGCCTCGCGGTCTGCCCGACTGCGGCGTTCACGTCGGAATAGATCGTAATGTTCCGCACGCGCGAGTTGCGTGGCGCACGGCGGGAATCGGCTTTCACAGGAACGCTGGTATCAGGGGTCGTCGACATCGGTAAAACTCCTTCGATGCCTTTTTCATCGGGTGAAACATGGCAAGCCTTAACGACTAAACGTTGCCCGCACGACCGGTAACCGAAATGGGCAATGACGTGCAAGGGAAGGCGTCGATGAAAGACTTCACGGGTTTTGTAGCGCCCAATCCCTCAACAGCGGGGTGGTCGGCGCGTACAATCGCTTGTCACGGACGATGTCATCTCAACTGGATATTCTCGCACTCGAGCCATTTTATGGTGGGCCTCGCCGCGCGATGCTGGAAACGCTCATGCGGTACAGCCGGCATCGCTGGACCCTGTTAAAACTTCCACCCCGCCGAATCGAGCGTCGACTGACCGCGGCGGCGCATTGGTTTTCCGAACAACTGCAACGCCACTGGTCGGGCAAGATTGACGTCGTCTTCACCAGTGAGGCGTTGAACCTCGCCGACCTGCTCCGGCTGGTGCCGGCGCTGAACAAAAAGCCGTCCATCGTCTATTTCCACGACAACCAGCTTCCCGACGTGCGGGCGACCGAGAGCCAGCCTCTGGACTTCGTCAACATGAACACCGCGTCGGTCGCCGACGAAATCTGGTTCAACAGTGCTTTTCACCAGCGACTGTTCCTAGCCCGCGCGACGGCGTTTGTAAAACGCCACCAGGAACTGGCCGTGCTCAACCCGCTCGGCCCACTGGCGGGAAAGTCGCATGTCATGCTGCCAGCCGTCGACCTGGGTGTTGTGCATCAGCATGCAGAATTGATGAACGCCAAACGGCCCAGCCGCAACATCTTCGTCGAAACGCGCGACGCGAACCTGCAACTGCTCAACGGTGGTCTGGGCGTCGCCACCCGGCGGGGTGAGAAGTTCGAACTCACAACCGTCGGTCCGGTCGAAGGCCTGGACCCTTCCATCACGCGGAAGACCCTTCCCGAACAGGACGACAAGGGCAACGCGATGGCGCTCTTTTCCACCGGTGTGTTTCTCAGCGCCAAACCTGTCGCGACGTGCGACTTCCACGCGATTCGCGCCTTGGCTGCGGGCTGTTGGCCAATCTTCCCTAAGGGCGGCGTCTATCCCGAACTGCTGCCCAAGTCGATGCACAGTTCGTGCCTGTACGAACCCGCTGCGGAATATCTGGGCAGTCGCCTGCAGGACGCCTGGCACATTCAACGGCCGGACGATTATCACGAAGAGTTGCGCCTCAACCTGAATCGCTTCGACCCCATCACCGCCTGCCAGGCGATGGACCACCGTTTTGAAGAACTCGCTTTGTCTCATACGGTGAGCAAGTAAGGCGAGCAGGGCGTCAGACTAGTTGCATCCACTACACAACGATGGATCACTTTCAAAGCATTGTCATCCCGATGGGAACGGGAGCGACCTGAGGGATCTCGATCATTTGAGTTACCTGATCGGTGATAAACTTACCGCCAGCGGACGACCGGGCGGGGGATGAAGGACCGGTGACTCGCAGCTTCACCGGCGCCGACCAGCCGCTGGCGAACGATCGAGACCGCCGCCGTTGTCAGCTCAGACCACGGGATGGCGATCGTGGTCAGTCGCAGCGCATCGGCGACGGGCGCATCGTCAAAGCCGACGATCGCCGGGCGAGTGATACTCATGCGCTCGGCCGCGCTGACGACCGCCTCGGCCAGCCGATCGTTGCAGCAGAAAATGCCGGCCGACCGTCTGGCCAATGCCTTGGTCGCGGCGTCGACTCCCTCTTCAAAGTACCAGCTTGCGGAATGAAGCACTCGTGCGCCGGCGACGGACTGAAATCCTGCGACGCGTTCGTCACTGCGCGTATCGCCGCGCGGCCCGGCGACGATCGTAAAACCATCCGTGCGTCCCGTCCGCTTGCAAAGCAACTCCGCTGCACAGGCGCCACCGAAGCGGTCGTCCGTCGAAACACTGTCGACGTATACCGATGCCAGGCTCGAAGGTGGCCGCTCATTCAACAACAACGCCGGTCGAACCAACTCCGCACAGGCGACTCGCGCTGCAGGCACTTCCCACAGAACCGGAAAATAGTCGGCTGGAAGTTGGCGCGCGCTGACGGGCGCATCCGGGACAATCCACTTCAGTTGCCAGCCGATCCGCTCGCGGTCGAGGCGATTGGTCAACTCACCTAGCAAGCGAGCGCCAAAGCTGCCTGCGCGTCGTGCTCTTGTGTTGAACATCAGTATGGCACCCGCCAGCGCCTTTCGTTGACCGGGCAGATAGGTGCCTGAGGCGGATCGCCGGACGAGCAGGCCCTCAGCGGACAGCTCGCGGACAAGTCGATCGGCCGTCTGATAGCTGATGTCAAATTGCTCGGCGATCGCGCGGTTAGACATAAATCGATCGCCCGGACGATGCAGGCCATCACTTATTCGCGCAACAAGTCTCGCCTTGGCGGATTTGACCTTTAACGACGTCGGACGAGCCATGTAATTATCATATCAGATTCCTCAATCCGATGATCTATTATTCTTTACACCGTCGAATGACCGGTTACGTTGTTCATCGGCGAAGGGTCTGTCCGTGTTGCAAGACAAAGTGATCGTCATCATCGGTGGCACGAGCGGGCTCGGATTGTCCGCGGCCGTCGCGTGCGTCGGCGTGGGGGCGCGGGTGCTGTGCGTTGGTCGTAATGATGAGCACCAGCCTCTCGCTGCGAGTGCCCTTGGTAACAAGGCGATCGTTATCACAGGGGACGCCATAGACCCGGACGTGGCACCCCGCGCGATCGCACAAGCCGTCCAGCGATGGGGCGCTTTGCACGGTCTGTACCACGTCGCTGGTGGAAGTGGGCGTCGATTGGGAGACGGGCCTCTGCATGAGGTGACCGATGCGGGTTGGCGCGCGACGCTGGACTTGAATCTCACGAGTCTCTTCAACTCGAACCGGGCGGCCACCAGGCAGTTTCTCGCGCAAGGCAGCGGAGGCAGTATCGTGAATGTTGGCTCGGTGCTCGCTGGATCGCCGGCACCGGCGTTCTTCACAACCCATGCCTATGCTGCTTCCAAGGCTGCGGTCGTGGGCTTTTCGAAGTCCTGCGCCGCTTACTACGCGCCGCAGAGTATTCGGTTCAACGTTGTTGCCCCCGGGCTTGTCGAGACACCGATGTCCAAGCGTGCCGCTAGCGACGAACAGATCACGCGTTACGTTCGAACGCGACAACCGCTTGATGGTGGCCGCATCGGACGACCGGACGACCTCGATGCAGCAGTGCTATTTCTCTTGTCCGACGGTTCGCGTTTCGTCACCGGACAGGTGCTAAAGGTGGACGGTGGATGGTCGGTCAGCGATGGATATTTATGACACCCAGTGAACAGTTTCTCCGTAAAAGCCGCGGACTGATCGACACCGTCGAGCAGCAGTTGCCGGCCGTTCGGTCGGTCGCCGATCGATTCGCCAAAACCATCCTCGCCGGTCGGATGGTCCACGTCTTTGCATCCGGACATAGTCGCATCATGGTCGAAGAAATGTGGCCGCGCTATGGCTCGTTCCCTGGATTCAATCCGATCGTCGAGCTGTCGCTGACGTTTCACAACCTTGTCGTCGGCGCCAACGGTCAGCGGCAGGCAATGTTCCTCGAAAACGTCAGTGGGCTGGCGGAACGTATCGTCCGCAACTTTGATCTCAGCGATGTCGACAGCGCGCTGGTCATCAGTTCCAGTGGCTGCAATGTCGTGCCCATCGAGATGGCCGAGCAGTTCCAACGGCGGGGCATTTTCGTGGCGTCGATCGTCTCGACCGCCCATTCGGTCAAAAGCAGCAGCAACCGTGCGGACGGAAAGAAGCTTCAGGACTTCTCCGATCGGGTCCTCGACACCGGCGCTCCACCCGGCGACGCGATGGTCGCGATCGACGGGCTGGACACGCCCGTCGCGCCAGGTTCGACGATCGGTGAATGTCTGCTGATCAATGCCATCAAGGCCGAGGTGG
>JBBRHE010000037.1:0-22458 GCA_038223165.1 Tepidisphaerales bacterium
CCCGAGTCCACGACCGTCAGCGTGATACGGTAGAAGACGTTCGTCTCAGTGTGGCCGACCGCCGGAATCGTGAACGTGCCGCTGGTCACGCCTGTCGTCGTCGGTACGAAGGGGTGGACGTGCGTGTCGTGATGCAGATCGACGCGCCACGTGAACGCCGAGGCCGGCAGCGCACCGTCCTGTTGGTCGCTGCCAGTGCCGGTAAACGTGAAAGTCTGCCCGGCGTTGTATTGCGTGCCGTGCGCGGGGGAGATGATCGTCGCGCTCGGCGCGGTGTTGTTGGTGACGGTCAGCGTCGCGGCGTTGCTGGTTGTCGAGTTGCCACCACTGGTGACGACCACACGGAACACGGCGCCACTGTCGCCGGTCGTCGTGCTGTTGATGGTGTATGTACTGCCCGTCGCGCCATTGATGTCGTTGCCGTTGCGCGTCCATTGATAGCCCAGCGCGGCCGGTCCGCTGGCAGTGACGGTAAACGTGACGGGTTGGCCGGCCGTCACGACCTGGTTCACGGGTTGACCGGTGATAACGGGCAGCTCTGACGGCGAGTAGTCGACGCGCACGACTCGCCCACTGTTGCCGCGCTCGAGGTAGTACAGCGAGCCGTTGTCGTGCACTTGCAAATCGACCGGCGCCGCCAGGCCCGTCGCAAACTCGGTCAGTACAGGCGAACTGCCCGTTGTGTCGATCCTGCGGATCCAGTTGCCCACGTAGTCGGCGAAGAAATAGTCACCGGCCATCTCGGTCGGGAATGTGCTGGTTAGTGGGTCGTAAAACGCCGCCCCGGTGATCGCGGCGCCGTTGAACACGCCACCGATCGTCCGCGGGTAAGCAAAGACCGGCGAGCGGAACGCGGGGTCGCTCGTATACCCCTCGGTGTTAGCCCAACCGTAGTTAACGCCCCGCACGCCGAGGTTAATCTCTTCCCAGTTCGACTGGCCGACGTCGTTGATGAACATCCTGCCCGTGTCGCGCTCGACGTCAAACGTGAACGGGTTGCGCAGCCCCAGCGACCAGATTGCCCGGTTCTTCCCGGTCGCGGTGTTGTAGAACGGATTGTCGGTGGGGATCGAACCGTCCGCGTTCAGCCGCAGCATCTTCCCGTGCAGGTTCGACAGCGTCTGCGAGTTACTCGCGACCGCGTTCTCACCGACGGCCACGTACAGCTTGCCGTCATTGCCGAAGCGCAGCGCGCCACCGTTGTGGTTGGTTGCGTTCAACGAATCGAGGTCGAGCAAGACCGTCTCACTTGCCGCGACGGCAACGTCGCCGTTCATTGTGAATCGCGACAGGCGGTTGTGCAGGTTCGGGGTGGTCGCGGTGTAGTAGACGTAGATGTAGTTGTTCGAGGAAAAGTTCGGGTCGAAGGTCACGCCGAGCAACCCGCGCTCACCGGTGCTGTTGACGATGACGGACAGCGCAGGCGTCGAAAGCAACTGCCCGCTTGCGGTGATAACGCGCAACTGCCCCGACTGCTGCGCGACGAACAACCTGCCATCCGGAGCAAACTGCATCGCGGTTGGCGTGTTCAGGCCCGTCGCCACGACCGTCTCCACAAAGTTCTGCGGGACGGAGGCCAGCAGAACGCGACCTTCCAACAACTCGACGGCGAATCGCGATGACATCGGTACATCCTCGGTGGACAAACTGGACTTCTGAAACACAAAAGTGCGGAAAGAAGGATAAGCCACGGAGGACACCGAGAACACCGGAAAATTACAAGTGAACGGTCTTCACTGTGCCAGGGGCATCTCGTCCAGGCTTGTCAGCGGTTGGTTTGAGTGGCCCAGCGCGAAGATGCGTCGACTAAAATGGGGGCAGGGAAAGAAAAATCCACAGGCATGGGCGATACGCGCCTGCTACGGTGAAGCACCTGCGACGCTGCGTTAATTTACGCGATCACACGCTTCACCAATTCGGCCAGCAGTGTCTTCGTCACCGGGCCAGGCAGGTCGTCGCCGATGGCTTGGCGTTCGATGCGGCAGACGGGCATGACGTCCATGATGCTGTTGGTCAGGAAGATTTCATCCGCAGCCAGCAGGGCGTTCACGTCGATGGCTGCGATCGTCACTGTCATGCCGAGGTCGCGCGCGATGTCGAGGATGGCGCCGCGCGTGATGCCCGGCAGCACGGCGCTGCGCGGGTAGGGCGTGGCGGCGTTGATCGCGGGGTCTTCCATGTCCGCAGTCGTCGGTGGGGTGAGGATGACGTGGTCTTTCACGATGAACACGTTCGAGATACTGCCGCTCTGCAGGTAGTTGTGGACGTCGAACCAGAGCGCCTCGCCGGCGCTGCGCTGATTGGCCGAGCGCAGCGCCGTAAGTCGGCTCATGTAGTTCAGTGTCTTGTGACCCGCTTGAATGTCGTACGGGTTGAGCTTCTGGTCGTCGATAAGCACGACCGTCATCCCGCGTTCGTAAAAGTCTTTCGGATACCCCGCCAGCTCGGCCGCGGTCAGGAAGACGCTCGGGACCAGCTCGCGCGTTTCACCGACGACCGTGGCGCTGCCTCGTGTGACGGTGAGTCGCAGGCGGGCGTCGGTCAGATCGTTGCGCGGCAGCAGCTCGGTGATGGCTGTTGTGATCGCCGCGTCGTCGTAGGGCAGGGGGATCGCCAGCGCCTCGCACGAGCGTCGCAAGCGGGCGAGGTGTTCGCCGATCCGAAACACGCGCCCACCGATCGCCTTGGTCGTCGTGAAGACGCCCGCTGCGTGCAGCAGGCCCGTGTCGCGCAGCGTGACGCCCGCAATCGCCTCGTCGATGTACGTGCCGTTAAACCAGACTGTAGCCATGGTCGCGTTATCACGCATTGCCACGGGTTGATCAAGCGCTACGTGCACCGGTTTCGGCGTATCGTGAAATGCCACCATGCAATGGATGGTGATCGTCCGTACGATCTACGCTCGCGCGTTCAATTCGGTCGACCCGAAGTGCGGCATGTCACTGGCAACATCCGGATGGGCCGGGGCGCTGGCGACGGCGGTGGCGTGGGCGTCCCAGAAGACGTCGAGCGTGGCGTCGAGCGAATAGCGACCGGCGCGGGCTATGGCGGTGAGGCCCATGCGCGAGCGGCGGGCGTCGTCATTCAAGAGTGCATCGATCGAATCGCACCAGCGTATGGGGTCGTTTGACGAAAGAATGACACCCGTCACACCGTCCTCGACGATCTCCTTCGGGCCACCTTCGTTCGTCGCGATCACCGGCAGGCCACACGACTGGGCTTCCATGACGACCTGGCCAAGCGTGTCGGTGCGCGACGGGAAGACAAACAAGTCGGCGCCGCAGTACAGCTTGGCCAGTTTCGCGTCGTCGCAGAAGCCGAGGAACGTGACCGGCAGGCCGGCGAGCTTTTCTTTCATTTCGGTGAGATACGGACCGTCACCCGCGATGACGAGGGCAGTGTCGCTGCGCATTGCGCAGAGCTTGCAAAATGTCTCGACGAGCATCGGCAGATTCTTCTCGATACTGACCCGCCCGGCGTAAAGCAGGCGCTTGGGCTTGTCGACCTTCAACGCGGTCCAGATGTTTGGATCGCGATGCGATGCGTTGAACTTGTCGGTGTCGATCGCAGCGGGAAGCGTATACGTACGCTCGTCATCGATGCCGAGGTCCTGCAGCTTGAAGCGATAAGACTTCGAGCGCGAGAAGACGCTGGCCATCGGACCATACAGCCACTTCATGTACGCCGTGGCACCACTCGTCACACGATGGTCACCGGTCAGACGGTCGACATAGGCGGGAAAATCGGTGTGATAGGTGCCGAGCAACGGAACGCGCAGCATCTTGGCGACGAGCCAGCCACACAAACCCATCGGCCCGGGCGTGGAGATGTGGATGGCATCGAACTGCTGACGGTCGGCCCATTCCATCACTTCAAGGAAGGGAGGGATGTTGAGCGCCAAGGTTTCATACGCAGGCATCGGGCGCGAGAGCAGCGGCAGGAAGTTCTTGCGGCCGGGGACGGTGAACTTCGTCTCGGTCGCGCACGTGTGGACGTGCAACTGCAGCGAGCGATTTTCGGCACGAGCAGCCATGTCCCGGATGAAGCGGGCGACGCCATTGGTGTCGTCCAGCGTGTCGGTGAAGAGGCCGACCTTCAGGTCGTTGGGGTGCTTCGTCTCGGTGCGGCCGGTAATTTCGCGCAGGAGGTGACGTTCCTTGTTCTGATGGAACAGCGCGAAGTAGTACGGTGAGAGCACGAACTGCTGGGCTGCGATGGCGCCAATGCCCTCGAACAGGCCGGTGAAGCTGGCCTTGTCGATCGAGGTGGAGATCGAGTCCATGATGCCGCGCGATACATCACGGTTGACGGCGTTGATGAAGTCGAACATCGCGGCGTGCTCACCGAGCGGTGGCAGGCCCTTGGAGAGGACCTCGCGCAGGTCCGGATGGTCGGCGATGCGCTGACGGGCGGACGTGAGAAACAACCGCTGGAGCAGGCGGGCGCTGGAATCGGTCTCACCGTTGAGCGCACCGGTGCCGGACGACGTGTGCACTGCTTTCGTGCGGCCGGTCAACCTGTGCAGCGGCGCGACGAGCTTTTTCTTGAGCTTCTTAATCTTACCGCGCAACACGAGCGTCGCCAGCTCGCGCTTGCCGGGCATAACGCGTTCACCGGCGAACGTCTGCAGCAGCGACGCGGTCAAACTCGGCTTGCCACCGGTGGGCGCGAGCAACGTGCGACCGTAGTAACGCACTGCGACACTGTAGAACGTGTGGGCCAGCTTCGGCACACTGCCGGCTTCACCGTTGGGACTGCAGCGACCTTCGCGCAGGCAACGCAGGACGTCGGCGACGGTCGCGGTCTCAGGGGGAAACTCCGTCCAGGCGCGCCCGATGTTGAGCAGGCCGTGGTCGTCACTACCGGCGGTGCGGGCCTTGATCCAGGGCTGGGGCCAATGGGCCTTGAGATTGTGTTTCGCTGAGAGCTTCTGGATCTGCTGTGGCGTGAGATTGTTGAGCACCGGTTCGAACGCTTCACGATGCAGCGCGCTGTGGGCGCCGTTGAGGCATTCGAACCCCTTGAACAACAGCAGCAACCGCTCGAGGTGCCAGCGTTCCAGGCGATCGTTCTGACGATACAGAGGATGCGCGACACTGTGCGCGATCTGGTGGGTTTCAATGAACGCCGCGACGTCGTAGATGTTGCGGGCCATTGCCTGCAGTTGGGCGTGCTGGTCGGCGCTGACGCCATAGATGAGCAGGTGGAGCTTGCAACCGTCTTCGGGGAACCAGCAGGTCAATTCTTCCCCGACGAGGACGTCACCGAGGTGGACGATCGTGCTGACCCCGTCGAGCGTGTCGTGGTCGGTCAGCGCGACGAAGTTCATCCCGCGCGCCTTGGCCTGGCGGTAAACCTCCATGGGCGCGGAGTAACACTCGGGGCAACTGATCGCGCTCAGCACCGCCTCGGCGGGCTTGTTGCTGGCGGTGGAGTGACAATGTAGGTCCACGCGGCGGGCCGCGGGAGTGGGACTCGACGTCGAAGGCTGCTTATCCATCTGGTGGTATTCTTATCGCGTTTCAACCCCAGCGGTACTGCAAATCTGGGTTTCAGGGTAATCCTGAAAGGTTCAGCCTCCGTTCGGGAGGCGCGAATGTCTGATGAGGGCATCGAGCGTCTGACTGGCAGCGCCGGACTCAACCGCAGTTGATGCGTTGGCAACACCCTGCGCCAGGTCGACCGCCTTGCCGGCAACGACCAATGCCGCCCCGGCATTGAGCACCGCGATGTCGCGACGCGGACCGGTTTCACCGGCAAGAATGCGACGGATCGCGGCGGCCGATTCCTCGACGGATCCGACGCTCAAGTCGCTCAACCGGCCGTATGGCAGCCCGACGTCCTTGGGGTCAAGCGTCCAGCTCTTAATGTGTCCGTCGCGAAGCTCGGCGATGCGTGTGGGACCGAGCGTCGAGAGTTCGTCGAGCCCGTCTTCGGCGTGAACCACCCAGGCGCGCTCGCTACCCAGTTCACGCAGAACCTGCGCGAAGCGGTCGGTGAGTTCGCGGGCAAACACGCCCAGCAACTGATGCTTAGCGCCGGCGGGGTTCGAAAGGGGGCCAAGCATGTTGAAGATGGTGGGGACGCCAAGGCTCGTGCGGGCCGAGGCCACGTGGCGCATGGCGGGGTGATGACTACGGGCGAACGCGAAGCAGATGTTCGCCTCGGCCAGGCAATGCGAGAGCTGCTCCGGAGAGCGGTCGAGGTTGACACCGAGGGCTTCAAGCACGTCTGCCGATCCAGACTTGGAGCTGGCCGAGCGATTACCGTGCTTCACGACCTTCACGCCCGCCGCCGCCGCGATGATGGCAGCGGTGGTCGAGATATTGAACAGGCCCGTCGACCGTAACTTCGACCCACCCGTCCCGCAGGTGTCGAGGATCACGTCCGACCCGTCGCACGTGATCGGCACCGCCTTTTCCCGCATAACGGTCGCAGCGCCGACGAGCTCGTCGACCGTCGTTCCCTTGGCAGCCAAGCCGATCAACAGGCCGCCAATCTCGGCCTCGGACGCGCCACCGGTCATCAATTGGAGAAACGCAGCACGTGCCTCATCGCGGGTCAGGTCTTCGCGATGGCAAAGTTTGTTGAGGACGTCTTTCATAAGAGGGTGTGGAATGCGAAGTTCAGAGTGCGGACCGATTGCTTGCGGTCAGTCCGTTCCGCATTCCCCATTCCGATTTACGAACGAGATTCAGTCGTCCGTCGGCAGCAGCACGGCGTCGAGGTCGTCGACCGGGCCGGCCCAGGTTTCACCGCGGCGGTTGGTGTAGATGTTGTCGTCCATCGGGCCGGTGAACGCGGTGCTCGTCCATTCGACGTGACCGTCACCGAACAGGACGTTCTGACCGTCCTTGTTGTGGTTAACGCTGTTGGCCATGCGAAGCTCGCGGCCGCGCGATTCGATCGTGGGCAGCGCGGCGTTGTCACCGAGCCCAGCGAATCCCGGGTTGATGTCGGCAGCGATGACGAAACTCGCTCCAAGCAACCGTGTCACGCGAACCGGTCGTGACGACTCAAAGTAGGGCGTCGCGAAGCTGTAGCCAAGGTTGCGGCGGTAGTCGCTGAAGTTCGACTGCAACCGGGCGTCGACCGTCTCGGCGACGGCCATGTCGCTGTCACTGAACGGGCAGACGAACAGGTCCGTCTGCAACCGCTGGGCCTTCCTTAACAGATGAATGGCAGCGGTGATGTCGTTGGCGCGGGGACCATCGGCGGCGAACGGATCGGCGACACCTGCACCCGTGCCTGCAACGATCTGCATGCCCGGCTCGTAACGCGTGCGGGGAAGTGAACCGTTCTCCAGGACATACATGCGGGTAGCCTGCCCGAGTTGCTGAAGATGGGCGGCGCATTGGGTCACAAAGGAACGATGCCGAACCGCTTGGGCGGTCGGAATCAGGATTCCGATCAGCAAGGCAATGATGCCCACGACCACCGTCACCTCGACGAGTGAGGCACCCCGGCGGTGGGCCGGTGAACATGTGGACAAGATTAAGGGCGTGCGTGTCACGCGGAGGAGTATACCGTAAACTAACGAATTGTTGGAGAGGATAACGAATCGGCCATGGTGGCCGGGTTGCGAAACTGTGGTTCGACGTCAAGATGGGCAAGGCAACGCCTTTGCGCATCCCACAAATCTAGGTTTATACAACACGTGAACGTATCGATCTCAACCGATCGGCGACCCTGGTGGGGACGTCTGGACCTGTGGATTCTCGTCTTCCTGACGCTTCTAGCAGCCGCAATACGCTTTGCGAGGCTCGAACGTCCGCCCGTGCTGCCTGACGATGCTTTCACCTTCTGGCGCGTCTGTGGCAGTTTTCGAGAGATGGTCGAGACCCTGCGCGACGACGGTTTTACACCGCTGCATTACGAGATTTTGTGGTGGATCAAGGAAGGGGGGCCACTGCCGCTCGGGTTGCGGATCGTGCCGGGTGGGTTCTATCTCACGCCAGAGGTGATGCGGTTCATCCCGGCGGTCTGTGGGACTCTGATGCCGCTGGCGATGTATTTCCTGGGGCGGCAGTTGCTGACCCGTCGGGCGTCACTGATCGCGGCGGGAATCACGGCGACGTCGGCGTACATGCTGTGGTTCTCGCGCGACATGAAGATGTACATGCCGTTGTGGCTGTTCACGACGGTTTGCGTTGGTTGCCTGATCTGGTGGTTGCGCACAGGATCGTGGACCGCATGGTTGGCATGGATCGCGGCGGGCTTGGCTGCGGTCGGTCATCACGCGGTCGCGATGCTGGTCATCGGGCTGACACCTCTGATTGCACTGACGGCCAGACGATTTCGGTGGACGACGACCCTGCTGATGTTCGCCGGGATGGGGATCATCAGCGCCGGACCTGCCGGTTACTACCTCGGGTTCAACAAGTGGACCGAGCGATCTGGCGGCATCATGCCCGGCGCGACGGGGAACGTGAAACCGGACGCCGACTGGGAACTGAGTGGCCTTGGTTGGATTGGCACAACACCGGACTCGGAAGGCGTGATCCAAGGCACTATTTCCACATGGCTAACCTCTTTTGAAATGCGACGTGGCATGCTCGACTTTGAGCAGCAACGTCAAGATCGCCCGCTGTCGATTCCTCAGCGAGCCGCGTGGTGGTGTCGCACGGCGATGACCGTCACGGGCGCGTTTCTCGCAGTTGGACTGATGCCCTGGTCGCGGCGGTTGCTGCGCTATCAAGACGACGACTCGCCGGTCGAGCGGGCGTGGCGGGTGGTGCTGTGGCTGGGCTCGTGGGTCTTGCTGATCGCGTACGGATTCTTCTATTGCCGTTCGGCTGCTGAACCGGGAACGCCCTGGGTCGTGCTGAGCGATCCTCGGTTTCTCGGCGCAATGATGTCGTGGGTTGCGATGACGCTGTTCATCGCCTGGCGTCGCCAGGCGTTATCTCAACACGCGGTGGGCGTTGCGAAAGTGTTGGTGGCCACCGTCGTAATCGTGGGGCTGTGCTGGATCGCACACGGTGTGATTGCGACGCTCCGAGAGGCGGCAATCCGGCGAAACCCGGATATCCAATGGCAGACGATCTGGCACACGCGCTACGTGGCGATCGTTTGGCCTGCGGTCATCCTGCTGATGGCGGCGTTGCTCGATCGGGTGCCAACCTGGCCACTACGATCGATCGCCGTCACCGTCTTCGTCGCAGCGAACCTTGTGAACGGGATCGCACGGATTATGCAGGAATCACAGTTCCGGTTCGACCTCGTCTGGCAGGACGTGTGGAGCGACCGGCCCAATGGTGACGTGCGGACATACGTCGAACTCGGCATGGGCGGATCGGGCCCACTGCCGACGACACCGTATTGGCGGATGATGAACGCGTACTACGCCGTCTATACGGGTCGGGTCCCGACATCGCCACCCGACTTTCGCGTTGGCAAGACCTGGCCGTTCGTCTACGGGCCGGTCTTCGAGCGTATTCGCGAGCAAATCAACCTGCGGCCATTCCCCAATCTCGAATCGGTTGCGACCGACGTTCAGCATGCGGCTGGCGTGAAGCACGTCATAACGTGGTCGCGCTTGCGCCAGATCGGCGGTGACATGACGCCACCCGAGATGGCCGGGTTCCGCGTGGTCTCGGACGACGTCTACACGTCGCGATGGGGCTGGACCTGGAGCGAACAAGGTCGACTGCGACGGACGGAATACGTCCGCTGAATCACGTTCGCTACAAATACAGCATGTCATTCCGAAGGGAACGGAAGCGACCAGAGGGATCTCGGCGTTCCAAACGGTCCTGCTAACTCGAGATCCCTCGCGTCGCTATCGTTCCCCTCGGGATGACATAAATTTACTTACATCGCTATGAACGAAACGACCGTTACAGCGACCCTTACCACGTGTACTTCACGCGATAAGTGACTTTCTTCTCGCCGTCCGGTTCGACCTTTACCGGGATGTGGATCGTACGAGAGTCCTGTTTTTCGAATTTGTCGCTGCTGTTGAGAATTTCCCAATTCGACCAGCGGAACAGGTTCTCCTTGATGATCACGTCGACCGCTTCCTTCTTGTGGTTGCGCAGGACGATCTCGTATTCCTCTTCGATAATGTGCGCGCGTTCGTCGATCTTGAAATCGACCTGCTTGCGCTCGCCGACCACGTCGAAGGCGCTGCCGAGTTTGACGAGGACTTTTTCATTCTTCGGGGTGTGCTGGATGACGTCCTCACCTACAAACTCAAGACTGCCGTCGGCGTCGTCCTGTTTGTACGCTCGAATGCGACCGGCGGGCAGTGGGATGCCCAGGCCGTTCTTCTCACTGTTCTCCATCAACAGGTAGATGTCGACCTTTTTGTTGGACTCGGTGCCGAGGTTGCGGTCGGGGTTCGGTGATGGCGCGATCCAGTAACGCATCTGTTCGGGCAGGCCGTAATAGACGTAAGTCTTGGTCACCGGCACGTTCTTGCGAGCGGGGAAAAGTTCGATTTGCTTGGTCGAATTGTCACCGAGCGAGGTTTCACGGCCGAGCGTGTAGAGGTGGTATTCGAAGAAGGATTTTTCCTGGAAGCCGGTGTCTTCCTTGGCAGCGAACTGCATAGCACGCCTTGCGCCTCCCATGGCGTAGACTTCCTGCGGTGGTTTGACGCGCTGGACGTCGCCGGCCACCAATTTCAGCTTTGCGTTCGGATAGCTGGCGCCACTCTGGTTCAGCACCGTCACCCACGCGCCTACATCGGCGGCGGTGTCGTCCTTGTTCATGATGATGCTGTAGTCGGCGCGCCAGGTCAGGCCGTCGGTCTGGTAGGTCACCTTCGCGACGTGTTCACCGGTATTGTCGGCGTCGAGCTTCCACACGAGCGTGGGCTTGGTGATCAGGTTGGACGCATCGGCCAGCGAGACGATCGAGATGTCCTGCCGTGACAGGACTTGCACGCCGTCCTTCGTCTGAATGACGACGGAAGTCGGGTCTGAGGAGAGGAGGGTGCCGGACACGGCCTCCGCAAGCTGAGGACCACCGCCAGTGGTGCGGAGCGTGACACGGACATCCTTGCCCAAATATTTCTCCATCAGCTTTTCACCACTGACGACGTCATACTCATAGTTCTGTTCGAGCACGCTGGTGCCCGCGGCGTCGGTCAATGATTCGAATGTGACGGTCGTTGGGTCGATGCCACTGGCGACGTCACTGAAACGGACGGTTTTGTCTTCACCGATCGTCACTTTGCGCACCTCGCGCACGACGCCATAGCCTGGTAGCGGGTTCTGCCAGCGGGCGTAGGGATTGCCCAGTTGCTGCCGCGCCAGCGCTTGTGGGTCAAACGTTGCCGGGTCGGCGGTGCTGTAGATCGTGAGCGCAAAGCCGGGCGCATTCGGCGCGGCCTCGTCCTTCGCTTGGCCGAACGAGATGGCTGGAATGGCGGATAGGGTGGCTATCAATAGAGCGATGCGGTTCATGGTTCCTCCGGCAGAAAGGTTGGGCTCTGCGAGTCCTTTTAGATGACGAGTCTTGGTTATAGACGACGAACTAACGAAATGGTTGACCAAAAAAAATGCCGGCCGGGCTTGTGGCCCGGCCGGCATCGCCAGAAAGTTGGAAGGGGAGCGTCAGGAAACAGCAAACTGCCGTTTCCTTTGTCAGGTCTCCGTCGTGTGTCCTCCAGGACACAGTCGCCGGATGCGTTTGACCTGACACCTATGATTTACAATTCGTGGTTTCGGCAGGCAAATCGGGCCAGACATTTGGTAAGTAGTTCCGTTTGTAGGCCAGAAAAACCGCGCCGAACACGAGAAATCAGGTTTTTACACGATCCAGAAGCCAGACTGCAATCGGCCCCCAGATCAGGATGGGCAACCACGCCATCAACGCCGGCCAGCTATCGGACCAAGCGGGCCCGAGCAGGTTTACGTTAGCCATCTGTTGGCATAAGAAGACACTGCCCATGCAAAGACCGGTTACCGCAAGGCATAGGCCCGCGGCATGGTTCAGGCGGTTGGGCTCGCGCGTCAAGATGCAGGGGATCGCGAGCAACAGCAGGATGACGTTCATCAATGGCTGGGTGAAGCGCATGTGCTTCACGCGCAGCAGGCTTGCCGCGCCGAACACCTTGGGCCGTTGGAGCATCTCGTTAATCTGCCGCGTCGAAAGCAGGTCCATGTATTGCCCACGGCGGTAGATGGCCAGTTCCTGGGGGGTGATGCTTCCTTTGTACGCAGAGACAAGCTCTTCCTGTTGGTCGCGCTCGTCGGGTCGAATGCCGGTGACGCGCTTGCCGTTGGTCATCGTCCACTGACCGTTGCGTTCGTCCCATGTCGCGCTGTCGGCGGACGTGTGGGCGACGATACGCCAGTCTTCGTCGCGTTCCAGAACGTCGACATACTCCATCTTCGCCGGCTCCGTCTCGCTCGGTGGTGTGTACCGACCAACGGACAGCAAGCGGTTCTGTTCGTCCTGCACGCCTGTAACGGTGTACGTGTTCCCACCGATGCGATGCAGGTCACTGACCTTGCGCATCAATTTGGGAATCATCTGTGGGATGATCAGTTCCTGGTTCACCGGCAGTAACACAAGGTTGACGACTGCGCCGATAAGCACCACTGGCAGCGCCACCCGCTGCAACGGGATGCCAGCCGCCATGATGGCCGACAACTCATTAAAGCGGGCGAATTTCATCAGTGTGAACGCTGCGGCAACGACCGGGATGATCCCCGATAGTTGCACGAAGAACATGAAGCCTTGATAAAAGTAGTAGCTGAAAATCCCACCGATGACGGTCAGGAACGACGACTCGATACCCGTGTTGCCACCGACCTTATACTCCACGAGGTCATCGAAGTTGAACACCATGTCGAGCACGACGTACAGCCCCAGCAGCACCATCAACGCGATGGCGTAGTTCTTGAGGAACGAGGAGATGACGTAGCGATCGATGATCTTCATTCGTTGCTGGTTGTCGGTCGTTTGTTGCGGGTTGCAGAGGCGGTGGTCGCGCTGACAACCGGCAGCTCACACTAGGTTCTGTTCAATCTCCACAACATAGCGAACGCCAGGGTCCCAATCACCGTGACGCCGCTCCAGATGAGGGTCAGACCGATCGTCAGTGAGCTATCGGCCTCCCAGTATCGCCACGACACGTCACCGGCGGTGCGCTGACCGGCGACGATCAGGGTGATACACATCAACGCGGGGATGAAGCTGATCGCAAACGCGCTGAGGAAGTTGCCGCTGCGGAACAGCATCCCCATGACGCAACCGATGACCGCCAACACGAGACAGCTTACCGCGAACGCCGACCGACCGTTCAGTTCCGCGTAAATGTCGTGCCGTAGGATGACCAGATCGCGACCGAGGATATTCTGGTTGCGGGTCCCCTCGCCGGCTCGTGACGCGTAGCGGTAGGGGTTGCGGCGGTACTGCTCCATCGCCTTGACCTCCGGTGGCATGGGCACGACCAGCGAGCGCTCGAACGACTTGCCGGTTGACGTGTCCGCGCCGATCTTGATCGTCACGTCGTCGAGCTTCAACTGCACGTGCATGGCGTCTTCGTCCGTCAGTGGCGCCGAGCGAAGCCGCAACCGCGTCGCGCGGGCCTCGATGGGCTGCGGCACACCACCCGTCTGCCGCAGGACGATGGCCGCCACCTTCGGGTCCGGTGACGTGAGGATGATCTCGTCGGGCTTCTTCGTGATCGTAGTGCCCGGCGCCGCGCTCAGGCGGTAGGTCTCGCCGTCACCGTCGAATGTCACACTGCCCGTCTCGCGAAGCTCGCGATCGACGATGTCGGCCATCCCGATCTGCTGGTCTTCATTGATGAACTGCTCGAGCGTCGTCTGGACGCGCCGGCTCGTCCACGGCTCGCGAAGCTTCTGTTGCAGGTCCTCCAGGACCATGAACTTCGTGTTTTCCTTAATCATCGACCCGCGCTCGATCGGGCCGAACTCGAATGCGTCGATCCCCGCAATTGCGCCACCGGACGCGTCGCGCGGCAGGCGCATGCCACCGTCCATCGTGAAGCTGAACTGCACCCGATCCGTGTTCTCCTCCTGCCTGATGAGGATTGTCGCTTGCCTGGCGGTGTAGAACTCCAGGGGGATCTTGAGCCGCTTGTCGGTCGGGGACTGGCTGTAGCGCACGATCATCGGTCCGACGAGGACAAGGCGTTGGGTGCCACCTTCGGGTTCAAGTACGTGGGCGGATTGGGCGTAAACGACCGTGTCGTTTTTGTCCGTCAACCGGTCGATCTGGTGATTGCGGGCGATCTGCGTCGCGAGGATCTGCGCGATGTTGGAATAGATGACCTTCTCGACCTTCAACGTGTACTTAGGCACGATGAAGCAGAGAATCGCCATGCTTGCCAGAGAGACGATGCACCCGAGCGCAATGGCCGGCATGGCAATCGACAGGTGACTGATGCCCCCGGCCCGCGCAGCGACAATTTCGTTGTCCGCCGACAACCGACCGTACACCACGGTCGCCGCGAAAAGTGCGGCGATCGGGAACGTGTAGGCGCTCATTGCCGGGCTCAAGTACGTCAAAATCTCGACGACCTGCCCGGCTTCCAATCCACCCTGCATAAGGGGCTTGAGCATGCCCCCGAAGCTCATGATGCCGGCGAGCGCGCCGTTGGTCATCATGAACACCTTCAGCAGGTCGAGGAAGATGTACTTGGACAGCGTCCAGCTGAGTCGCATGGCTAGATCGCTGACTCGGGTATAGCGCTTCGTTCCCCCGTCGCCGATCGGACGCTCGCCAGTTGTTCCGCGATCACGTCACCGAGGATATGGATGCCCGGCTCGATCTGTTCCAGCGCCACCTGTCCAAAGCTCAACCGCAGGTGATTCACGGGAATGTGTCCCGCAGCGTCGGGTTGGAAGCAATAGTCACCCGGCACGTAAAGGACGCCGCGTTGGACGGCTGTTCGGAACATCTCACCCGTTCGGCTCGTGTTGACGCCAACCGGGAAGGTCAACCAGACGTACAACCCACCATGTGGGTCCGTGCGGTGCAGACCGGCGACCTTGGGCAAATAGCGGTCGAGGGCGCGGACCATCACGTCGCGCTTTTTGCGGTAGGCGTCGCGCAGTGTGTGACCGTGTTCCAGGTAGCTCCCGTCGCGCAGCGACTCGAGCGCGATGTGCTGCGTGATGTTGGCCGACCCGAAGTCGTGGTTACCCTTTTGCTGCAGGACCGCGTGGGCAACGTCCTTCGGGAGGGCGCTGTAGCCCAGCTTCAACCCGGGCGCGAACGGCTTGCTGAACGTGTGACTGATGACCACATACTCGTTGGTCGTGTCGTACGACTTGATCGACGGTAGGGCGTCACCGTCATAAATCAGCTCGCGATAAGCGGCGTCTTCAAGGATCAGGATACGACCGTGCTTGCTGAACCGCTTGGTGATTTCCAGCAAGCGTGGTCGGCGCTCGGCTGAGAGAGTGAGCCCCGTCGGGTTCTGGAAGTAGCTGGTGCAGTAGATCAGCTTGACCTTATGCAGCCGATCCTCGTCCTCCAACCGTTCCAGCAGAGCCTCGACGGCGTCGACCTGCATGCCGTCGTCATCCATGGGCACCGTCATGACGTTGGCACCCAGAGAGGTCAGCGTCCCTGTGTAGACGAAGTAGCTCGGGTTGGCCGCGATGACGATGTCACCCGGGTCAATCAGGATGTCAGCGATTAGATACAGCGCCTGCTGTGAACCCGTGGTGACCATGATGTCGTCGGCAGTCAATGACATCGCGCCGGCAGGCTTGCCTTCCATCCGTTCGATGTGGGCCAGCGCCGCGACCCGCAGGTCGGCCAGACCGGAAGTTGTGTCGTACTGAAGAACCGACCGACCACGGTTGGTGTTACTGAACAACCGTTCGGTGATTGCCTTGGTTTCCCTGACGGGCAGGGTAAAGGGGTCGACCAGCCCGGCAGCAAAGTTGATCAAGTGGGGGTTCTGCAAAGCCGTGGTGATCAGGAAGCTGATCGGTTGTTCCTGCGTCCGACGGGCTTTCTGTGACAGCGATAACGGTGGCGTAGGGTGTGACGACATCGGGCTATCGATCGTAACCCCCGCGCGGGGGACCGGCAAACGTCGCGGCCGGCGTCGCTCGGATGCGATAGGGCCGGCCAGGTAGGTTACGCAAGGACTTGCTGTTCGAGCCGGCCCACATGCTCGCTTGGCGCCGGTTCTGGGGTCACAGTCGCTTTTCTGCTTACAGTGGAGGGTAGCGACGCGAGTAACAGCATCCCGTAACCCCCCAGTTCGATGATCTCCTCCAAGTAGGTCACGTACCGCCAATGGGTCACTTCTTCGAGGATATGTGCAGCCACCATGGACGCCGCTGCCGCGAACACCAGGTACCCTCGCACGCTCTTGGCGAAATGCAAACCCGCAGCGACATTGGGCCAGAAATTTCGGGCGCCATAGTACGCGAGCATCGCGAAGACCACGATGAAGATCACCGTTCGACCGCGCCCCGTCATCGCCATCTTGATGCTCGCGGGAATGTCGAAGCGTATGATCTCGATCTCGCGGACCAGGAGGCTATAGCAGATGAACGCGAACGCGTACATCAGCCAGCGGTTGGTGAACTGCTTCAGTCTAACACATGCCAGGAAGGAGATGGCGCTCAGCGCCAGCAGCAGGGTCTGAAGGTTTTCGATCAGGCCATTCTCGCGATACACCCGCGAGACCTTCATTGTGAACCCGACGTGATATGAGTAAACGATCACCACGACGTAACACACCGCCAAAGCAATCGCGATTGGTCGTAATCGGATTTGCATGCGTAGACCGAACTTGGGGTATCTCGGGCCGACTGATCTTGCCGACCTACACGATCGGCTAGCGAACCCTTAATATAATAACAATATTGCAGGATTGTCATAGAGGGTGGCAAGCCGGTCCCGTTCGTACCACACGTAAAAGCAAGCCCGACCGATAATGCGACGCCGGTCGCCCACGCCCCGTTTTCTCGTAAGTCCTCATAAGGACGACAACTACACCACTTCACAACGGTCGATCGGCCCGCGTTGTCGGCACAGTCGCTCTAGTTTCTCACCTCCTTTCCATAAACCCTTTTGAGATCAACAAAAAAGGCGTTGTTGCGAAAGATTGGGATGGACGCGGATGGGAGTCAGACGCATAATCGAGTTCTCAGTGGGTTCCCGGCAGGCACGTCTCCTCATCGTTGTTGGACATACGCCGCGCCGATCTTGAAAGAATTGCATGAATCGTGTTTCTGATGCGCCTCGCGGAGGTGTCGGCGCTGGCAACGCTCCGCGGACGCGTCACGTTTGTCCGTTCTGCGGAACGCTCAACGACACGCCCGTTGGTCCGTGCGTCAAATGCACGATGCAGAACACGCCTCAGACCCGCAGGGTTACCCGGGGTCGCATCGGGCCCTGGTACGTCATGCAGTCGCGCAACCCGGCCGCCCCGGGCATGAAGCTTGACGTCCTGCTCGGATTCATCCGCAAAGGGCAGGTCACCGCTCGGTCGATCGTCCGTGGACCGACCACCCATCAATTCTGGCGTTACGCGGCCCACGTCAAGGGCCTGTCGCGCGAGTTCGGGCTTTGCTTCAGTTGCGGGGCCGACATCGCGACGGAATCGAACCTTTGCCCGCATTGTGGCAAACTGCAGGAACCACCCATCCAGCCCGATGTGCTGCTTGAAGGTCAACCGGCACACGCCGGTCGGCCCTTAAACGGTCACGTGACGGCCGCCACGGTCTCGGCGTATCCGACCGACACCCCGTCGGGTCCTATTCCTGACATGGTCGATGCCGAGGTCGTGATCTCCAGGCCAAAGAGCAAGTCGTCCAACGGGTCGACCGCCCACGTCGAGCCGACGCGCGTCGTCATCGAACCGATGGTCGAACCGGAACCCCCGTTGGCCGAACCGGAAATCGAACCGGCCCAACCCCGGTCGAGCGGTTACCCCGATTCAAACGGTAACGGGCACGGCTATGGGAATGGTCGTGGCGATTCCTATGGCAACGGGAATGGCAACGGTCATCACTACGGTGATGGCACCGGGCACACCGTTCCGGAACCGACCATCGCGACAACGGCCACGATCGTCGAGGACGAGTTTGCTCAGGTCAGTGAAGCGCTGCGCGATCCGGTTTCGATGGAAGCGCCCGAAGCACCGACCGGTCCATCCGAGGATGCCGGTAGCGCGCTGATGTCACCGGCCGACCTGGCGGCGGCGTTCCACCTGAAGTTCACACCCATCGCTGAGTTCAACCATCAGGACTCATCGACCGCCACCAAACTGTCTGGCGCCACGCTCGTCAAGATCATCCTGGCGATCCTCATCGTCCTGCTCGTTGTCGCCGCCATCCTGTTGCCCGACCAGCGTGCCGCGGTGATCGGTTGGCTGCACTCAACCCTCTGGCAGCCCAATGCCACGTGGTTCGCCGAAACGCCTTAGTCCGCCCACCGGTGTCGCGGCGGATTGGGTAGACAAAACCGTCTGAAGTTGCACCAATCTGCACCATTTTGCACCATCGACCCGGGTGTTGCCGTGCCCGGGCAACTTGGGACATTCTGGGACATTTGATTGTCAAAGAGCATCGTGGGTCGGTGCCGTGCGCGTGCGGATGCGCGGCGTCCCCGTACCTCTACGACATCGATGCGCGCTGCGGCACACACTGGCGCACTTTTACGCTCGGGTCGCCATTTTTCGTGGGAGAAACGGAAGAAAATTCCCGGCAGCATCTGGAGTTTCGGTGCGCGCCGGAACATCGCGTCGCGCACCTCGTTGGTTACGCGTGGCCGTCGCGCGGTCCGTCGTCACTTGCGCAACTGTGAAAGCAAGTGGGCCAGTTCCGGCATGATCAGCTTCGTCATCGCCAGTCCAACCGCAGCGGTGGAACCGGGCATGGCAAACAGAAGCTTGCCTCGTGCGATACCACCGGCAGCCCGGCTGAGCATCGCGCCACTACCGATCTCCTGCCAACTCAACATGCGAAACAATTCACCAAAGCCAGGCAACGGCTGGTCGATCAACCGTTCTAGCACACCGATCGTTACGTCCCGCTGGCTGATCCCCGTCCCACCCGTTGTCAGCAATACGTCGATCGCAGGGTCGCTCAACAACCGCTCGGCAATCGGCAACAGGGCAATCGCATCGTCCTTGAGAATCTCATAATGACTGATGACATGACCGGCGGTCGCTAAAAACTCTTTGATCCGCGCGCCACTCTTGTCCGTCTCAACCGTGCGTGTGTCACTCAGCGTGAGGACCGCACATCGCGCCACGATCGCGTCCTTCCCTGCGGATTGCTGATGCTGTTGATAGGACATGGTTTGATGCTATGGATCGACCAGACCCAAAAATCAGTAACCAAAAAACATGTCATCCCGAGAGCCTGTGAATTTATTGATTCTTGTCGCGGTTTTCACCATCGAAAATGCGGTATTTTCGGTCTTTTCCGCAATATACTCACGCGCTCCGAGGAGAGCGCAAGCGACCCGCGGGATCTCAAACGACGAGCGTTTTCCGACTTGTCGAGATCCCTCAGGTCGCTTCTGCTCCCTTCGGGATGACACACTTGATTACCTGCGCCGTTCGCACCAACACGCCCCTGAATTCACTGCCCGCGCGTATACACCAACCGCCCATCCTCGCGTTTCACGTCGAGGTCATTCGCGCCGGGTTGGAGGGGAATGTCTAACCGGTTCGGACTGCCCACGCTGATCGAAAGCATGCCCGGCAGGGTCGGGGTCGTCGCGTAGACGCGCACATACGCAGTGGTCGTCCGCTCCAGCGTCGCTTTAATCTCCTTCACCTCGGCGGTCTTGCCCGGCGCGACGGGGACACCCCAGGCGTGAATGTCGTTCCGCGTCTCGATCCGCGAGATCTGCTCGGGTGTGGCCCAGTAATCCTCGAACGGTGGGCCGTCCTTAGCAAAGCCGACCATCAGCGGCTCGTTCGAGTTGTTCTTCACGGTCAGGCTGTATTGATACGTCTTGGTGTTGCAGCCAACGATCGTCATCCCCACCAGGAGGACCATGGGAAGCGCATAGCGGAAGGTCATGCCCGATATCGTATCGCGAGCGGGGCAGACAGGGAAAGGTATATTGCACGGGCAACACGGTGCTAATCAACGAATCAAATTTTGATATTGGTACATTACCGAGAAGACGTTCGTAGGAGACGGTACCGAGTCGTTCGCCTTGCCCTTTTTGATCGATTCCGCATGTCCGTCCAAAAACCACATGTTGATGATCGCATTTGCGGATGGGTTGAACGGTTTGATGCTGAACGCGTAGACAGATACCGGGCTACCCCAGGTCGAACTATTGCGGTTGTTGTGGCGGTACGAGAGCGCAAAGTCGGCGTTCGGCGGAATGCGGCTGTGGAAGTTCGTCATGTCGGTGTAGTACCAGAACTCCGTCGGGCGGCGGCAGCGATTGATGTTCAGGTAGAGGTAGTTCGCCCCCACGCCCGAGTGGTTGTACGAGTTATGCGATCCACCATCGGGCATCGCGTACGACACGGGGTAGCGCGGGAACCATTCTTGTGCCTGAGCATCAATGTCGGTCGGGCACTGGAATAGTGGCACATTGTTTCGCGTGGGGTCGCCGAACACAAAGCCACTGTTGCCGATCATTTTGCGTAGTGACTGGGTCCAGTGTGTACCCGAAAGGTCAGCCGGTGCCTGGGGCTTGTATCCCGTCGGCTCGGCGGCGTCGGCGACATCGGTCCACGCGGGAAGCCAACCCTTATTTTCGTTCGTGTACATGATCGAGGCGATACCGAGCTGCCTCAGATTGGAAAGGCAAGCCGCAGTGTTGGCCGAGTCGCGGGCCTTGTTGAGCGCCGGCAGCAGCATTGAGATCAGCAGTGCGATGATGCCGATGACGACGAGAAGTTCGACGAGGGTGAAGGCGTTGCGGGAATTGCGTGTGCTCATGTCATTCTCCGATGCGAAATGGGACAAGGCCAGGCCAGCGATGTCACTCGCTGGCCTCGCTGATTTTAGGGTGCCGGGCTACTCTCTTGCGTGATCAGGCACGGTGACACCACACGGACGACCGACGTGTCGCTCTTCATGCCCGAAACGCGATCCAAGAGCAGATCAACCATCGCGCGGCCCATCTGTTCGTTCTGCTTGTCGAGCGTCGCGATCGGCGGGGTCGATTCGAATTGCCGCTCTTCGCAGTGTTGCCAGTAGTGGTCATACCCGGCGATCAGCACGTCACGGTTCGGCTCGAGCCCGAACCGCCGCAGCGCCGAGGTGGCGTAGCAGACGTCGCGATCGGTGCCCATCAGCAGGGCGTCAGGGCGATGGGCGGGCGTCATCGCGTCCATCATGAAGCCCGCGACGTGCTTCACGCTGTATTCGAAGACCTCCCGGTCCTCGGTCGGTGCCATCACGTACGGGAACTCCATCGGGGGCAGTGGCGCCAGGCCAGCCTCGGCCATCGCTCGCGCGTAACCAACCTGACGGGCGGTGAACCAGTATCGATTCCACGGCTTGGGCCAGAACTGCACGATCCGTCGGCAACCCCGCCCGAGCAGGTACTTCGTCACGCTGTACGAACCTTGCATATGGTCGGATGTGACCCGGTCAAACGTGGCAAGTGAGGGGTCGCCACCGTAGCAGACGACTGGGACGCCCGCGTCCTTGAACGCCTCGGCGAGTGGGGCGATGTTAAAATCGCCACCGCTCAGCTCGGGCACTAACAGGCCCATCGGTCGACACGACGCCATTCGCCTGGCTTCGGCGACGTCCATCGCGTCACTGCTGAGCGTGATCGTGTGCATGTTTCGGCAGCGCAGGTGCTCGATCGAACCGAGCGTCATGTACCGCAACCACCGCGCTGACACCGCACTGCCACTACCCGTATCACCAGAGAAAGGTGGGGTCAGCATGACAATCGACCGGCGGATCCACGTCGGTTGCTCATCGGGCGCGTCGTAGGAGACCGTGCGGTTTCGCACGCCTTGGCGGGCGACAAGACCCTCGTTACCGAGCAACGCCAGCGCCTGACGGACGACTGTCCTGCCAACGCTCAACTCGCGTGACAACTCGCGTTCACTAGGCAGCGACTGCCCGTGCCGCAACTGCCCAGCATGAATCCGCCGACGAAGAATCCGGGCTACACGCGCCTTAGCGAACGGCTCGTCCGTGGCAATTTCTTGTTCTTTTAGCTGCGACATACTTGGTGCCAATTGGGACTAGTAAGCCCAATTGGGTTGAGTATGCACCATAATTTGCAATCGTCAAATACAAACCCATGAATATTGGGTCGCATGACGTATTAAATGTCCGAAAAATGCAGATAAGTAGATTGGGCCCAATTGGGTCCAAATCAGGTGGCCTGCGGGTTTCGGGCAGAGGTCTGGAGTTGCAGGTGGTTGAGCAGCATCAACCCTGGGACGCCCAGAAAAATGCTACAGAGGAAGAAGGCCTTATAGCCTGTGACGCCGACCAAAGTGCCCGCATACGCGCCAACGAGCAGTCCGGAGACCGCCATCAGGCTCGATAAGAGCGCATACTGGGT
>JBBRHE010000038.1:0-22112 GCA_038223165.1 Tepidisphaerales bacterium
GCGCAACCGCAGGGAAGTATTTTCCAGCGACCTCGTTCCGGGAAGGTTTGCTTCCGTAACGTTGTCCTCCCGATAGACCCTTTAGCAATCGACCTTTCTCGTTCGCTTGTGGCTTTTTGCTTCTCCCAATCCGCACACTACGTTGAACTCGACCCGCGCTTCGAGTGGAACTCGATTCCCTCCACCCCACTGCCCATTTTCTAGGCACCCAAAACGTAGTTAATGCTCGCCTAACTTTCCCTTGCTATTGGCATCCGATTCATCTAATGTGCCGTACAGATGTTTGTCGGTCTGCAGACCCTGTTTAGCCTGCTTGGTTGGCTCGATTTGGTTTCCAGAAGCGAACTCTAGGGTGTCTCTCTGAATCGCCTGCGAAGGCAATATCATTATACCGTTATCCTTTCGCACGATTCGAAGCTGTCCGTATTCCACCCTAACGGTACAGGCGGACGATTCACCCGGGTGGGGCTAATATTTCATGGGTCAGCGAATCCTCCACTATGACGTTTTGGAGCGTTTGGGAGAAGGTGCGCGGAGTGTTATTTACTCCGTGACCGATACCATTACGCACCAGCACTTTGCGCTCAAACACGTCGAGCGTAAAGACCCCAAAGACATCCGCTTCATCGAACAGATGGAAGCGGAGTACACTATTTCCAAAGATTTCAATCACCCGAACCTGCGTCGAACCTACGAGCTTAAACTCAACAAGACGATGCTGCTGAAGGTTACGGACGCTTACCTGATCATGGAGCTCGTCGAAGGCAAGCCCCTGGACGTGCGTCCACCGACGGAAATGCTAGATACCGTCGACACCTTCATCCAGGCAGCCCAAGGACTCAAGGCTATGCATGCCGCCGGGTACGCGCACTGCGACATCAAGCCCAACAACATCCTGCGCAACGACCGCGGCAAAGTGAAGGTCATCGACTACGGTCAAAGCTGCAAGATCGGCACGGTCAAGGAACGCATCCAGGGCACGCCCGATTTCACCGCGCCCGAGCAGGTTGCCCGTCGCCCAATTTCTGTGCAGACGGACGTCTTCAATCTTGGCGCGACGCTCTACTGGACGTTGACCAATCGGCACATCCCGACGCTATACACGGTCAACAAGAAAGGCGAGAACAGCTTCCTGCTGGACAGCACGTTTGATACGCCACAGGACCTGAACGCCAAAGTGCCAACCCCGCTATCGAATCTTGTCATGGAGATGATCTCGACCAAGCCCCAGAAGCGCCCTGCCGACATGGATCAGGTCCTGACCCGGTTGGAGTTGGTCAAGCATATCCTGATCAAACAGGCAAACCCCAACGCCTTCCCGACGAGCGACATCAACCTGCACGACTCGACGGTCTAACCAACCTTCGATGGATCCGTAGTAGAACCTCAAGGTTGTGGCTCGCGCCCAAATGGGCACTTCCCAACGAACTGACCTCCGACGTGACACGGTCCTCCGGACCGTGACAGGGCATTTCAGATTCACGATTCGGAGGACCGTGTCACGTCGGCAAAGCCATTTTGCGCGATTCGCTAGACAGGCCCTTGCTCCCGAGTTCCGTCCGGCCTTCGTTCCGGACGGATGAACCGTTAACCCACCAATCGGGCAATAGCGGGACCAATGGCATCCGTGACGTCGCGCGCCAGAACGCTCCGAAGTCCAAGTTTATCACCCGCGATTTCCCCGGCTCGACCGTGCAGATGAACGGCAAGGCAAGCAGCGTCGAACGGGTCGATATTCAGCGCCAGCAAGGCGCCGAGCATCCCGCTGAGCACGTCACCCGTACCGGCCTTGGAGAGGGCGCTGTTGCCGGTCTTGTTTACGAACGCCCGATGGCCGTCACTGACAACCGTGTTGTAGCCCTTCAGAACAACGATCTGCCCAAACTCGCCAGCGGCCTTAGCCGCAATCTGCACACGGGACTCGTCGTCAGTGGGAATCTCGTCGATCCCAATCAGCGTGCCGAGACGTTTCATTTCACCCGGATGCGGAGTCAGCACGGCCTTGGCGGTGAACTGCGCTGGCCACGTATTGCCCTCAGCGAGGATGTTCAACGCGTCGGCGTCGATTACCAGTGGCTTGTCCAGCCGGATCAATGCCTTGACCCACCTGCGTGACACCTTGCTCTGACCCAGCCCCGGCCCGACCACGATCGCGTCAGCTCTCTCCGCAGCCTCGATCAGTAGCTCTTTGCCAACCGAGTGACGCAACGGTAAGCCGATCAGTTCCGGCACGACCGATAACACCGCAGGCAGTGCTGCCTTGACCGTCGCGACCTGAACCAACCCCGCGCCCATGCGCAACGCCGCCAGCCCGGCCAGCGCCGGCGCGCCGGGCATTGCCTCCTGCCCCCCCACAATTAGCACCCTTCCAAACAGGCCTTTGTGTCCCTCTAACGGGCGTTCCGGAAGCATCGGGATGTCGGTAAGCAACTGAAGTTCCATGGCAGCATCATAAGGGTTGTCGATTCACTACGTTCACCCGAAATTTACGAGCGACGGACAGAAATCCGGTCAAGCGACCCTTCCGGGGTGCCGACGAATGGGATAGTTCGGTTTGTACCGTTAAGCAGAGCGTCACGTTTTAAGCCGTCATTCGTAGAAAGCGCCCATGGCACCCAGTTCATCCGCAGCCTTGCGACTTGTCCGCGATGACGCGCCCGAGATGAACGCAACGCCGTTGATCGTGCCGTCACACACCATGCCGCTGCACGATGAGCTTGATGCACTGCAGCGTGAGATGGACGCACTCAAGGCAGAGGTGAAACTGCTGCGTCACCGGGACGAGACGCTGAACTTCTGCATGCGGCGGATTGACGAGGAGCTACGCCTCGCAGCCAAGCTGCAGCAGGATTTCCTGCCGCGTATTCTACCGCAGGTGGGCAACGTCCACTTCCACACGCTCTATCGACCGGCCGGTTACGTGAGTGGCGATCTGTACGACGTCTGCCGGCTCGACGAGCAGCACGTCGGCTTCTGGATGACCGACGCGGTCGGCCACGGTATGCCCGCGGCGCTGTTGACGATGTTCATCAAGAACGCTTTCGTCACCAAGGAAATCTCGGGCACCGGCTACCGGTTGCTCATGCCGGGTGAAACGCTGTCACGCCTCAACGAAGCGATGGTCGAGCAGAACTTATCGCAAGCCACGTTCGCAACGGCGGTCTACGGCATCATCAACACGCAGACGCTTGTCGTGCAGTACGCGCGAGCGGGTCACCCCCTGCCCCTGCTATTGAAACGTGGCGGTGAGACGATCCCGATCGACGCTGACGGTGGCTTGCTGGGCATCTTTCCGGGTCAGGAATTTGAGACCCAGTCGTTCCGCATGAACGCCGGCGATCGGTTGATCTTCTATTCAGACGGTGTCGAAGTTGCCTTCACCGACGTCGAGGTCGACACGCACCGCTGGCAGCGCGAAATTACCGGCCGACGCGAACTGGCGACCGATGTCATGCTCCGTGAGTTCGCAGACTGCATCGATTCGCAAGCAGGAAGCCTTCAACCGAAAGACGATCTAACGATTATCGCCGTTGAAGTGCGGTAGGATTTTTCTCTCATTCGCACAAAACGAAACGGGCCCGCCCTTGCAAAGGGCCAGCCCGTTTTTCGTTGAAAATCACTCTCACTCAACCGATCTGGGGTTACCGGGAGCGCGCCAGGATCGATCACGGTCCGATGTGCTCCACGGGCGCGGGAGCTTTCGCTTCTTTCCACGCGTTGAGCCACGCGGCTTTGGTACGTCCTACTGCAAACGCCTGCTGACGAGCTTTCAGTTCCAGCACGCTCATTTCGCGACCGAAGGCTTGACCTCGGTGGTTGTAAAATTTGACGATATCAATCCGGCCCTGTTCTCTGGAGTTCTCTCCTTCGGGCTTTGCGTCCTTGTCCCACGCAGCGATCGCGGCCTCGCCAATGAGTGGTAGCGCGTCATAGCTGAGGTAGGACGCTTCGACGCTCGACTGCCACGCATCGGAAGACTTGGACAGTTCCTTTGCGTCCTTGATCGCCTCGACCAGGATCGGCCAGTAGGCAGCACGCAGCTCCGGATAATCGTCGAACTCTTCGTCAGCCATCTTCCACTCGATTAATGAGTGCACGTCGGGGTTACGCGTCTTTTCAGGGAAGAACGCCCGGCTCTTGTAGTCCCATGTTGAGTGCTGTGGCTGGGTGCTGTCCTGCACGTAGTGAGCGAGGTAACCGGCCCACTTGGTGGCATGCTCGTCGCGCGGGTATTGACCCGGCTTGTCGTTCAATTTACCTGCGCTAATCGCCTTCACCATCGCGTCGTAACATTCGGCGGCGCGGTAAGGGAGTGCGCCACCGTCCGCAAGACGCTTATCCGTCGGGTCGCGCTTGATGGCTTCAAGGGGTGGCTTTTTGGACAGGTCAGGCTTGATCGCGATGCGCGAGTATTCTGGTGGTGTATAGCTCGACGAAGCAGGCGCCGCGTCACCGAGCAGTTCCTTGCCGGTCCCTTTGGGTTTCCCATCGCTCGACAGTGGTGGCGGATTGGGGCCGTAGAACTCGATCTCGAAAAAGTGCATCGGACCTTCAGGGATGTTCAGGGGCTTGAGCTTCTTGTTGTACTTGTCCATGAGCGTCGCCATGTCTGGCATCACGGACCAGAACATCAGCCCATCGGCACCGCGCGGAATGATGCCCATCCGCTTGTTCATGAAGTAATCGCGCTCACCATCCATATCCATGAGCCCTGGCGCGGCCTCTTTCAACCAGGCCTTCATCTCGGGTGGAGTCGAATCATCGGCGAGCAACTGCATCGCAGCGAAACGAGTAAGTTGAAGGTGTTCCTTCGTCCCCCAGGCGTGAACCGTGGCAGTGGGCAACAATAGACCGAGGCAGGCAAGAATCAGACGACGCATGGGACTCCCAATGAAAGACGGGGTCCATGGTAATAACGAGGGTTGGACGATGCCAACTTATCGAATTCTGAACAGCGGTCGGATGCGATGGAGCTATTCGACGATCTGCGGTGGCGTGCCAAAGACAATGCGGTTGACGTGGAAGATGCCATCCGTCGCTGGTGCACCACGCATGAGGATCAGAAGTGGCGCAGCGATCTTACCCGTAGACTCATTCGTTGCGCCAGGCATGATGATCGCGATGGCGACGGGCGTGCCTTTTGTCGCGCCCAGCGCCTGGGCAACCCATTGCATCGCCGTCGCGTTGGCACGCGTCATCGCGGCGTCATCCTCGGGGATCAGTAGCGCCTTCGTCGATTCGGTGACGACCGGTGAACCCTTCACGTCCGCTGCTATGTCGGCAGCCAGCGCAATCGGTGGGTAGACGTACGCGTGGGCCCCAAGCAGCGCACCGGCATGCGATCGCTGGACGACGGTCGCGAGGTCGATCTGTTCCGTCGACCCGGCGCGGACGACCGTCAGTTCCGCAGTCATCGTTCGGGCCGTCGGCACGTCACCATTGACGAGCGAGGTCGTAAACCGTTCGACCGTCGCAGCCCAATCGCTTGCGGCAACTGCTTGTACATTCACTGCGGTCGCCGACGGCACGGTCGGCTGCGTCGCCTGGGCGAACAATTGCGCAGTGGTGAAGGCCGTAAACGCGACCGCGAACGACAGGGATGTGAATTTCATGGAATACGCCTCAACCTTCCTATCGGCCCGATCGCTCCACCGACCCTAGATTCGACGCTGAAGCCGTGCATCTTCGCCGTTATAGGACGCCGTTTTGTCCGTTACCCGCGATCGTTCGTTGGCGTATGCTGATTCTGTCATTGGAAGATAAAAGAGCTCAGGGCTCCCTCGCAGAGACCACCATTATGCCTCGCACCGTTGCCCCTGATCGAAGTCCCAGTCGATTTCTGACTTTCGTTACGATCCTACTTGTTGTTGCGACGCTGTACTTGGTGCAGACGTTCTGATTCCGCTCAGCCTCTCGATACTGCTCAGCTTCCTATTGGCACCAGTAGTGAGGCGTATTGAGCGATGGTATCTGGGTCGGATAGGGGCAGTCCTTGTCGTCGTGATAGCGGTGTCGGCGGGGATTGTTGCGCTGGGCTATGTCGTCAGTGTGCAGACGCTCAACCTTGCGCAGAACGTAGAGCAATACCAGGACAACATCATCAACAAGCTGAAAGCGGTGAAGCCCGAAGGGGGCCTCTACAGCAAGCTGAGTAAATTTGGCGATAAAGTGCAAACCGATTTGGCTGCGCCATCGACGACACAGGCTACGACTCAAACCACTGATTTGCTGGCAACTGCGGTCAAACCTGAACCAAAGCCGCTTGTGCGCGACGATTCACCCGATGCTTCAATGGAAGCTAAGGACGCTGTTAGCAAGGATTACACGAAGAGCAACCCACTGCCGGTGGCTGTTGTCCAAACCGGCTCGTCCCCTTTGGGTCAGTTGGGTGCTTACCTGGGCCTCGCGCTCAGCCCGTTGGGCACTGCTGGTATTGTCGCCGTCTTTTTGATCTTCATGCTGCTTGAACGCGAAGACCTGCGCGACCGCATGGTGCGCCTCGTAGGATTCGGGCAGTTGAACATTACCACCAAGGCGGTCGACGACGCGACGACGCGCATCAGCCGATATCTGTTCGCGCAGGCGATCGTGAACGGCACGTATGGCATTGCGATCACCCTCGGCCTGTGGGCGCTCGGTGCCATCTTCGGCGACCAGATCTTCCCAAGCGCGGTGCTATGGGGTTTGCTGTGCGCCATCCTGCGTTTCATCCCGTACGTTGGACCCTGGTTGGCGGCGGCTTTTCCGTTGATCGTGGCGTTTGCGGTCTACCCCGGTTTTGGCGTTTTCACAGCCGTGGTCGTTCTGTTCGTCGTCATCGAACTGCTGAGCAACAACTTTATGGAGCCCTGGCTGTACGGTTCCAGTACCGGCATGTCCGCCGTCGCCGTGATTGTCAGCGCGGTCTTCTGGACGTGGCTATGGGGACCGGTCGGTCTGGTGCTCGCGACGCCGATGACGGTCTGCATTGTCGTGCTCGGTAAATATGTGCCCAACTTGCGATTCTTCGACATTCTGTTGGGGGACGATCCCGTATTCGCGCCACCGGAACGGATCTACCAGCGCCTTCTTGCCGGCGACGCTGAGGAGGCTGCCGACATAGCCCACGAGTATCTCCAGAAGATGTCACTGGAGCAGGTCTATGACACCGTGCTGATGCCGGCACTGGCGTTAAGCGAACAGGACCGGCACCGCGGGCAGATTGATGAAGAGCGCGCCAAGTTCATCCTGTTAAGTATGCGTGAACTAGTCGACGAATTGGGTGATAGCAACCGCGTAAAGATCGCCAGGGGCATGGACGATGCCGATCGCCCGACGATTACTGGATCAGTCCGATCAACGCTGTCTGCCACCCTCGCGAGCACCGCCACGCTTGCTACCACGGCTTTATCGCCGGTGGCACGGTTAACATTGCCGAAAGATTGCATCGTCAACGTCTTGATTATGCCGGCCCACGACGATGCCGACGAGGTTGTCGGGCTAATGATCGCACAATTGCTTAACCGGCGGGGTTACTGCGCCGTGCCCATGTCCGTCAATACGTTGGCTGGCGAGATGGTGGAGCAAGTAGAGAAGACCAAAGCAGACGTCGTCTGTGTAAGTGCCCTGCCACCCGGCGCTGTTATGCACTCCCGCTATCTCTGTAAGCGACTCCACCAGAAGCTGCCTAACATGCCGACCGTGGTCGGGCTCTGGTCGTTCAAAGGCGACGTGGAAAAGGCCGCCGCCCGCATCGCGTGCGTCGCCAGCGTCAGTGTGGAGCCGACGATCGTTAAAGCATTGGACGAAATCGATCAACGCGCCCACAGTGTAATCTTCGCGGCCGACGCGGAGTTGAAGCGTAAGGCCGGTGACACGCCCGCGTCGTCCGTCTAATCCCCTTCGATCATGCAGTTGCTGGCAACTGGCTTTCCGGCGCGCCGCCAGTAGATCAACAGAGATTCGCTTTCCCGTTTTCCCATTTCCGCGCAACCCCGTATCATGTCATCGAGATCACAGGGAGAACCCTATGGTGCAATTGGCATCGGATCCACCGTTTGGCAATGTCGGGAAGCGCAAGCCCGGCCCGGACATGCCTGGTGGTGGCTACTACAACCTGTACGGGACCGACACGTGGACACCACCAGTTAACCTCTACGAAAGCGAGGGCATCTACCTCGTTTGCGTGGATCTGTCGGGCGTCGACAAGGAAAAGATTGACGTCGAGGTCCAAGGCGGTGAACTGACCCTGCGCGGACACCGCCAAGTCCCGTGGCTGAACGACAAAGCCCAGGCAAGCGAGTCCAAGCTCCGCGTCCACGTAATGGAGATCGACCACGGCAGCTTCTGCCGCACCGTCGAACTGCCCCCCGACGCCGCCCAGGAGCAAATCAGCGCCACGTACCGCGACGGATTGCTCTGGATTGAAATTCCGAAGAAGTGAAGGAGGAGTAGGCAGTAGGCAGCAGGCAGTAGGCAGAGCGGGCAACCATCCCTCGCTGCCTACCGCCTACCGCCTACCGCCTACCGCATTTACATGGCCGAAACCACCATCATTGAACGCAGTCCCAACGCAACCATCATCCGTACGGGTGGCAGCAATGGTCAGAAGCTCACGGTCCCGTCTTTGTTGCCGATCCTGCCGATCCGCAACATCGTTGTGTTTCCCGGCACTGTCATGCCGTTGAACGTGGGTCGCGCCAAGAGCAAGAACCTTCTCGACGAGGTCATGCCGGGTGAAAAGATCATCGGGGTCGTCACGCAGAAAAATCCGGACGTAGAGGACCCGCAGTATGCCGACCTGCACACGGTTGGTGTCGCTTGCATGATCCTGAAACTCTTCAAGTTGCCGGATGGCAATCAATCGATCATCGTCCATGGTCTGGCACGGTTCCGGCTGCTCGAACTGACGCAAAGCGACCCGTTTGCGTCCGGGCGCATCGAGGTCATCGAGGACACGCTCGCCAGTGGTGCGCCGATCGACGCGCTGATCGCCTCCGTGCGCCAACAGGCCAACCGCGTCATCGAGTTGTCGCCCAACACGCCCGATGAAGCGGCCCAGGTTCTCAACAGCATTCAGAATCCTTCGGCGCTGGCCGACTTCCTCTCAGCCAACCTGCAGGCCGATACCGCTGACAAGCAGATGATGCTTGAAGAGCTGGACGTCGAAAAACGCCTCCGTCTCATCGCAGCGCGACTCGCGACGCAGTTGGACGTCCTGGAGCTGCAGAGCAAAATTCAGTCACAGGTCAAAGAGAACATCGACAAATCCCAGCGACGTTACTATCTACAAGAGCAGATGAAGGCCATCCGCAAGGAACTCGGTGAAGCCACCGGGGAAGCAGGTGGCAGCGAAGTCGACAACCTTCGCGCCAAGCTTGAAGAGGCGAAGCTGCCCGAACTGGTAATGAAGGAAGCGACGCGCGAGCTTAACCGCCTCGAAGCCATTCCCAGCGCCAGCCCGGAGTACGGCGTCATCCGCACGTACATTCAGATCCTCAGTGAACTGCCCTGGTCCTTGCTCAGTACCGACCATCTGGACTTGAAAGAGGCTCGAAAAATTCTCGACCGCGATCATTTCGACCTCGACAAGGTCAAACGCCGCATCATCGAGTATCTCGCCGTGCGCAAGCTCAAGCCCGACGGGGGTGGAGCGATTTTGTGCTTCGTAGGCCCACCGGGCGTCGGCAAGACCAGCCTGGGCAAGAGCATCGCCGACGCGATGGGCCGCAAGTTCATTCGAGTAGCCCTGGGTGGCGTGCGCGACGAGGCCGACATCCGCGGTCACCGTCGCACATACATCGGCAGCATGCCCGGCCGCATCATCGCCGAGTTGCGCAAAGCGGGGACGCGCAACCCCGTCATGATGCTCGACGAAATCGACAAAATCGGCTCCGACTTCCGTGGTGATCCGTCCAGCGCATTGCTTGAGGTCCTCGACCCTGCCCAGAATCACACATTCACTGACCACTATCTCGATGTGCCCTTCGATCTGTCGAAGGTGCTGTTCATCTCGACCGCCAACAGCATGGACCCGGTCCCCGGACCCTTGCGCGACCGCATGGAGGTGATCGAGATACCCGGCTATACGCAGGCGGACAAACTCAGCATCAGCAAGACCTATCTCGTCCCACGCCAGTTGGAAGCGAATGGATTGACGGGAAAGAACGCGAAGTTCAACGACCAGGCGCTAAAGCTGATCATCGAAGGCTACACCCGCGAAGCGGGCGTTCGTAACCTGGAGCGCAACATCGGATCGGTCGCCCGTTCTATTGCTGCCGAAGTGGTTGGTGGGAACACCAAGAAGATCACAGTGGACCCAACCTACGTCGGTAAGACGCTCGGTCCGCGCCGGTTTGAGCCTGAGCTGGCCAGCCGCACGAGCGTGCCCGGTGTGGCGACCGGCATGGCCTACACGCCCGTCGGTGGTGAGATCCTCTTCATCGAAGCGACCCGCTACCCTGGTAAGGGTGGCATCACGCTGACCGGTCAGATCGGTGACGTGATGAAGGAATCGGCGACAGCGGCGTTTAGCCTTGTGCGATCGCGGTCGGCGCAGTTGGGCATCGACCCGAAACTACTCGCCGAAAGCGACATCCACATCCACGTCCCCGCCGGCGCTGTTCCAAAAGACGGCCCGAGTGCCGGCACGGCGATGTTCACGTCGCTTGCATCACTGCTCATGAACCGCCCGGTTCATCACGACGTCGCGATGACCGGTGAAATCACCCTGCGCGGGCTGGTGCTGCCCATCGGTGGCTTGAAGGAAAAGACGCTCGCTGCCATGCGGGCGGGTATCAAGCAGGTCATCGTTCCCAAGCGGAACGAAAAAGACCTGCCCGACCTGCCCGAAGAGGTGAAAAAGACGTTGAAGTTCCATTTCGTCAGCAACGTGGATGAAGTGCTCCAGGTTGCGCTGGGTCCCCCTGTGGGGACCAGTAAAAAGGCGGCTTCAAAGCCGAAAAAAGCAAAAAGCGGGTCGGTGTAAAGGGGCAGGCTATCGCGGCCGATACTGTCTTAAGGTAGTCTCTCAACCGCACATGAACTCGCACTTCAACATCACCACCGTCGAGAAATACACCATCGTCGAGTTCACCGAGGCCTCGCTGATGGACCCCATCGCGCTCGAGGAGATCGCGTCCGGCTTGTATTATCTCATTGACGTGGAAGACAAGCGCCTCATCATCCTCGACTTCGAGCGCGTGCAGTATATCTCCAGCCAGGCGATCGGCATCGTCATCCAGATGCACAAGAAGCTTGCCGCGATGAAGCGAAGCAGCTTCGTGTTGTGTGGTGTAGGTGACCGGTTGATGGAACTGATCAAAATCACGCGCCTCGATCGGATCCTGAAGATCAAGCCCACCCAAAAAGAAGCCGTGAAGGTCGTCGCGCCGCTGTAAAGGCTCGATTGGCCTATTGCGGGTTCAGCGTGTTGCTCGCCTTGCCAGCGCATTTTCATTGCTGTAACCGGTGGTGGCGCGTCATAATACGAGCCGTAGAGTTTTCACACAGGACCAACCATGCGCTGGATATTTGGCGTCGGCGGAATCCTTATCACACTGCTCGTGATCGTCATCTTGCTCTCGGCCAGGGGCGGTCCGGGTGACTACATGGTCTCGACACTGCAGAAGGGGCGCGAAGCCCAGATCGATGCGGGTCAACTGGCAGGCCAGGACGCGAATGGAATGCGGGCCAGTGAATCGATCGTCCTTGATTCCGTTACAAGTCCCGGTGGCACGCGTACCGACGCACTGGTCGTGACGAGCGTCGTGGCCGGTGGGCCTATGCAGGCTCACTTTGGTCTGATGGCCAACGACCAAATTGTTGAAGTCGCCAACCAGAAAGTTCGTGACCTCAACGACAACGAGTTGGCCAAGGCGCTGGTCCTGGAAGCGTACCAGCGGAAGCAGGACCTGATCATCCAACGCAGCGGCGTCCGCTTGGCCATGCCCGGAGCGATCCCGGTTGACGGTAATGCAGCGCCCGCAGCTTCTGCTATTCCGCAGGCAGCTCCGGGAACCACCCCACCTGCCCCGGTTCCCGCTGACCCCAGTTCCGTCGCGCCGGCGGCCCCGGTTAAGGCGCCGCGGTCGTCGATTTACGACCAGGTCAACCAGATTCCTGGCGTTCAACGTTAAAATCGGGGCCTTTTCCAGCCAGCGTCCAATAATCCTGCACGTTTTCTCCCCGCGTTGCCGAAATAGACGGTAGTCCTCCCTCGGTGGAACCGATGGGTGGCGTCGTATTTCGGTGCCGACAGGTACCGGGGAGTTCGTCTTGGATATCGCAACGATTATTGGTTACCTGCTCGCCTGGGCCATGCTGCTGTACGGCATGCACCACTCGACCCACGGCAACCTCGGGGCGTTCTTCGTCCCGGCCGAAATTATGCTGGTCGGTGGTTGCGCCCTGGGCGCGACGATGGCGTCGATGCCGTTGCACTCGATCATGGGCGCTCTGCTCTGCACAAAGAAGATGCTGTTCGGCGGTGGCGCGCACGTCGAACACCTGATCAAAGAGATGGTCACCTACGCCGAGACCGCCCGCCGCGACGGGGTGCTGGCGTTGGAATCGGTCGCGCGTGAAGCCCCGGACCCGTTCCTCCGCCGCGGGTTGCAGTTGACGATCGACGGCACCGACCCCGAGATCATCGAGCGCATTATGCGCATCGAGATCGACTCGATGGTTGAACGCCACAAGCACGGAAAGCACTTCTGGTCCTCGATGGCCAAGTTCGGCCCGGGTTGCGGTTTGATCGCGTGTCTCTGTGCCCAGGTCGGCATGTTCCAAAACCTCGCCGGTGACGCCGCCATTATCGGTAAAGCGTTGGCCGGTGCTTTGACCGGAACCCTCTACGGCGCGTTGCTCCAAAACGTCGTCGCCGGCCCGATCGCCGAGAAGCTGGGGTTGAAGAGCAAGGAAGAGGCGTTCACGAAGGAAATCATCATCCAGGGTGTGCTAAGCATCCAGGCCGGCAACAACCCCCGCGTCGTCGAAATGCAGCTCCTGAGCTTCCTCAGCGCCAAACAACAATCGCACGTCCCCAAGGCTGCGTAAAAGGCGTGTGCACCGCAGAGACGCGGAGACGCAGAGAAGGCAAAAAACCAATTGGAGAGCTGGGCACATGAACGAGCTGACGGAATCCATAATCGGCGCAGCGATGGAAGTGCACAAAGCGCTTGGGCCAGGTTTACTAGAGTCGGCATATCAAATGTGCATGGCACACGAACTGACGCTGAGAAAGCTCGAATTCAAGGAACAGCTCGCATTGCCGGTTTCCTACAAAGGTATGAATCTGGATGTTGGGTACCGGATCGATTTACTGGTTCGCGAACGAGTTGTCGTTGAGTTGAAGTCTGTCGATGCGCTCCATCCGATTCACGACGCCCAGCTTCTTACCTATCTCCGCCTTGGTGGTTGGCAGATTGGGTTGCTCATCAACTTCAATGTTCCAGTTTTGAAGGACGGCATCCGCCGCAAAGTGCTGAACTACCGAGAAGCGTAGTCTTAATCTTCCATTTTCTCTGCGTCTCCGCGTCTCTGCGGTGAACCCTCTGCTCCGGATGTGACCCATGGCCAAAAAGTGTGGTAAATGCGACCCGCATGAGATCTGCGAGGAATGCCCCGAGTGGATCTTCACGCTTGCCGATCTGATTATGTGCATGATGGGGTTGTTCGTGTTGCTGTGGGTGTTGAAGCCCTCACCGAGCCCCAACGTCGGGTCGGCCCAGCCTCAGGACGAGGAATGGGTGAAGATGGCGGCCGCCATCCGTGAGGCGTTCGGGTACGAGCCCGACCCGTCCAAGACCGACGATAGAGTCAACACGTATATGCTGATGGAAAAGCTTCACCTGATGAAGCCGCGCACCTCGCCAGGTGAAGGTGGTGAGACGAAGGTAAAGCGCGACGGCGCGGTTGGCACGGATCCGGAGGTCACCACCATCCGTCCCGGTAAGCAGGCAATCGTCGGTGGGCGGTTGGCGTTCGAATCTGGATCGTCGATGCCACCAGCAGACGTGCTGGCACAACTGCCCGACATTGCCAAGATGATTCGCGGACATCGCAATATCGTCCTCGTGAAAGGTCACGCTTCACTCGACGACTTCGCCGAGGGCGCGACAGCCGATCAAAAGATGGACTTGTCACTGCGACGCGCCCAGGCGGTCGCAGACATTCTGGTCGCGCAAGGTGTCCAACCGGACATCCTACGCGTGCAAGGTTGCTCGACTTTTGAACCGATCGCCCAACGCGTTTATGACGCCATTCGACAGAGCCCCAACCGGCGGGTCGAGATTGAAGCAACCGCATCGCTCGTGAGCGATCGTCAAGACAAATCGCAATAGAATGCGGCAGTGGACCCACAGTCTTGTTGCTGAGTAGAAACGAGTCAGCGCAAGCTGCAATGATTTGCTAGTAATTGGTTGGGCAACAATCGCTTAGCCACTACTAAGCATTGCGCCAATCACTCTCCTCGGCGAACCTGGTACGCGCAATTCTTGTGCGTCAAACTGTCCCATTTCTCATCCCCCAAGTACCCATCCTGTCGCAACTCAAAATAGGTGAGCAGGCTCCGCTGTAACGCAGCGAAAATTAATTTCCGTAGTATCCCCCACGGTTCCCTTACACGGCTTCATAAACCGACGCGTCCAATGAGATCACGAATTGTCCATGGGCACCCGTTTTGCTTTGGAAAGTAGGAAGGCCTCTCGGGAGGCCTCACCGCTGCAAAGTGTATGTCTTAAGGGAATCGTCAAATGAAGCAAACCAATCGGACAAGGACGTCACCATCAAGCCCCAGCAGCGTTTCGGACGTTTTGGTTTCGCTGTCGAGCAAATCAGGTGAGGAACGTCGTGAGACTGATTGCAGGCCGTTTGCAACGAACGCGAGTATTTCAACTCGGTTTGTCGACAGCCGTCTGAAGCAGTTCAGTTGCCGGTAGTGCGTCTTGCTCCGACGTTCAAGACCGCAACTCGCCAGCTCACCCGCCTTTGTGACGAGATACGTTTGTTTTTTTCATTCGAGCCCTGGCTCGGACGGGGAGAAGGTGTGCGCATGCAGGGATCAGCAATTGCAACGATTAAAACAGCATCGCGATCAGATTCGTTTACGACGACTGAGCGACTTCCGTTCACCAATTTCGTTTGGGGTGCAGGCATTGAGTGCTCTTTTATTCCTCACCTGAATGTCGACCAGTTCGACTGGACCCAGCACAACACATTCTGGAAAGAAGACCTGGCCAAGGCCAAGGAACTCGGTTGCACGCACCTGCGTTACGCGTTGCCGTGGCACAAGATCGAGTCGTCACCAGGCGTATATGACTGGACGATGGCGGACGAACGGATTGCCGAGTTTAAGAAGCTTGGCATTGAATTGATGCTTGACGTCATGCACTTCGGCACCCCGCTGTGGTTGAAGCAGGCTGTCGGTGATCCCGAGTTCCCCGAGGCTCTCGAACGGTTCACCACCGCGATGGTCACACGCTACCGTGGGCAGGTAAAGACATGGTGCCCGTTCAACGAACCGCTCGTCAGTGCCCTGTTCAGTGGCGACTTTGGCTTCTGGCCACCTCACGCCCGCAAATGGCGCGGATACATGCCGGTGCTGTCGCGCATCGTGCAGGCCGTCTCACGCAGCATCCGTGCGATTCGCGCTGCGCAGCCTGACGCGATCGTCCTGCTCTGCGATGCCGTCGAAAGCTACAAAACGCGTACGAAATCCCTTGAAGCCGAGGTAAAGCGTCGCAACTTGCGCCGCTTTCTCGTCATGGACCTATTGATGGGCCGGGTTGACCAGCATCACCCGCTGCACTCGTGGGTGTCGAGCTACGGCCTGAGCGACCTCGACCTCGCATGGTTCCGCTCTAACCCGCAACAGCCCGACGTCTTCGGGATGGATTATTACCCGCATAGTGACTGGCAGATCGACATTGGCCCCACCGGCGCGGTGCGCCAGCGACGCGCGGACAACCCGACGGGCTTGTACAACGTGGCCAACGCCTATTGGAAGCGCTACGGCATCCCGCTCATGCTGACCGAGACGAGCATCGAAGGTCAGCCTATCAACCGCGAGATCTGGCTCGAGACGAACGTCGACCATATCAAACGGCTGCGCGAGGAAGGCGTGCCGATGCTCGGCTTGATCTGGTGGCCGATGATCGACCAGGTCGACTGGGACGGCGCGCTCACCCACCGCGTGGGCAAGATCCACGAGGTAGGGCTGTACAACATCAAGCGCGACAAGGACGGCACGATGAACCGCGTCGCCAGCCCGCTGGTCGCGCTGTTCAAGGAGTTGTCCGCCGGTGGTGACGAGAAGGTCGGCAAGATCGACACGATCGACTACCCCTCACTGGAAGCGGAAGAAGAACAGCTCCCCCCGATCGGCGAGTGGATTCAACCGCAGGTTGCCCCACAGCAATCGGCTGGCGTCCAAGGTCTGAAGGTCGACCCCGCCCCCGGCACCGCTGCCGAGCCGGCCGTCATTAAGGCAATCGAGAAACTTGCGGCCCCTTCCGGTGAAATTGACGGTGTCGACCCCAAGTCGCTCGACCGCTACGGCATTGTCGTCTTCTGCCACCTGCGCTGGGGATTTGTCTGGCAGCGGCCGCAGCAGTTCCTGTCGCGCTTTGCCAAGAAGCACCCGATCCTCTTCATTGAAGAACCCTTCTTCGATCGCCCTGAAGGCGCTGAGCCTGACCTGCAATACCACCGGGTTATGCCCAACGTCACGGTTTTCTGCCCGCATGTCGCGCCTTCGCTGGCCAAGAATCCCAAGCTCCCCGCGATGCTGCGCGAGTGGGCGAAGGAAGCGATCGACGTCATGAACGAGAACGGTGAATTCGAGCGCCCGGTCCTCTGGTACTACAGCCCGATGGACAGCGCCTGGTCGCTGGGCCACTTCGAGAATCGCGGCGTCGTTTACGATTGTATGGACGAACTCTCACAGTTCAGCGGGGCTCCCAAGCAGCTCGTGAACAACGAGGCCCGCCTCATCGAGCACGCCGACGTCGTCTTCACCGGTGGCTACGAGATGGGCGCCAACAAGAAGAAGCTGCACGACAACGTCCACATCTTCGGGTGCGGCGTGGAGTTCAGTCACTTTAACAAAGCCCAGGACCCGCAGACCAACATCCCGCCCGATATCGATTTCATGAACCGCCCGATCCTCGGCTGGTTCGGTGTGGTCGATGAGCGTGTTGATTACGCAATGGTCGGTGAGATGGCGCGCATGCGGCCGGACTGGTCGTTCGCGATGGTAGGCCCGGTCGTCAAGGTCGACCCGAACCTGCTGCCGCATTTCCCGAACCTTTTCTGGATGGGTGGGCGCGACTATCAGCAACTGCCCAACTACTGTGCCGCTTTCGACATCAACATGATGTGCTTCGCTAACAATGCCGCAACGCAGTACATCAACCCGACGAAGGGTCTCGAATACATGGCGACCGGCAAGCCGATCATCAGCACGCCGGTGCGCGACGTCGTCCGCCAGTGGAGCGACATCGTCGACATAGCCAAAAACGCCGACGAATTCGTCGCCGCCGCCCAGCGTGCCCTCGAAAGCCCGGATCGTGCCCGCATTCAAAAGGGCCTGGAACTCGCACAACAGAGTAGTTGGGAAAGCACTGTCGCTGAGATGCAACGACTCATTCGCGAATCGATCGGCAAAAAAGAACGCCGCTCCAACCGCAACGTCGAGCCACTGAGCGAAACCGAACTCGAATACCAGTTTAAGCACACGCAGGGATCGTAATAACTTGTGACACGGGCCACTGGGCCTGTGTGTATGCCTCACGGTCCAGAGGACCGTGTCACGAAATTAGTTCAACCAAGAAGGAAACGTCATGACACCCGAAAAAAAGATCGTCATCATCGGCTGTGGCCCCACGGGGCTCGGCGCTGGGTATCGCCTGAAGGAACTGGGCTACAAGAACTTCCAGATGTATGACCGCCTGCCCTACATCGGTGGCCTGTCGGCCAGCTTCAAAGACGAAGCAGGCTTCACTTGGGACATCGGTGGGCACGTGATGTTCAGCCACTACAAGTACTATGACCAGTGCTTCGAAAAGCTGATGGGCAACGACTTCCAGATGAACAACCGCGAGTGCTGGGTACGTATGTTCGACACCTGGGTCCCCTACCCGTTCCAGAACAACATCCGCTACCTGCCCAAGCAACAGCAGTTCGAGTGCCTCTCTGGCCTGATCGAGGCGCAGACGAAGCGCGACCCCAAGGCCGCCACGAACTTCAAGGAGTTCATCGACGCCGTCTTCGGTGACGGCATCGCCAGGCATTTCATGACGCCCTACAACTTCAAAGTCTGGGCCCACCCCGCCGAGATGATGAACAAGGAATGGATCGGCGAACGCGTCGCCGTGTTGGACATCAACCGCGCGCTCAAAAACGTTGTCCTCGGTGGTGATGACTTCGGCTGGGGCCCAAACAACCAGTTCAAGTTCCCCCTGTTCGGTGGCACCGGTGAGTTCTACAAACGCTTCGGCCCCGCGCTCGATGGTCACGTCAACCTCAACAAGACCATCGATTTCATCAACATCAAGCGTAAGGAGATCAAGTTCAAGGACGGCGAGATCGTCAAATACGACGTGCTCATCTCCTCGATGCCGCTCGACAAACTCTGCAACGACGTCATCAACGGTGAAATGCCCCGCGAGATTAAAAAAGCCGCTGCCGGCCTGAAGCACAGTGGGGGTTACATGGTTGGCATCGGCATCAAACAGCCCTGCCCGTCGACCAAATCGTGGATGTACTTCCCCGAAGACAACTGCCCCTTCTACCGCGTCACGTACCTGTCGAACTACAGCCCCTACATGACGCCCGACAAGGACACGCACTATTCGCTCCTTTGCGAAACCAGCTACAGCGACCACAAGCCCGTCGACAAAGACACCATCATCGAAGACACCGTCACCGGTCTCGTCAACGCTGGTCTGATCACCGACGAAGATCGCAAGGACATCGTCAGCAAGTGGCTTTACCACGCCGAGTACAGTTACCCGACGCCCTCCGTTGAGCGCGACGGCCTGCTGCAACAGGTCATCCCTTATCTGGAAGAACAAGGCATCTACTCGCGCGGCCGGTTCGGCATGTGGAAGTATGAAGTTTCCAACACCGACCACTCGCTCATGCAAGGCGTGGAAGTCGTCAACCGCCTGATCCTTGGTGAAGCGGAATCGACGATCGGCATTAAGTACGAGTCCACCAACGACGGCCGCAACGCCGCAAGACACGAGCGAAGCACCCACGCCGGAAGTGGTGACCCCAAGAAGGCTCTCGACAGAGCGACCGCAAACAACGGTTTGGCGAATTCAGGCGTCATGTCTTCAGCATCAAAGACCAACCCCGAGGAAGTCATCCCCACCACGAAACCGGGGCAGGCCATCGTCAACAAGGTCAGCGCCGCCGTCAGCGCGATCGAGAGCGCGGTCACCAAGGTCACCGCCCGTGCGGCCAACAATCCCGGCGACAAGGACGAGGTCCATGTCTCCGAGGAAGAACTCGGTGTCACCACGCCCCTCTCATCGACCACCGGAAAGGTCTAATCATGAAGACCCAACCCAATCGCCCCTCGAGCTACCCCGGCCAACGTGTCCGCTCAGACCGCCGGAACAAGAATAATCCGGATCGGAAGTAGTTCCGCATCGGCAAGTAAACCTTCTCTTCCCCATAACGCGGACGATGGTCCATCCATCGTCCGCGTCATTTTGATCGATTTCGGTCTAACGTGCCCGCTTGATTCGAACATGAGGGCAGTTCCCACCGCCCCGACGGCCCTCTCCGCGGCAATTCTACCGGCACAGTGCCCTACGGGCAGCTTTCCTGCTATAATCTTCCCCCCTTGCAGCCGGGAGTTTGAATTGGCGTCTCTGAGAAGTCTGAAGAAGTATTTTTCGTCCGCGGTCCGTTCACGGGGGCGTCAGTACGTTGACGACGATCTCGTACAGGATCTGGACGTCAACGGGCACGTCGTCACGTCGCACGTCATCGGTGGTGACCGGTACAACGTGACGGTGACGTTTAACGGGGACGGCGAGGTAGTCTTCGCTTGCGAATGCGCGGATTACCGGTTCAACGAGGAACCGTGCAAGCACATCTGGGCGACACTGATGGTCGCCGAGGACCGTGGGTTGCTCGCGAGCATGCCCGACGAAGAAGCGACGGTCGCAGGGCCATTGCAGGTGACCGGCCCCTTCGCGCTGAGGCCCAATTTTGCCAACGCAGGCATCCAGCGCGGTAGCAGCCTTGAGCCGATGTGGAAGCGCGCGATCACTGATCTGAAGGACACACCGGATGAGACGTCAGTCGCGGCATCACCGGCGGATGAAGGATTCCCGTCCGATGCGCGAATCGCCTATATCATCAACGCAGACGTGACGCTCGCCGACGGGCGCGTCGCACTCGAACTGACCACTCAACGGCGGCGCAGGGAAAACAGCTGGCACCCCCCCAAGCGCGTCCCCTTTTCACCTCAGCAGTGGCTGTCGTCACCAGAAGCGGTTGACCGACAGATCGTGCAGATGCTTTTTGGCACGGGATCGAGCGACCCGGCTGCGCTGGAAGCGCGGTTTTACCTCGATGGTCCTGCGGTCTCGACGATCCTTCGGCAGATTTGCGACACTGGTCGGGCCATGTTGAGGCAGACGAACGACGAGCGCGAGTACACGCCTCTCAGTTGGGACGATGGACCCCCGTACGAACTATGGCTCGACACGATCGCGTCGATGCGCCCGCGGGAGCTGACGATCCGCGCCACGCTGCGCCGCGACGAGGAACGCCTGGAACTGGAAGACCCGGTCGCGATCCTGCGAGCAGGTTACCTGCTCTACGGCGGGCGCATCTCGCGTATGGAGACGTTTGGCGCGTTCGACCTGGCGGCCATGCTGCGCGACAAACCGAACTTCTCGGTGCCGCGCGAGAACCTGCGCGAGTTCGTCGAAGAGCTCTACACGCTTCCCGGTGTGCCAAAGCTGCAGATGCCAGACGAAGCGAAGCTGGAAGAGCACCGCCCGGCCGTGCAACCGTCACTGATCATCGCGGCGCCCGACCCTACCGAGAGCGGTGAGGAACTGTCGGCGCAACTGTCGTTCAAATACGGGCCGCGCATCATCAGCCCGGACGACCCACGCACCGGCATCGTTGAGAGCGACAACCGTGTCGTGCTGCGCGATCGCAACGCCGAGCGTGCAGCGCATCGCCGATTGATGGGACTCGGTGTGCGCTCGGAACGGTTGCGCGCCAAGCCGCGCGAGTTCCGCGTACCGACTGCCAAGCTAAACGACGTCGTGCTCGGGCTCGTTCTGGACGGATGGGACGTACAGGCCTCGGGCAGTGTGTTCCGTCAGCCCGGGCAGGTGACGATGAGCGTCTCGTCCGGCATCGACTGGTTCGACCTGCACGGCACGGTCGACTTCGGTGGCCAGACCGCATCCCTGCCGCGCCTGCTGGCGGCGATTCGCAAAAAGCAGCGGACGATTGTGCTCGACGACGGTTCGATCGGTGTGCTGCCGACCGAATGGCTCAAACAGTACGCGCCACTGGCCGGCATCGGCACGGTGCAGGATGAAGTCCTGCGGTTCACGAAGTCGCAAATCGGCTTCCTCGACGCCCTGCTCGCTGCGGCACCCGCGGCGCGGTTTGACGAAGTCTTTGCGGCGGCCCGTCGCGAGTTGACGAGCTTCGACGGCATTATCGCCAATGACCCACCGGAATCGTTTGTCGGCACCCTGCGCCCCTACCAGCGCGATGGACTGGGCTGGCTGCAGTTCCTGCGCAAGTTCGGCTTCGGTGGATGTCTCGCCGACGACATGGGCTTGGGTAAGACGGTCCAAGTACTCGGAATGCTCGAAGCACGGCGTGAAGCGGGCTCGGGGACGGCGCTGGTTGTCGTGCCGCGGTCACTCGTCTTCAACTGGATGCAGGAGGCCGCCAAGTTCACGCCGAAGATGCGCGTGCTGGACCAGTCCGGCCCGCAGCGTTCGCGCGACGTTGCGCAACTGGCCGAGCACGACCTTGTGCTGACGACCTATGGCACGCTGCGTCGCGACGCGGCGTTCTTTAAAGACTACGAGTTCGACTACGTCGTGCTCGACGAAGCCCAGGCGATCAAGAACGCCGCCAGT
>JBBRHE010000039.1:0-22032 GCA_038223165.1 Tepidisphaerales bacterium
CGGCTCGACGAGTGCTTTTATGTACAGCGACAGGGCACATTCCAGCCCGATGATCCCGTTGGGCGCTTGCGGGAATTCCAGTTCCTTCTCTTCGGCCAGATGTGGCGCGTGGTCGGTAGCGAGGACGTCGATCGTCCCGTCCACGACGCCCGCGATGCACGCTGCAACATCCGCGGCGGTCCGCAGTGGTGGATTCATCTTGTAGTTCGTGTCGTACGATCTGCAGCTCTCGTCCGTCAGCAACAGGTGATGCGGCGCAACCTCTGCGGTGATCGGCAGACCATCGCGCTGCGCCCTGCGGACGAGTTCTACACTCCACGCGGTGCTGATGTGCTGCACGTGATACCGGCATCCGATCGTGCGATTGAGCAGCACGTCGCGCCCGATCATCAACTGTTCTGCCTCGCCAGGAACGCCCGGCAATCCCAGTGACGTCGCGACCACCCCCGCGTTCATCGCCCCACCCGCGAGCGTTTCCTCCTCGCAATGCTGCATGATGACTGTGTCAAACATCTTGCAGTACTGCAGTGCCTTTCGCATGACGGACGCATCGTTTACACCCACGCCATCATCGGTGAACGCAACCGCCCCGCGTTCGTGCATCGACCCGATTTCAGCCAGCTCCTTGCCATGTCGCCCCTTGGTGATCGCACCGGTCGGATAGACATTGGCCAGCCCGATGCGTTCACTTTCTCTAAGCACAAACTCGATCGCCGCCTCGGTGTCCAACGCCGGTTTCGTGTTCGGCATGCAGCAGACGCTCGTAAATCCCCCCGCCACCGCCGCTGCGGAACCGGAGGCGATCGTCTCCTCTTCCTCATCACCGGGCTCGCGAAAGTGAACATGGATATCAAGCAACCCCGGCGTGACGTAACACCCCGTCGCATCGATCACCCGGTCCGCCTTCCCGAGGTTCTCCCCAATCCCCGCCACCTTCCCATCGCGCAGCAACACATCCGCCCTGCGATTGATCTCCTGCGAGGGGTCGATGACGGTGCCGTTGATGATGAGGGTGGTCATAAGAGTTTAGGAGACGCGAAGTCGCGAAGACGCGAAGGAAACGCGAAGTTAGGATGCGTAGGTATTGATGACTCGCTTAATGCCGTTCTTCATCAGCTCGCCGTTGAAGTTCATCAGGAGACCGAGCCGCAGGTCCCGTGCTTGAAGGTATGCAATCACCTGTCCCGTATGAGTCGTCAACAACGAGGCTACCGCTTTGAGTTCCACGATCAAACAGTCTGCGATCAGGATGTCGATCCTGCCCTCGCCTACCACTAGTCCTTTGTAGATGATGACGACCGGAACTTCGCACGCATGAGGAATACCGCGCAGCGACAATTCGTGCGACATGGCGTTCTTGTAGACGTTCTCCTGCTGTCCTGGCTTCACTAACCGGTGAACTTCGATGGCAGCGCCGATCATTCGCTGAGCCAACAGCTCGACATCCTCGGGCACGCCTGCATTTCCACGCTCGCGGAAATCATAAACGTTCATGCTTCCCACCTTCGCGCCTACTTCGCGTCTTCGCGCCTTCGCGTCTCTTCCCCTGAAACCTGCGTCACCAAAAACAGCACCGCCATCCTCACCGCTAACCCATTGGCGACTTGCTGCAGGATTCCACTCTGCGGGCCGTCGGCGATGTCGGATTGGATCTCGATCCCGCGGTTCATTGGGCCGGGGTGCATGATGAAGACGTCCTTTTTGCATCGCTGGAAGCGGTCCCACGTCAGTCCATACATCCTGGTGAACTCGCGGACGGTGGGGAACTGGCTGCTTTTGATGCGCTCGTTCTGCACGCGGAGCATGTTGATGACGTCGACCTCACCGATGATCGAGTCGAAGTCGTGGACGACGGTGGCGCCCAAGCTCTCAAATGCCTTACCGACGAGCGTCGACGGGCCGACCAGGATGACCTCTGCTCCCAGCTTCTTCATCGCCCACAGGTTCGACCGGGCGACCCGGCTGTTGACGATGTCTCCGACGATCGCGACTTTCAGTCCTTCCACCTTTCCAAACCGCTCACGAATCGTGTAGGCGTCGAGCAACCCTTGTGTCGGGTGTTCGTGGGCGCCGTCCCCTGCGTTGATGATGCTGCACTTGCACGTCCGCGCCAGCAGTTCCGCAGCCCCTGCCGCCGCGTGACGGACAACCATCACGTCGATGCCCATCGCTTCGATGTTCCTGGCCGTGTCGATCAGGGTTTCACCTTTGCTGACACTGCTCCCCTTCTCGGTAAACTCCAGCACGTCCGCGCTCAATCGCTGGGCAGCGAGCGCAAAGCTCATCCGTGTGCGGGTGCTGTCCTCGAAGAACGCGTTGACGACGACCTTGCCGCGCAGCGCCGGCACTTTCTTCACACTGCGCGTCGACACTTCCTTGAAGCTCAGGGCCGTGTCGAGGATGAAGTTGATCTCGTCAACACTCAGTTCTTCGATCGACAGCAGGTGCTTGCGCGTCCACTTCATGCGCGCGGTGCCATCAATGTTGGAACCTGCTGCGACGGCGCTGGGGGTCATGTGGGGCGTCATGTGTCGTTATAGCGAGTGGCGGGGTTCAACGGTCATCCCGTCGACACCATCGTTCTCCGTGAACTTCACGCACACCTTCTCGTGCGCCGGTAACTGCCCCAGGTCCGCCCCCACGTAGTCCGCGTGAATGGGCAGCTCGCGCCCTCCCCGATCCGCCAGCACTGCCAACCGGATGATCCTGGGCCTGCCAAAATCCGCCAGCGCGTTGAGCGCCGCTCGGACGGTTCGCCCTGTGAACAGCACGTCGTCCACGAGCACCATCGGCACCCCGTCGACCACGATGTTCATCTGCGTGGGCCTCACCAACGGCCCCGGGCCGATCTCCGACAAGTCATCTCGATAGAGCGTGATGTCCAGAATCCCCCGACCGATTTGCCCATACCCGCGCCCCGCCAGTTTCGCAGCGATGCGGTCGGCCAGTGTCTCCCCGCGCGTGCGGATGCCCACGATGTTGATCGGTTCGGCTGACGGGAACTCCCCTGCAATGCGATCGACGATTCCCTCGATCGCTCGGTTCGTTTCGGTCTCGTCGTACACGGTCTTCATCCCGTGCCCGAGCGTACGGGAAATCACCAAGCCTGACAAATCGCCCCCGACTCCCACCCACCTCCAACACGCTCGACCCGACCCGTTCTAACGAGAAAAAAGTTTCGACGACCCAATTTCCCTTAACGTCATTTCCTGACACCGTTTACGTATTCCCATCCCCCAGCGAACCGACATCCAACCGACATAGAACCGACATACAAACGACCTCAAACGACACGAACCGATAGCGATCGATACGACCCCAATTCACCGACTCGGTTCCCACCCCCACCGTCCGCGCACACCGGTCCTCGCGCCCTCATCGCGCCACACACACCACCTATTCAGTTGCCAAAGAACATCGCCGACGACTCTCGCCCTGCGCCAGCACAACGGTTCCTACCCCTACCGAACTCGATGCGCGCCGAAGCCCCACGGCGCGCACTTTTTCAGAACGACATGCGATTCCGTCGAGGAAATAGACGAGTAATTTTTGCGAATCGCAATCGAACTGCTGCGCGCCACAACGTCGCCTTGCGCACAGCGCACCTTATGCGATTCCAAAGCGCACCCTCCCACGACCTCGCGGCGCTCACCCCGCCCGACCGCCGGCCAAATCCAAACCGGGCGCGGGGATATTCTTGATGTCCCTTTATCCGTTCTTACTCATCCGCTTCCCGTTCCGGATCATAAAGTTCTGCGATCTCATCGAGAAACTCCGGGCGGAGGAAACGGATTACGTTTTTTGCTTCTTCCAGACGCTCGCACAATTTCGAATACGGGAGAAAGCGACAAAGTGAATGCAACGGCCGCGCACGTGCGGCAAACGTTGGTCGCGCTACCTCATTCTCGAACTTTGTGTGCCGCTCATCGGGCCCGACGATGTAGAGGTTGATCGTAATGTTTGGCTGCATTGTCAAGAGATCTGACATGCGAAGGAGTCCGGAGAAGATCGATGTGCTGTGTTCGACTTCGAACGCCGCCACTATCGTTTGACCTTGCAACCAAAGTACATCGATTTCTTCGATCGTGCGGTTCGTGTTCTCGTCGAATTGTGTCGGTAGACGATCGCGGAGTTTGGGCACGCTCGCGATGACGCGGCTCTCCCATGTGCGATTACGGTCCCGCTTCGGTGCCCAAACATCGAGGCCCATCTGTGATCCAAGATCGAGCAAACGCCATGGATGCGGTTTCCGGGGTCTGCAAATCGCTTAAGTGAATGGCATTCTGGATGTCCCCTTTTCGCTTTCTGGAAAAAGACAACCGATGGATCAGGCGGCTGACTCATAGACTTTTCCTTTGGTATTCGCTTCGTAAATCACGTTATTTGGAAGCACTTTCCAGGCATCGAAAGCGGTCCGACTGACCACGAGTACGTCGGCTGGAATCTTCAGCGGTCGCAGAGCGGACCGAAGACGCACCATTTCCGAACGCCGACTGGTGAGCGTCGGCTCAACGACCAGAAAATCGAGGTCGCTGTCACCGTTCGCTTCACCGCGCGCATAGGAGCCGAACAGGATAACCTTCGATCCGTGAGGTGCCTCGGCGAGCAACGTTGCGATTGCCCGCTCGATCGTTTCGGCAGGGATAAGCAAGTCCGTCGGGGTCATACACTCCGCTCCTTTGTTAGATCATATCGTCCAACGCTTCCCTAGCCAGCCTCCGGAGTAGCTGGTGAGAGCGGCGACGAACATCAGAACGATGGTGATCAACGCGGGAGGGACAGACCACGCGAAGACCTTGAGGACGAAGAGCAATTTGCGGGAAAGTGTCATGTCGATCCGCGATGTTCTTGTCTTACGCTTTGGGCTTCTCCACATTCGGAAACAGCGGTTTGCCTTCGCCTACTAAATGGCCGGCGGGCAGGTCGTGGGACATCAGGTCGTCAAACGTCTTGCCGTCGAGGTTGACGTTGAGCTGGGCCAGGGCCTCGGCAGCCTTGGTTGGGAGGATGGGGAGCAGCGCGATGAAGGCGCGGGCCATGGCTTGGGCAGAGAGGGCTAAAACCGTGTCGAGGCGGTCGGACTTGTCGGGGTCCTTTTTGAGTTTGAAGGGTTCGGTGGCGTCGATGTAGCCATTGACCGCGCGGGCGAGGTCGATCGGGAGCATGACGGCGGCCTGTAGGTCGAGACGGTCGTAGGCAGAGCGCACGTCGGTGGACAGCGCGGTGATCTTCTCGGCCAGCGCGTGGTCGATCGGGTCGGTGAGCTTGCCGACGGGCAGCAGCCCGCCGCGGTACGAGCCGATCATCTTGAGCGTGCGATTGAGGCCGTTGCCCAGGACGTTCTTCAACTCGTTGAAGGCTTTGGTCAGCTCGTCGGGGCTCCATTCGAGGTCAGAGCCGAACGGGGCGGCGCGCAGCAGGTAGTAGCGGATGGCGTCGAGCGTGTAGGTGCTAGAGAACGCGCGGATCTCGGGCAGGGTCGTGATGCCGCCGGTGGACTTGCCGGCCTTCTTGCCCCCCTGAACCCACCAACCATGGGCGGCGACGGTGGTCGGCAGCGGCAGACCTAAGCTCATCAGCATCGCGGGCCAGTAGACGGCGTGGAACCACAAAATGTCCTTGCCGATAACGTGCGTGCCGGGCCAGAACTTCTTGTAGAGCGCGGTGCCGGCGGCGTCACCCGAACCCGTGTCACCGGAGGCGTATCCCAGCGCGGTGATGTAGTTCGTCAGCGCGTCGATCCAGACGTAGATAACGTGGGCAGGGTCGTGCGGCATGGGGATGCCCCACTTGAGCGTGGCCCGGCTGATGGACAGGTCGTCCACACCCGCGCGCAACTTGCTGAGCACTTCGTTCCGCCGACTTTCGGGGACGATGAAGCGCGGGTTGGCCTCGATGTACTCAATGATCTTCGGAACGTACTTGGCGAGTCGGAAGAAGTACGTGGGTTCGCTGTAGCGCACGAGCGGCTTGCCGCTGATGGTCGACTTGTACTCGGCTGTCTTGGCTTCGGTCTCGGTGACGAACTGTTCCTGACCTTCGTCGTACCAGCCTTCGTAGCCACCGAGGTAGATGTCGCCACTGTCGAGCATGGTCTGGACGATGCGCGTGACGGCGGCCTTGTGGCGCGGTTCGGTCGTGCGGATGAAGTCGTCATTGGTGATGCCGAGTTCGGTCCACACGTCGCGAAAGATCTGCGAATACTTGTCGGCCAGCACCTGCGGCTCGGCACCCTCGACGGCGGCGGCCTTGGCCATCTTCGTGCCGTGTTCGTCGGTGCCGGTGAGGAAATAGGTCGGCTGACCATTCAGGCGGTGGAAGCGTGCCAGCACGTCGCAGATGACGGTCGTGTAGACGCTGCCCAGGTGCGGCTCGCCGTTGGGGTAGTAGATGGGCGTGGTGATGTAAAAAGGCTTGTCAGACATAGGGACGGGCGATCATACGCGAGGAGGCGCGATGAGACTAGAATGGTGGGCATGGAGTCGCCCGGTGGCCGATGTGCCTTATGCAATAGACCGATCGCCGACGGGTCGCACTACGTCGTCCGCATCGACGTCTTCGCCGACCCTGCAATGCCCGCTATGACGGGGGAACAATTGGCAAGCGCCGACTTGCAGGCGGAGATGGACGCGCTGATCGAGCAGATGAAGGGGATGAGCCCCGACGACCTGCAGGACGACGTGCACCGGCGGTTCGAGTATCGCGTGTGCGGCACCTGCCGGCGCAAGGTGCTCGCCAACCCACTGGGGCTTCCTCGCGGTGGGCGGACGGGTGAGAACTGAAGCAGTGTGCGACACGCTTGACGCTTTGTCCTCCTCGCGTGCAGCGGATTAAATCTGATAATCGCCTGAAAACTCAGACGCCCCGCTATTGCGTTGGCGGCGTTCACGGTACTTGAGCTTGGGGGGGTCGGCTGTCACTCGGTTAAACGCGGGGACGCTGTTGGTGATAAAGACATTGCCACCGATGAGCGCACCTTTGCCGATCACGGTGTCGCCACCCAGGATGGTGGCGCCGGCGTAGATGATGACGTCGTCCTCGATGGTTGGGTGGCGCTTGCGGCTGCGGAACTCTTCGACGAACCGATCGGGCGCCAGCGCGCCCAGAGTCACACCTTGGTAGATTTTGACGTTGTTGCCGATGTTGCACGTCTCACCGATGACGACACCGGTGCCATGGTCGATGAAGAAGCTCTTGCCGAGCGCGGCACCGGGGTGGATGTCGATGCCGGTCAGGCTGTGCGCGTATTCGGTCATGATGCGCGGGAACAGCGGGACGTTCATGGTGTACAGTTCGTGCGCCAGCCGCTGGACGAAGATCGCGAGCAGGCCGGGGTAGCAGAAGATCGTCTCGTCGGTCCCCTTGGCAGCCGGGTCACTGTCGTAGGCGGATTGGACGTCGGCAGCCAGCAGCTCGCGCACCGCGGGGATGCGCGTCAGAAACGCGTGGGTCAGCTCGGCGGCGGCGTGGTCGCATTCGCGGCACTCGTCGTCCATCGCGCCATCCGGGATTCGCTTGCGGTAGCGCAGGCATCGGCGGATTTGTTCGTAGAGGATGTCGGCAATTTCGACGGTCAGTTCGCCAAGGCGGAACTGCACATTCTCGGCCGTCAGCCCCTGCTTGCCGAAATAGCCCGGGAAGACCAGTTCGCGCAGCTTGGTGACCATCTCGATGATCGAGTCGCGGTGCGGTAGCAGAACACGGTCCAAGTGCGTCATGCCCGGCTGAGTGCGCGCCGATTCGACGATCTTGTCGACAAGCTGAGGAAGACGAATGTTAAGTTCCTGGCGGTCCATAAGTGTTTCAGTAGACAGTAGGCAGTAGGCAGTGCTACGTCTCTGCCTACCGCCTACTGCCTACTTCCCCAAACGATACGCCTTGCCGGACGCGGCGGCAAATCCATAATGCAGGGGGAACTCGAACAGCATTTGGAGACGCATGGAAGCATTGATGATCGGTGTATCGGGCATGCGCGGGACGATCGGTGGCACCTTGACGCCCGAAGTCGTCGGCCGAATGGCCGCGGCGTTTGCGGTGTGGGTGAAGACCCACGTGCCCGTTGGCAAGGCACCGAAGATCGTGATCGGCCGGGACAGTCGGCCCAGTGGTTTCTGGGTGCGCGACGCCGCCGCCGCCGCGCTGGTTTCTGCAGGGTGCGAGTTGATCGACCTGGACATCGTGACCACACCCGGCGTTGCGATGATGGCCAAGCACCTCGGTGCCGACGCCGCGATCGTCATCACCGCGTCGCACAACCCGATCGAGTGGAACGGCCTGAAGTTCCTGAACGCTGAGGGTGTCGCCCCACCGCCCGCCGACGCTGCGAAGATCAAGGCGATCTATGATGCCGGTGAAACAAACAACGTGCGCGTGCAGAGCCTTATTCCACCCACCAGGAACGGTGACACCCATGCGCTGCACGTGAAGCGCGTTCTGGAGCACGTCGATGTTCTCGGCATCAGCACCAAGCGGTTCAAGGTCGTTCTCGACAGCGTCAACGGCGCCGGTTGCGTCGCGACGGCGACGCTGCTGAACAAGCTGGGGTGTCAGTTGGTCCACCTGCACGCGACCCCCAATGGGCAATTTCCGCACGAGCCCGAGCCGACCGAAAAGAACCTCGTCGGCCTCGCTGAAGCCGTCCGCAAGCACAAGGCCGACGTCGGCTTCGCGCAGGACCCCGATGCCGATCGCCTGGCCATCGTCGACGAGAATGGAAAGTACATCGGTGAAGAATACAGCCTGGCGCTGGCGACGAAGTACATCCTTGCGACACGCCCCGGTGGTATAGCGGTGACGAACCTCTCGACCAGCCGCATGCTAGACGACATCGCAGCCGCTGCGGGAGGTCGGGTCATCCGCACACCGGTGGGTGAGGCCAACGTCATCGTCGCAATTAAGGAACACAACGCCGTCATCGGTGGCGAAGGCAACGGCGGCGTGATCGATCCGCGTATCGTCGGGGGTCGCGACAGCCTGGTGGGTATCGCGTACGTACTGGGCCTGATGGCCCGCAGCGGCAAGACGGTCAGCGGGCTGGTCGCCGAGACGCCACGCTATGAGATCGTCAAACACAAATTCGATTGCCGCCGCGAAGATGCCACCCGCGCGGTTGAGGCCGTGAAAAAGGCCTTCGTCAGTGAGAAAGTCGATGTTCAAGACGGCATTCGCATTGACTGGCCCGATGCCTGGGTGCACGCCCGGGCGAGCAACACAGAACCGATCATGCGCATCATCGCCGAGGCCCCGACGAGAGAGGTGGCGCTCGCTAAGATCGCTGCGGTGCAGAAAGTCGTCGATGAGGCGTTGAGGGGTTAATCGCCGCCGCACACCGGGCAATGGCGTATCGCCAGACCGTATAGCTCCGATTATGCGCATGTCATCCCGAAGGGAGCGGTAGCGACTTGAGGGATCTCGATGTGGCAGAATCGCCCACGCAGTCGAGATCCCTCGGGTCGCTTCCGCTCATCTCGGGATGACTGGCAGCGGTAATAATCCCCGACAACGTGCCGATGCGTTCAGTCGCACGCCATATGCGCCGTCCCCATCCGGCGACCGATGCGTTCACCTTCGTCGTACCAGTGACGCCATTCAACAAAGCGATCGACCACACCATAGAACTCGGCAGCGGTGTTGATCGTGCGCATCTCGTCCTTCAGTGGCCAGCAGGGGTGCATCTGCTTGGCGTACCAACTGACGCGCTTGCGGAACTCGACGACGGCGGCGCGTTCACTGCGATGTTCCATGTAGACACGGAAGTGGTCGCGCATCAGTTGCGCTTTCTCGTCGATCGTCAGTGGCTCGGGGATGACCCCGGTGGTCAGATAGCTCCAGGTGTCACGGAAGATCCACGGTTGGGACAGCGCCGCCCGGCCGATCATCACACCGGCGCACTTGGTGTACGCGATCATGTGCGCGGCATCCTTTGGTGAACAGATGTCACCATTTCCAACCACCGGAATGTGCTTCACCGCAGCGGCCACCTCGGCGATGCCGTCCAACCTTGCCTTGCCGCTGAAGCGCATTTCGGTTGTACGACCATGGATGGTGACGAGCGACACACCGGCCTCTTCCAGTTGACGCGCCAGGCGCGGCGCGACGATGCAGGTGTCGTCCCAGCCCAGTCGCAACTTGCAGGTCAAAGGTGTTTGCCGCAGCGCGGATTTCACCTTTTCGACAAGCTTCAGGGTGCTGTCGACGTCGCAGAGCAGCTTGCTGCCACCATAGAACTTGGTGATCTTGTCGACCGGGCAGCCCATGTTGATGTCGACGACATGCGCTCCGCGGTCCTCGGCCCAGCGAGCGGCGTCGGCGAGCATGTCCGCGTCGGCACCGTATAGCTGCATGCATAACGGTGAATCCAACGGCGACGTGGCCGCGAGAATCATCGACTTGTAGTTTTCGCGCAGCACACCCGCTGGGCAGAGCAAATCGGTCGACGCCATCCCCACCCCACCGCACGACCGCGCGACGAGCCTGAACCCCAAGTCGCAATACCCCGCGATGGGAGCAAGCAGCAGGTTCGTCGCAAGTTTGAGGTTGCCAATGGTCAACGGGCGGATCATGTGGGTCATACTGGTACGCCGGATGACGAGTTCAAACAAGCTTTACTCATTCGGATTCACCGCAGAGACGCGAGGGCGACGCAGTGAAACACGGGGCTAACCCATGAAATGTTAAAAAACAGAACGAAACAAAGCCCGTTTTCCCAACTTCTCTGCGTACCTCTGCGTCTCCCCTTAGCGCCTCTGCGTTACCGTATTTTCCGGCTTTAGATCGCTTCCCCTTGCCGTTTCCGCAGCGGTCGATATACTTTCCCCCTCATTCGGTTGGAGTAGATTTATGGCAATTGCAGCAAAAACGGGCCAGACGGTCCGCATCACGATTAAGAAGCACGTTCGCCGCGAGGCGTCGCGTAAGACGCTCGAGCGGTTGTTTATGCAGGACAAGGCCGTTTATCGGCCCATTGAAGTCCGCAGCGCGAACTTCAAGCCCCTGCCCAAGCGTCGCGGTGGGCAGATCTGGACCAAGCTCCCCAATAAGGTTCACCCGAACCTGGTTCAAGGGGCCGCTGCCACGATCAAGGCCACCCCCCAGAGCATCAAGGATCTGGCGAGCGTGGAAGATTACGTGCAGGTTTCGGTCGCCTAAGGCGAGCCGGACGGTTCTGAGAAATCAAAAATGCAACAGGGACGCGAGCCATCGGTTCGCGTCCTTTTTCGTGCGCGAGGTCGTAGGACACGAAGCATGCTCAAAGAAAAAGCGTGACGCCAGGAGGCGCCACGCTTTGTTGGATACAGATTTTAAGAGAAATAACGCTACATCTTCGTCAACGGTGAATACGGCATCGACTGGCCGGCATTCTTGGAAGTGAAATACTTCTTTGCTTCACCGACGAGATAGAAGCTACCGGTGATTGTGATGAGGTCTTCCTTGGTCACTGCGCGGTTGGCAATGCCCAGGGCCTCTTCCAATGAACCCGCGACCTGGGCCATTTTTCCGTAGAGTTCGACGTAACGGGCCGCCAGCTCGTGGGGGTTGGCGGTGCGGATATTGTCGACGGCGGTGAAAATGACCTTGTCGGCGCCACTGGTGATGCGTTCGAGCATCCCAGGGACGTCTTTGTCACTGCAGCAACCGAAGATGACGACCATGCTGTCGTACGGAATATGCTGGCCGATCGCCTTCATCAGGGCATCGAGGCTGGCGGCGTTGTGAGCGCCGTCGACGATGACCCGCGGGGCCTGACTCAGCATTTCCATCCGGCCGGGCAGTTGGACCTTCGCAAGCCCTTCAATCGCCCGGCTGTCATTAATCGCGATGCCACGGGTCTTCAGACGGTCGATAATCGACAACGCCAAACCAAGGTTGATGGCCTGGTGTTCCCCGACGAGCGGGACGGCCAAGTGTTCGAACTTGCTCTGTGGAGTCGTCAGGCAGACCCGGTTGTGCGGACCGTGCAGGCGGCTGGATTCAAAGCGATAGCTGAACTCGATGGATTTGCCAGCGATGTCGAACGGCGCGCCGACCCTGTCGGCAGCCGCCTTCATCACGCGCTCGACCTCCGGGTCCTGCTGGACCGTAACGGCCGGGACGCCCGCCTTGAAAATACCGGCCTTTTCCTCGGCAATCTTGGCAAGCGTGTGACCCAGTTGGGCCATGTGGTCCTTGCTGATGCTGGTGATCGCGGTCACTTCCGGCTTGATGACGTTCGTGCTGTCCAGACGGCCCCCGAGACCGGTCTCAACGACCGCGATCTCGACCTTCTGCTCAGCGAACCACTTAAACGCGACCGCAGTCAGAACGTCGAAGTAGCTGGGGGACGGTTTGATCTTGGCGACGAACGGTTCGACCAGCCGCACCAGCCGGGCAAAGTCGGCTTGCGGAATCATTTCACCATTGATGACAAAACGCTCGCGAATGTCGACCAGGTGCGGGCTTGTGTACAGACCGACCTTGTACCCGGTCGCTTGCAGCATGGCTGCGACCATCGTGCAAGTGCTTCCCTTGCCTTTAGTTCCGGCAACGTGAACACTGCGGAACTGATCGTGCGGGTTGCCAATCTTCTTGAGCAAACCGCGCATACGATCGAGGTCGAAATTCTGCGGCGTGTAGCGCACGATCCGCATCTTTTCAAAATCGGCCAGTGTGGCGAGATAGCGAAGGGCTTTGGTGTAGCTTGAGGCACCCGACGAAGCGGCGGGTTTCATGTCCATTGCCCGGACCTTTACGTCGTGAAGCCGGTTGTTCACATCGCTGCGAAGCGTGCGCTTTCCGGTTTTGGGACGGGATGAAATGACCGTAGTCCGTCGACGCGTGCTTTGACGCGCCTTTGCTCGAATTGGCATGAAAACAGCATATCAGGGTTGCTCTCTTCATGCAAATAGACGGCCATAAAGCCAACAGCGTCAACACTTTAGGCAGAATATTCGGGTTTGCCCGAACCTTGCACAATCGGTGCGCATAGTTAGGATTGTTTACGGGACATCGTACAACCGAGGGTGATGGCGCGAGTTACGATTCGCGTCCGGCTGGCACCGTTGGTCGATTGTGCTGGTCGTTGCCCGGCGAGGTCGTTATGATCCGGCCCTTTTCCCGTTGGAGCGCTCTGAATGGCCAAGCGGCCCGCAAAACCTGAGATTCAGTCGGTCGCTTTCGTCAGCCTGGGCTGTCCGAAAAACCTCGTCGACAGTGAGCGCATGCTCGGACTGCTCGCCGGGGACGGGATCATGGTCACCTCGGACGCATCGTGCGCCGATGCCATCGTCATCAACACCTGCGGGTTCCTGGAAGCGAGCAAAGACGAGTCGCTGCGCGAGATTCGCGACGCGATCGCGCTCAAGAAGGCCGGCAAGGTCAAACGCGTTGTCGTCGCAGGGTGCCTGGTCCAACGGCACAAGACCAAGTTGCTGAACGACGTTCCGGAAGTCGACCGGCTGGTAGGCGTGTTCGATCGTGAGCACATCGTCGAGGCTGTGCGCGGCGCGTCTAATCCACGACAGGAACACGGGCACTTCCTCGGCAAGTATCATGACCTGTCGCGCGAGCTGGCGACGCAGGCCGGCATCCTGTCCACAGGTCCTGAGACCAAGACGAACCGCCTGCCCGTGTTTGAGAATGACAGCGCGCGTCTGCGCCTCACGCCCCGCCATTACGCGTATCTGCGCATTAGTGAAGGGTGCAATCAGGGTTGCAGCTTCTGCACGATCCCGAGTATTCGCGGGTTGATGCGCAGCAAGCCAGTCGAGCAGGTGCTGCTGGAAGCCAAGGAACTCGCTGCCGACGGTGCGGTTGAGTTGAACCTGATCGGCCAGGATACGACCAGCTTCGGCACGGACATTCAGTACGCCGCTGGCCTCTCGGGATTGCTGCGCACGCTCGACAGGCAGTTGAAGGACGTGCATTGGCTGCGTTTGATGTACGCCTACCCGAGCTGCTTCACCGACGAGATGATCGCAACGATCGCTGCCAGTGATCGCATCGTGAAATACATCGACATGCCACTGCAGCACATCAACGACGAAGTGCTGACGAAAATGAAGCGGCGTGTGTCCCGCAACCAGATCGAAACGCTGCTCGGCAAGCTTCGCAAGATCCCCGGCATGGCGATCCGAACGACGTTCATCGCTGGAGCGCCAGGAGAGACCGATGCTCAGCACGACGAGCTCGTGAAATTCGTCAAAGACTTCGGCTTCGACATGATGGGCGTCTTCCCCTACAGCGCCGAGCCTGGCACACCGATGGCGAAGATGGATGGCCAACTGCCGGAGGAAGTGAAACAAGCCCGCGTCGAGGAACTGATGCTGGCGCAACAGGACGTCGCGTTCGCCAAAAGCGAAGCGATGATTGGTCAGACGATCGACGTGCTGATCGAACGCCCCGCCGGTCGTGATGCGGAAGATGGCTTCGTCGCCCGCAGCCGCAGTCAGGCACCGGACATCGACAGTTGCGTCTTCGTCGACGGCAACGGCACCGACCTGCATCCCGGGCAACTGGTGAACGTGCAGGTCACAGACTTCCAGAACTACGACCTCGTCGCTGAGGTCCCCCGCAAGAAGACCCGCAGCCTGAAGGTCATGGCGGCGCGGTAGCCCACTCTGCCGTACCATGGGCGGCCCGCCCATGTCTTGTCTTAAACAAAAATCAAAGCACGGGCGGGCCGCCCGTGGTACGGGGTTAAATGAAAACGCCCAGATGCTTCACAGCATCGGGGCGTTTCCATTTTCAGACTACACATTGTGGTAAACCGAGACCCGGCTTACTTAATGAACAGCATTTCACGATACGTCGGCAACGGCCAGAGGTCGTCGGCGACGATGCCTTCCAGTTTGTCGGCGGGCTCACGGACGGCGATGAGCGCGGTGAAGATGTGCTCACGGGCGTGTTTGGCGTGGTCGTAGGCCTCGCCGTCGACGTGGTGGTTGACGGCCTTCTCCAGCACCTTAACCGCCGCGGTAAACTCGTTGATCGTGCTGACGAGCGTGCCGAACATTTCCAATCCCGCCGCGCTGCTTGCGCCGGCGTTCTTGGCGGCGGCGATGCTTTCACCGACTTCCTTCTGGTATCGCAACGCAGCCGGCAGGATCATGGTCTTGGCCATGGTCAGCGCGGTCTTGCCTTCGATCATCAGCGCTTTCACATAGGCTTCGGAGAGGATGACATAGCGGCTTTCCAGTTCGCGCTTCGAGTACACCTTGTACTTCTCGAACAACGCGATGGTTTCGGGCTCGATCATCACCGGCAAGGCATCAACAGTGTTCTTCAGGTTGGGCAGGCCGCGCTTCTCGGCTTCCTTGTGCCATTCTTCCGAATAACCGTTGCCGTTGAACACGACCTTCTTGCTCTCCTTGATGATGCCCGGCAGCAGCGCCTGAGTTGCGTCGGCGAGACTCTTGCCACCCTTAATGCTCTTTTCAAGCTCCGTGGCGATGAAGTCCAGCGACTCGGCGACGATCGAATTCAGCACCGTGTTGGCACCGGCGATGTTGGCCGAGGAACCGACGGCGCGGAACTCGAACTTGTTGCCCGTGAAGGCAAACGGTGACGTGCGGTTGCGGTCACCGGCCTCTTTCGGCAGCGCCGGTAGCACGCTGACGCCCGTCTGGAACATGCCTCCTTGCTTGCTGGTCTTGGCGCCACCTTTTTCGATCTGCTCGATGACGTCGTTGAGCTGGTCACCCAGGAAGATCGAGATGATCGCCGGTGGGGCTTCGTTGGCGCCCAGGCGGTGGTCATTGTGGGCAGACGCGATCGACAGACGCAGGATGCGGCTGTACTTGGCGACGGCGCGGATGACGGCGGTCGTGAAGACGAGGAATTGCGCGTTGTCGTGTGGGGTGTTGCCCGGTTCGAGCAGGTTCTCACTGTCCGTGCTCATCGAGAAATTGTTGTGCTTGCCACTGCCATTGATGCCGGCAAACGGCTTTTCGTGAAGCAGGCAGACCATACCGTACTTGTCAGCCGTCTTACGCAGCACTTCCTGCGTCAGATTCTGGTGGTCGGTCGCGAGATTGCTGTTCTCGTAGATCGGGGCGATCTCGTACTGACTCGGTGCCACCTCGTTGTGGCGCGTCTTGACGGGCACACCGAACTTGAACAGTTCCGTCTCCGCATCGGCCATGAATGCCAGGACGCGCTCGGGGATCGTGCCAAAATACTGGTCTTCCAGTTCCTGACCCTTTGGTGGTGGCGCACCAAACAGCGTGCGACCCCCGGCGATGAGGTCGGGGCGCAGCAGGTAAAAGCTCTTGTCGATCAGGAAGTATTCCTGCTCCGGGCCGACCGTCGTGATGACTCGCTGGGCATCCTTGCCGAACAGCTTCAGCACGCGCATCGCTTGGACACTCAGGGCGTCCATCGACTTGAGCAGAGGCGTCTTCTTGTCGAGCGACTCACCGGTCCACGAGAGGAAGGCAGTCGGGATGACGAGCGTCGAACCGTTGGGTGCTTCCTGGATGTAGGCTGGCGAGGTCGGGTCCCACGCGGTGTAGCCACGGGCCTCGAACGTGGCGCGAAGGCCACCCGAGGGGAACGACGACGCGTCGGGCTCACCCTTGATCAATTCCTTACCGCTGAACTCAGCGACCGCTCCACCCACGCCATCGGGCGCGATGAAACTGTCGTGCTTCTCGGCGGTGATGCCGGTCATGGGTTGGAACAAGTGCGTGTAGTGGGTCGCGCCCTTTTCCATCGCCCAGTCCTTCATCGCGCTGGCGACGGCGTCGGCGATTGTCGGGTCGAGCGGGGCACCGTGCTTGATCGTCTTCTGCAATGCTTTGAAGATCGGCTTGGGCAGACGCGCACGCTGGGTCTCTTCGTTAAAGACGTTCGCGCCGAACAGGTCCTTGATGTGCGTTTTGCGGAAATCGACGCGGTTGAGCACGTGCTTGGCCGTCGCGATGCTGCTGATCGCGTCTTGGCGTACGGTGGACATTACCTTCTCCTTGATGGGTGTTTTGCGAAATCACTATCCGGCCGATGGTGCCAGCAGCGACCGGTAGAATGGCCATTCTCTGCGACCGGTCAACCGGTGTCAAAGTGCCCGAAACTCGGGAAAAACGCTTAGGCCGCTCGGCAAATTCGGTTTCAAATTGCTGGCGACGATGCGGTCGTCAGCGTTGATTTGGGTAGTCGCCTGCATTCGAGCTGGCGTTGGTTTTTAACTCCACCGCCTCTGCAATGAGCTTGCCCAGCGTGGGGCGATGCCGCCCATCAGCGTATAGCCCACCCCGCAGTAATAGCGACCCTGGCCCTCAGCCGGGAACCCTTCGGCCGGGAAGCCGAGGAGCTGGCCGTTCTTGTATAGGAAGTATTCCGGCTCGAAACCGAACCAGGTGCCCGAGTCATGGAGGATCGTCGCGCGTGCGTTGGTCGGGTGCGGCGTACCGTCCGGGAGCAACACCTCGTTCATCACGATCACACCGTTGGGGACCTTGGGGTCCGGGTACAGCGCAACCGGCTTTAGCACGCAGTCGGAGTTGTGTCCTTCGGCTTGTTGCGTCGAGCTACCATCGAAACCCCAAAGTGGCAGTTGTTCGAGCGACGGGAAGGAGTCGAAATCCTTCAACAGGGTTTTGCCACGAAGGCTGGGCGTGGGCTTGCAGCCGTCGAGCCAGATGTACTCCAATTTGTACTTTGCCATAAGGGTCCGCTATCCATTCCTGCACCGGCCGAATCGGTAAGGGTTTGTTAGACTATCCGAGTTCTCGAAATTCGGCTTCAGAACTTGCTGCTGCTGGAAATTCGTCAGATTTGACGCGTAAGACACACGCGTCAGCCCTCAATCAAGCTCGCATTCCGACCGCGATCAGAACCGACGCTTTGCCGCTGGAGAAAAGCAGAGCAAATCCCGTGCAACATGCTTGGCAGTAAAATATTGCAGTTGACAGCGCGCACTTCTGAGGCACGTAAGCCCGAATCCGGTTCGCGCGCCCAAAATTCGTGCAGCGGACCGTCGGCGAGACGGCTCCAGATTGGAGATGCCAACGTGTGACGCTATCTCAAAATTGCCAGCCGATAGTGGTCAGGTACTTCGTATCATTCTTTCCCGCATCGGGCGCGGGTGTGGAATCGTACTGCCACTCGACCCGAAACTCAGTGAAGAACCGCTTGGTGATATCAAGCCGCAGTCCGAGGTCGGCGTTCACGTTGAAATCCTCGATGTCCTCCACGCTTGGAATGTATTCCAGATCGTGGAAAACCCGCAGTCGATCGGTGAGCAGTCGGTCGACATGGTACGCAGCCCTGGCGCTGAAATGCTCGTCATCCCCGCCATCCTCGTAGTCCTCGTAGACCCAGCCACCACCAAGCTCCGTGCGGAGGTTGAAGCCAGGACGCTCGTACCATTGATAACCCACACCGACGTTTGGTGACACACGGATATCGAGGTTGGCGATTCTGTCCTTCTCGATTGTCATTAGCGCGAACAAGTACAGTTTTCTGCTTAGAAAATAGTCGTACTTTCCCTTGGTAAACCAGTTATCTTCGGTGGTGTTTTTCTCGCCTGTATCAGTGCTTCTTTCGCGCCCAAAGCTGTAGCCGGCGCCGAGTTCAATGCGATCATCAATTCCTCGCCGCTGGGCGTCGGCCCTTAGTTGAACGCCATCGGTGTAGGTGTTTCCCCGATTCAGCTCAGCCGCCGCGCGGACGGAACCGGTCCATTTCGGTCCCACGGGATTGATCGCGTCGATCTTCGCGAACTCGATCGTCTGTGGGCCCAGTGCGCCTCGCGTTGTGCGAACACTTCCTGCTTCTGCGGGTTCTACCTTTTGCCTGACTGTCGTGCCGTCAACCAGACGAATCGTGATCGGCTCGTTCGTGCGAAACGACTCGATGTTCGTTAGTGGTGCCGTAACGTCACCAGCCATGCTGGTCTTGATGGTCAACTTGCCACCCGATGCGCTGGTAACAGTTCCCGTCAGCCGATCACCGTTCCTGAAAACGACTTCGTCGGCATGGGCAATGCCGCTGAGGAGGAATGCGGAGAGAAAAACAAACGAAGTTCGATAACGCATGCGGCATCGATTAACCGATCGAGCCGAATGCAGCAATCGCGGAAATCAGGATCGCGCCGTTGGATTCGGTCGCTGCTCGATACGGCCTTGTTGCGGTGGCTTGTTTCGCGATGCCGCAGCGTCGTTCAGTCGGCCGAAAATCATCTTTCCAGCGCTGGTCTGCAAGGCGCTGGTCACGACGATCTCGACCTCGTCGTTGACGAAGTTGCGGGCCTGCTCGATGACAACCATGGTGCCGTCATCCAGGTAGCCAACACCCTGCCCCGCCTCTTCACCGGCCTTGACGACCCGGACAATCATTTTCTCACCCGGCAACACGACGGGCTTCAAGGCATTGGTCAGCTCATTAATATTGATAACATCAACCCCGCGCAACTGCGCGACCTTGTTCAGGTTGAAATCGTTCGTGAGCACACGGGCATTCAAATCTTTCGCAAGGTTGAGCAATTTTGTGTCGACCGCAGCGTCTTTGTCCTCTTCACGGGCGGATGAATCGTACAGGATCACCGAGACCCGGATGTTGTTTTGCAGCTTCGCCAGCACGTCGAGCCCGCGCCGGCCGCGATTGCGTTTGAGCTTGTCGGCGCTGTCGGCGACCTGTTGCAGTTCGAGCAGGACGAAGCGCGGAACGATGAGCTGACTTTCAATAATACCGGTCGCGCAGATGTCCCCGATTCGCCCGTCGATCAGCATGCTGGTATCGAGCAAGATCGGTCTGGCCCCTTTCGTCTGTTTCGAGAATTCAACGAACGGGATGATGAACCGGAAGTCGTCCTTTGTCTGCAGGATGAAGCTGATGGCCAGGTAAGAGGTCGTCGCGCCCACGACGAGGTTGAAGAACTGCACCAGCACATTCCGCTGATCGTTCAACCGTTGCGGCAGGTACTGGTCGACCAGCAACTGGACGACGAAGCTCAGCGCGTAAGCGAGCACCAAACCAACCACCAGGCCGAAAAAAGTGCCCGAAAAGACAGCCAGTTTCTGGCGCGGTGAAAGAATGTCGATGCAGACGAAGAAGACGCCCACCACGAGTGTGGTAGCAGGGATCAACCAGTTCCATTCCCCGTCGCTACCAAGCTGAAAGCCGCTTTGCTGAAGGAAGAACATCCCCACGCCAAAGATGACGAGGATGAACAAGGCTCGGAGGATGTGTAGAACCATGCGACGTTCCCCACGAAGTGCCCAGCCAACTATACGCAGTCAATGACGATCGTCCAATGCTGCAGCGAGAAGAAATGGTGAACCAGGTTTCCAGCGTGGAAGTTCACCTTCGTTCATTAAGAAAGAGGCTAAGCCCTCAATCCTCATGTCCCGCATATCCTGCACAAATCAGCACGACGATACCAAGCACAATCCGGTAAATAGCGAACGGTGTGAACCCACGTTGTCGCACCCACGCCATGAACCACGCGATGACTGCCCAAGCGACGAAGAACGAGACGACGAACCCGACCGCGAGCACTCCCCATCGATGACCCGTCATGACCAGCTCTTCCCCACCGCGCGAGGCCTTGCCCATGATGGCTTGCGTCAACTTCAACCCCGTCGCGCCAACCATGATCGGGATCGACAGGAAGAAGGAGAACTCCAGCGCTGCCGACCGGCTGAGTCCCATCATCTGCCCCGCGGCGATGGTCGCCATCGACCGACTGGTTCCCGGGAACGCCGCAGCGAGGATCTGCGCCGCCCCGATCCACAGCGCCTGTGGCCAGGTCATCCGATCCATCTCGAAGATCCGCGGTTTGGTGAAGTACCAATCGACCACCCACATGACGACGCCACCGATCAACAGCGCCCAACCGATGATGAGCAGGCTCTCAAGGTTCTCACCGATCTTCTTGTCCATCAGATATGCCGGCCCGGCCGTGACAACGCACGCCCCGAACGCCAGCGTCAGTGGATGTGTCAGCCAGGTGCGATCTCCCGTCGTCCCTTCAGGGAAAGTCCGGATAAACTGTGAGATGCGATTTCGGAAGTAGACGAAGACGCTCAGTACGGCGCCAAGCTGGATCACAACCGAGTACATCTTCCAGTACGGATCGGTGAGCGACACGCCCAGCAGCCCTTCGACCAACCGCAGGTGGGCGGTCGAGCTGACGGGTAGGAATTCCGTCAACCCTTCGACGATTCCGAGGATGATAGAGATAAGGTAGTCGTTCACAGTGCGTCGTTCCGCCAAAAGCACGGCCATGGCCGTAGGGGGTTACTGTTTGGATCCCTCAACCAAGGTTTGTCGGTAGGTTCGTACTGCCTGCCGCACATAATGCAATCCGCTGTAACAGGTGATGAGAACGGTGCCCCATATCCCAACGTCGCGCAGCACCCGGGCGGTAAACTCGATGTTGAAGTAACCATGACTGATCAGCCAAGGCAGCGCTGTCACGTAGACGAGGATCGCCAGCACGGTGCCCGACTGAAACGCCATCTTGAACTTCCCCACCCACGCCGCCCCGAAGTCACCCCCGGCACTTTCGATCATGCCGCGAAGGCTCGTCACGAGCAGTTCGCGCGCCAGCATCAGCACGACCATGAAGGGAGCCACACCAGTGACGGTCTTCACGACAAACGAATGTTCCTCACCCGGCCGGTCGGGGATGATGAAGTTTTTACCTGCAAAGAAGATGAACGCGCCCAGCACGAGGATCTTGTCCGCAAACGGGTCGACCACTCGCCCGAACGCGCTACCCACGTTCCACTTTCTCGCCAGGTAGCCGTCGAGGAAATCGGTCACGAGCGCGACGACGTAAACGATGAACGCGGTGCTGAGCAACCACGGGTCACCGCGGCCTTCGTACTGGTAAAAGCTCAACAGCCCAAAGAACCCCGCCGCTAGGACGAGGCGAAGGCCAGTGAGCGCATTAGGAACGTGCCGGTGCATGAGCGGCGGGATTGTACGGGGTGGTCGCGTCATGTGGTATCCTCCCGGCGCCGATTCAGATGAATCGCGATGCTTACGTTCTCCCAACGGGGCAAAACAAGAGGTCAGGACGATTCTTGCAAAGCGATCAAGGCAGCAATGACC
>JBBRHE010000040.1:0-21878 GCA_038223165.1 Tepidisphaerales bacterium
CATGTGTCTTCGTCGTCGACCGATCCGGCGACGTTCAGTGACACCAAGCTCGCCGTGTACGCACTGCAGGGCCGGCTGGCTACCCCCAGCCGCACCGGCAACGAAGTCGACTTGGTGAATCAGTTGCTTAATGCGGACGCCAACCTCGACGGTGGCGTCAACATCGCCGACTTCTCGATTCTTCAGAACAACTTCGGTGGGACCGGGAAGATCTGGACGACCGCTGACTTTAACTTCGACGGTCTGGTGAACATCGCAGACTTCAGCCTTTTGCAAAACGCGTTCGGGTTGAACCTCGGTGGCCAGTCAGGATTCTCACTGACCGGAGTATGGGCGGTGCCGACCAAGGCGGATTACGCCGCCGTTGCCGCATTCGGTGCCGCACTCGCGGCAGTGCCGGAGCCCGGGTCAGTCGGCCTGCTTGGCGTCGCCGCGATGGGCCTGCTGGCCCGCAAGCGTCGTCATGCGTCGCACGCACGATAAACGCCGTTGGTCGATCCCACGAGAAGTCGGAAATATAGTCCAAGCCGTAACGGACGGCTGGCAACGAACAAACTTATTCCTGTCGCCCCTCGTTGGGGTGACAAAATTTACCGGAGAGAACGCATGCAATCTTTGAACACGTTCCGCGCTGCCGCCATGGCGGCCACTATGCTGGTCGGGATAGCGGCAAACACCGCCGACGCAGCCACTGTGACCTACAAGCTCGTCGTCAACGATAATGGCACCGGCGCTGTGACGCCGAACGCCTTTGCCGTCTATGCGAGTGATTCACTTGGTGACAACTTTGGCTTAGCGTCGTTCGGCGTCGACCTGAGCGGCACATCGACGGTCAGCAATCAAAGCCCCCGCCAGAACTACACCGATGGTGAGTCCGTCATCACCGCAGGGTTCACGTTGCTCCGCTCGAGCAACACTAACAATTCTGATCCGGCCGGTTCTCAGGACACGATCACACCGCAGAACGCCGTGATCGTCTATGGATTCGGGCAGACGAGTGGCAATCTATCCACGCTGACCCCCAGTGGATTCTCCAATACTGCGCCCGCAACGCGGGTGTCGTACACCGGTGCCCCGCTGCTGCTGGCAACGGGCACCTATGCGGACGCCAGCCTTCTGGGCTTCACGCCCAGCAGTGTCACGACGTTCGCCAATGTGTTCAACACGAGCAACGGAACTACGACCGTCGCCGCTTCGGTCGCTACGCAAGTAGTTACCAACGTCGTCGTCCCCGAGCCCACAACGCTCGGCCTGCTGGCCGCCGGGTCGGTGGGGCTTTTGGCTCGTCGTCGTAAGACGGCCTGATCGTTGTTGTTGAGCCCTCCACGTGGGCCGGTCGTGAGCGTGCTCCCAAGCCATCGCGCCGGTCCACGCTAAAAATGTCGTACCCATCGCGAGCCCACGCACACCCCGCGCGTGGGCTCGCTTTATGCGCAGGGGTTTGGCCGTCGACACCGTTCGGAAAACCCTTCCGCTGGGCGGCGAGCCGGGCAGGGGGTTCCACGGGTGTCGCTCGATTCGGAAAATAGGGTTCGGGGTTCAGTTGTACGCTTCATCCTTACAACCCGCTCGATTACAGTCGCGGGCATGCTCAACTCAACCGATCGGCTCGCGCCGCGTCACGATCATCATTCGCGATTCTGGCAGAACGCCAATGTCTACTTCGAGCGCGTCTTTACCGAGATGAAGCTCGACGTCTCGTGGAAACAGGTGCTGTCATCCCCGAAGCGGGTGTTGACGGTCTCGTGTCCGGTGCGGATGGACGATGGGCGCATCCAGGTCTTCACCGGGTATCGGGCGCAGCACAACAACGCGCGGGGGCCGTTTAAGGGTGGGTTGCGCTACGACGTATCGGTGAACGCCGAAGAAGTAATGGCGCTGGCGATGCTGCAGACGTGGAAGAACGCCCTGGTCGACCTTCCCTATGGCGGGGCGAAGGGCGGCATCGTCTGCGATCCCAAGAAACTCTCAATGGGCGAGAAAGAACGGCTGACCCGCAGGTATGTGACCGAGGTGCTGCCGATCATCGGTCCACAACAAGATATTCCCGCGCCCGATGCGGGGACCGATGCGCAGGTGATGGCGTGGTTTCTCGATACATACAGCGTAATGGTCGGCTACCAGGCACTGGGCGTGGTGACCGGCAAACCGGTCGCGGTGGGGGGCAGTGTGGGTCGCGAAGAGGCGACCGGCCGTGGCATCATGAACGTGTTGCGGAAATTCCTGGCGACGCAGAGCAAAACGATCGACGGTGTGAAGATTGCGGTGCAGGGTTTCGGCAACGTCGGATACAACGCGGCTAGGATCTTAGCCGAGCGCGGCGCGACGATCGTTGCAATTAGCGAGCGCAATGGTGGCATTTACGACGACAGTGGCATCGACATCCTCGCCGCCGGCGCGTACTACAAGGAGAATGCCACACTGGAAGGCTTCCCCGACAGCGACTCGATCACCAACGAGGAACTGTTGACGACCGAGTGTGACGTGCTGATTCCCGCAGCGATGGAGAACACCCTCGACGAGGCGATCGCACCGCACGTGAAGGCGCACACGGTCGTCGAAGGCGCCAACGGTCCGACGACCCCCAAGGCCGACGAGATTTTGCGCGACAACGGTGTGACCGTCCTGCCCGACATCCTCGCCAACGCCGGTGGTGTCACCGTCAGCTATTTCGAGTGGGTGCAGGGGCTGGACAATTACTTCTGGGATGCGAAACGTGTGCAGGACGAGCTGCAGAAGATCATGGAAAAATCCTTCGACGTCGTGAATGCCAAGGCCGACGAAGCCGACTGCGACTACCGCACGGCGGCGTACACGATCGCGATCCACCGGGTCGCCGAGGCGAGTCGGTTGAAGGGTTTGTTTCCGTAGAGTCCGAGCGATCGTGGTTGGGACGTCGCAAGCGCGTCGAGTATCCCACAGTCTGGGTTCATATCTGCCCGATCGTCAGAATTCCTATGCCGGCCATGACTTGCAATACCAAACAATTCACGAACTTTGTTGTTGATTTAGTTGTTCTGCAGGGTACGATACTGTTGATCGAGAATCGCGGGGGCGATTCATTGTCCCGCCCTCCGATTCGCGACGTTCTTTGACAATGAGAAGCATCGTCCTCAAACACCGCATGTGTCATCGCGAAGGGAGCGGTAGCGACGTGAGGGATCTCGAAAGTCCAACGGTTCGGCATGTCGAGATCCCTCGGGTCGCTACCGATCGCCTCGCGATGACAACGGCGGTTGGGAATGATACGAATGGATTTATGACGCTCTGGGATCGAATGGAAAGCCGTCGATTCGTGTCGTTTGTATGTCGGTTCCCGTCGGTTTGGGGTCGGTTTTTTTGATCGATTCCGAGACCTGAATACAGCCAAGCACCGGCCAGCCAATGGGTTGTGATTTTAACCGGGGAAAGGAGGGGCTGGAATTTCTTTTTTTAGCGAGATGGGCGTCTGAACGCGTCCCTCTTCCTTTCGGGAGGTCGCTATCCCTCATCGCGACTGTCTGCGAATGGTCATGTCAAAATTCTTGACCATCGACTGGTACATCGCCCAGACGATCGCGGTGTATGCGCCGATCGCGACCCAGCTGGCGATGAAGATCAGCATGCGGGCATTGGCCAGTTCGTTGGCCCACGTGACCGTCGTGCCCGGGTCGAACCGGCTGCTGACGGCAGCGGGGTTGACCAGCATGCCCAGCAACGTGAACGGACTAAAACTGCCCGCGACGACGGCGGCGTCGGAACCGCGACCACTGCTGAGGAAGGTGTAACCGCACCAGCCCAGCGCGCCCGTCACACCGGCGACGATGCCGACGCTCGCCATGACGGCCATCACGGTCGTGCGCATACGGAGGGACATATGCATCCCCAGGATCGCAGCGAACGCGCACATGATGACGAACATGCCCGGCAGAATCAGGATTGCCTCGGGCAGGACCGTCCAGCGGAAGCCGACCGGCCCGGCACCCGACAACACACGGAAAGCGTCGTAAACGATGAACAATGCCACGCTCACAACCGGCACCGCGACCAGGGGCAGCACGAAGCTGACCAACCCGCGCAGTTTTCCCCAGATGTAGTACCGGCTGGTGATCGGGGTCGTCAGCAACAGGTCGAGCGTGCCGTCCTCCTTCTCGCGCGTCACCGTGCTGGCAGCGGCGTTGGTGACGATCAGGAGGATGATCGCGAACTCGATGATCGTCGCGCCCAGCAGGTACTCCTGCAGCTTGCCGACGGGCAGCGCTCGGGGCATGTCACGCGCGCTCACGCTTGTCAGCACGTTGGCGTTGCCACCACTGGTCGTGATGTCGACCTCGTAGTCGCGATAGAGCGCATCGAGCGTCGCGGCCTGGCCGTTCACCTTCACGTCGACGGGGACGTTGACGCGGATCTCGTAGGTGCGGGCGGCGTCGGGCGTGTAGACCGTGAACGTGCCCGAGTTGCTGTCGTAGCTGTTGCGCCCTATGGACATCGCAGGCGTCTGCGTCGAGGAGTACATGACCAGCAGCACGATCGCGCCGGCGACGCCACCCAGCATGAAGCCGTACCGCACGAGTGTCGCGCGGGCGGCCGATGCCTTGGTTTTGGCTTCCCGCCACGCGATCGGGTTGCCCCACACGAATCGCGGTTTGCGCGTTGTGGCGCCCTTGGAGAGGTGCAGCTTCTGCAGCACCCACGAGCGCAGCGACAACGTCGACTGGGCCAGCTTGCGCAGGAAGATGATGGACGGTGTCACCAGCAGGAAGCTGAGGACGAACATCGTCGTGATGTAGAAACCCGCAGGGTTGGTCAAGTACCAACCCAACGGCCAGGCTTGCAGTTCGGCAGGCAGTTCGGTGAGCGCGGGCGCAGCGTACTGCTCGCGACCGAAGATGGTTTGCAGGGCCAGGAACGGGTTGAGGCCGGTCATCCAGCTGGTCGTCGAAAGCCCACCGGTCGCGAGCGTGACCTTTATCGCGTCAAGCTGGTCGAGCAGCGCGGTCCCGACGAGGTAGAGGACGATGAAGAAGTAGAAGCTGAAGATCGTCCGCCGGGTGCCGACTTTGAAGGTGGCGATCGCCATCGCCATCGACCCCGTAACAAACGCCGTCGCCGCCGCGATCGCAAACGACTGCGTGATGCTCTTGATCGCTACGCCACCGAAGATCTGCGTGATCGAGAAGATCGGAATTCCACTGACCAGCAGGGCAATGATGAAGAACAACCGAGACAGCAGCGACCCAAGGATGATCTGCCCGTTGGTCAACGGTGTGGCGAGCAGGATGTCATACGTCTGGCTGTCCTTCTCCTGCGTGATCGCGCCAGCGGTAAAGATCGGTGCCAGCAGCGCGACGAGCGCCAGTTGCAGAAAGCTCATCCGCTCGAACACCTCGCGGCTGGTGCGCGTCAGTTCATCCAGTTCCGTCGCCTGCGTGTTCAACGAAAGGACCACGACCAGAATGAGGAGACCCAAGTACGTGCAACGGATGAACAGGTCCCGCCGCCGTTTGCCGCCCGCCTCGATGACGCGCAGCAGGATCGGGTTCGCGGGGATGAGTCGCCAGAGGTAGTCAGTGATTCCAAGCATGAGTCTCTGTCGTTGCTTTCTTCCGGTACGGCAGGCATTCCTGCCTGTCTCTTTTCATCTCCCCCCGTCTGTCTTTCCCTCAACGAAATACCGAGGAGAATGGGGGGAGAGACAGGCAGGAATGCCTGTCCTACGAAAATCGAACGTGCATTACTGCACAATGCCTTTCGTCATCCGCATGAACGCCGTTTCCAAGTTCACTTCCTCTTCCTTCAGCATCGTGAGTCGGAAACCAGCCGAAAGGAGCCTATGTGGAATGAACGTGTAATCCTTGATGCCATCCTTGAGCAAGACCTCCATATGACCGTTCTTGGCGGCGATAGACTCGATGTTGGGGTCCTGGCTGAGCAGGGCCTCGGCTTGCTTGTGGTTCTCGGCGACCGAGACGTAGAGAATCGTGCCGCCTTTGGCGCGCTTGACGATTTCGGTCCACGGGCCGCTATAGAGCAGTTCGCCCTGTTCGATGATGCCGACGATGTTACAAAGGTCCTGCAGCTCGGGCAGGATGTGCGAGCTGATCAGGATCGTCTTGCCCATCCGTTGCAGCGTCTTGAGCAGCTCGCGCAGTTCGATGCGAGCGCGCGGGTCGAGGTTGCCGGCGGGCTCGTCGAGCAGGAGGACTTTGGGGTCATGAACGAGCACGCGCGCGATACTCAGCCGTTGCTTCATGCCGCGAGACAGGCCATCGACCGGCGCGTCACGCTTGTAACCGAGATCCGTCAGTTCGAGCACGTCACTGACGATCTTCGTCCGCTGGGCGCCGTTGATGTTGTACGCAGCGGCGAAGAAGTCGAGGTACTCCTGGACGACCATGTCTTCGTACGCGCCGAAATAGTCGGGAACGTAGCCGATCAGTGGGCGGATCTGGCGAGACTGGTAACCGACGACGAGGTCGCACACGCGCGCTTCGCCCCATGTGGGTTGGAGCAGCGTGGCGAGGATCTTGATCGTGGTCGACTTGCCGGCACCGTTGGGCCCGATGAAGCCGAAGCAGTCGCCTTCGTTGATCTCGAGGTTCAGGTTCGACAGCGCGACGAGCGTGCCGTATCGCTTCGTGAGGTTGACGGTTTTGATGACAGCGGCCATAGCGGGTTCCCGTTGCGGTTAGTTCATCGTGGCTGCGGCACCCGTGGGTGCTGGTGGCGCCGCCGGTGTAGTTGTAGGTTGCGTCGTCGCGGGCGCGGGGGGCGTGCGGTCCAGCGGGACGACGAACTGGTACAGCACGTCACCGTCACCACCGTAGGCGTCACCATCCACCATGAAGGGGTACGGGAGTGGCTGTTTACCGTCGGCAATTGCCAGGACCAGCATCTGCCCGTTCTTCACGATGTGCGAGAGGTTCAAGTTGCGCACGCCCGGTCGCAGAATTTCGAACCGACCGTAGTCGTTGGCGTCGCGGTTGCGCGAGGGTGGCAGCAGGTCGAACAGCGACATCACCGGGAAAGACCGGTTGTATTCTTCGGCGTCCTCGATGCGCACGATCGACATCGCGTTGCTGGTCGCGTTGCGGAACCGTGCGTACCACCAACCGGTCCAACCATCGGTCGCGGCGCCAGGGCCAACGCTGTCGACGATAGGCAGCCCACCGATCCGGCCATCGTGCGGCACACCGTAACGTGTGCGATCGTAATCGCCTACGGGCGGCGAAACGAAGAAGGGTGGAGTGCCTACGTCTCGCGTGAAGTCGAGCGTGGTGCCGCTGCGCCAGCGTTCGCGATAGAGAATGCGTTCGTTCCCGTAGAGGTTGCGGAACGCGATGAAGACTTCCTTCAGATCGACACCCGTGCTGTTGGTCAGCGTTCCCTCGGCGCCGCGCAATTGGTTGGAAGACAGCTTCGCGACACCGTCGATCCGGCCGGGCAGGTCACCGACCCATTGGGTCTGCACCTTCTTGAGCGTGCTGCGATAGGGGAAGTTTACGATCGGCGGAGCCTCACTTTGGTCGTCGGGCACCGGGACGTTGTAGCTTTCCTGCACCGGGGGTCGATCCGCTTCACTGCCACGGCCATGCAGGGGGTGTTCGGCGTAGGCGGCGACGTAGCTCAGTGTGTTGGGCGAGGTCTTCTCGAGCGTGACCGGGATCGGCGCGCTCTCGGGGACGAACAGCCCGATTCGACTCCGCGCGATCGCGGGCTGATTCGGTGCCGACTGAACGACCGTCACGTGCTTCACGACCGGGTCACCGCGCAACACAAGCTGACCGGCGACCATTGTGAACAGCGTCGCGACCAGCGCGGCGCCACCGAACGCGACCCAGCTCCACTGCTTCTTTTGGAAGTTGATGAGCGCGAAGTAACTGCCCGGACCGGCCGCGAGCCAATAGACGATGAAGAAGACGATCGCCAGCAGCACGAGCGTCGTACCGCGCTTGTCGTGCTTCATGCCCGTCAAGAGCGCGGCACCGACGTCGGCGGATGCGCGGGCATCGGTGTATCCCCGGCGATCGTCCGGGTTGTCGACGCGATCGGCGGCGGTGTACGAGTCGTTGTTCCAACCGAACACGGTGTCCCACACGTGCGCCCACCCGTTCATCGCGGTGCGCGCGGTCAGACCGGGGTCACCGAGGTCCTGAGCGACCCAGGTCACGCCACCCAGCCCGTACACGCCGCGCACGAGCCATGGCGACGACGTGCCGTCGGGCCAGTCAATCATGAGGCGCTCGCGCCGGGCGGTCTGCTCTTCGACCATCGCGTTCGCTTTGGGCTTGGCGATCGCCAGTCGATAGGGGCCCTTCACGCTCGGCCACGAGTCCGACACGCGCGGGGAGGGTCGAGCAAGCGTGTGCAGCGGCTCAAGTTCCTTCGAGTCCTTCAGCTCAAGCTGATACAGCCCACTGGCGCCGGCGGTGTACTCGATCGGCAGCATGTGGGCGATCGCCTCGAGGCGCGATCGCTCGGCGGGTTGGCAGACAACCAACCGCCCACCGTTCTTCACGTAGTCGTCCAGCGCCTGACCTCGCCGAGCGCCAGCCTCACCGAGCAACGCGGCGTCACCGTTCAGCCACAGGACGGCGTCCACCGAGTCGTACGCCAGCGCGCTTTCCGGCAGGTCGCGCGGCTGGACAAGGACGAACGCGCTGTCCTCCATCGTCCCGATCGTCGTGTCATACTCCCGAAACGCCGGGCGAGACGTGCCATCATGGACGACGAGGATCAGCTTCAACCCACGGGTCCGCGCGGCACCGGCACCACCGTCCGTAGAGTCAGGCACCTGCGTCATCGCAAACTGGCCAACGGGCACACCCTTCGTCGTCGCAATCTGCACACGGATGCGCTTGCGCAGGTCGTCCAGCGAGGTCGAGGCGCCACTGGGGTCACCAAGACCACTCGGTTGCGGGATGAAGTACATCCAGAACCGCTGTTCGGGCTGGTTCGTGTCGACGGAGATCGTTCGCGAGTATGCCGGCCGATCGCGGTCGAGGTCGTCCTGAATGACTTGCAGTTGGTAAAAATCGTTGTTCAGACCGGTCGTGCGCAGGCTGATGACCATGGGCGTCCAGGAGTCGGGCCGATACTTGGCGTCGAAGCCGACACTGAGCACTTCACCGCGAATCTGAGCTAATAAGGTAGAGGGCCAGAGCAGCAGGAGCAGCACGATCCCCACCAAGGTGTGACGCATCGTGTTGGACTGTAAACGCTGCGGCACATCGGGGCAAGACGAGATTGGCGCATATGCGGGATAAGCATCAGACATCGGGAGCAGATTGGAGGCGCACGCAGAATGAAAAGGGAAGGGCAAGAGGGCGCGATGGCGCGAAAGAGGCCGTGATGAAGTTCCGCCCATGTTGCGATGAGTCCCCGGGCTTTCGTTTCTTGGCGACTTCCTTCGCCATCGCGTTCTCTGCTCTGCGACAGATTACGGTCACTTGCCCATCCACCGCATCGCTCGATAAGCCCACACGACCTTCTCGACGTGCAGTTTGTGCATTGCGCGCCGGAGGGGGTTCGTGCAATACCGTTTCATCACGGTGAACTGTTCGTCGAACTGTTGGCGATTCACTTGACCTGACTTGCTTCCGCCATGATGGCGGAACTGGGCAAGCGTTTCATCCACGACCAACGGTGGGGCGACGGTGGCCATGCGTAGCCAGAGGTCGTAGTCCATCGTGTAGTAAAGAGACGTGTCGAGCAGGCCGACACGTTCACCAAAACAGCGTCGCCAGAAGACGGCCGGTTGGGGGATCATGTTTTCGGTCAGCAGTTGCGCGTGCGAGTATTGCTGCAACCGCCGCCGCTTATAGTCGACGACTTGCTGGCGGATCGGTTGCCCATCAAGCGAGATGATCTGGTATCGACCGACGAGCCACTGCGCCTCGCGGTGCAGTGTGAAGGCCCTGGCGACCGTCGCCAGTGCGCCGGGTGTGTAGAGGTCGTCGCAGTTCAGCCACGCGACGACGTCACCGTCGGCTTGCTCCAGACCTTTGTTGATCGCGTCGGCCTGACCATCGTCCGGGCCGCTCTGCCAGGTGACGCGTGAGTCGTGCAGCGAGCGCAGAAAGTCGAGTGTGCCGTCGGTGCTGCCACCATCGACTACGAGCCATTGAAGCGAGAAGTCCTCGCTTTGCTGGGACAGGATCGACTCGGCCGTCTGTTTGAGCAGCGGCAGACCGTTCAGCGTCGGGGTGACGATGCTGATCTTCACGGTTTGGCTGCCTCGTTGCTGAAGGTCGTTCCCGGTTGCGGGTTGATCGGGTGCAGCGACCATCGGCCGCGCACGTCGTCACCGATCGTGTAGACCGCGTCACCGACGCGCAGGTCGCTGCCGGTTATCCAATCGACAATTTTAGGGTCTTGGGGGTTAAGGACATAGGCCCGTTTCACGTTCGCCAGCACCTGCATCTCCTGCGGCGCGATCTCGGTGGGGTTCGTGACGTTGCGGTCGCTGTAGAACGTGAAGATGCGGTCGAACCGAGGAGGCGAGAGCAACCAGCCGTTCGGCGGGACTGTCTCGTTGATCGTCCGGCTCAGCTCGGGGAAATCGAGCCATTTTCCACGTTCAAACTTCGTGTAGAACGGTCGGTTGTGCTGTTCACCGATCTGCGACGCGATCTTCGCGACGTTGGTCGCCGAGCCGACGAAGAAGAGCAGCAGGAAAGCGTATCGCCCCCAGCGGTCGGGCAGCTTGCGCTCGATCCAGACCAGGAACTTCCACCAGCCGAAGACGATCAAGGGCAACACTGGCAGGAAGTACCGGTCGCGCGGCAGCACCGCGAGCATGATAAGGATCGTAAACAGGTAGAGCAGCCCCCAGATCAATCGATAGCGAAACAGTGACAAGCCAACCCCGATCGCAACAAGGCTCATCAGCGTGTTCAACCCAAGCCCGAGGTCCAGGCCAAACAACGCTTCGGCGGCGGCCGGTTCGAAGAGCCCTGGCAGGTTCTCGTTGAACACCAGCCGCAGCATATATTCCCCTTGCTGCGCGGCTGCGAGGACGGCTTCCTCATATTGGCTTCTAAGGCTGAACGATCCGACGACAACCGCGATGACAAGCATCAGCCCGACAACGATTCCGAGGGTCCGCCGGATGAACAGCAGGCGCAACGTTGCAAACGCCGCGGCACCCAGAACGGCCCACATAGTCGGCCGCATGACCACGACGATCGCGAGGCCACCGATCATCAGCGCCCAATCGTACCAGCGGGCACGATAGGGCTGGTCATCGTCACCGTCCGTCCGTCGGCTGGCATAGGCAATCGCTTCAAAGCCGCAGAGGAATGCCAGCACACCGAGCAGGAACGGCACATCTGAACGCAGCTCGAAGGTGTACCGATAGAACATCCGGCTGATCGCCAGCCCGAGCGTCATCCAGACGGCCATCGCGCGACCCGTGAAGAGCCAGAAGAGCCTGTAGCACAAGGGCAGGCATGCCAGGCCCATCAGGAGCATCAGCGCGTTGGCGGCGAGCAGGGCGTGTTCCGGCGCAACCTTGAACACACCCGCCCACAGCCAGGGCAAACCCGGGTAGGCGAGATGGTGTGGCTCACCGTGATAGCTGTACCCCTTGCCCTCAGCGATGTTCCGTCCGACGGACAGGTACAGTGCCGCGTCTGGTTCGGGCCGCCATTGGCCGTTGAATCCGATGAGGTAAAGCAGGACGATCGCGATGAAGATCGGTTTGCGGAAACGATCACCGACGGCGAGGAATTGGTCTGACAGGTGTGCCTGCGGATCGAGCCCGAACCGCGCTAGCAATCGATTGAGAATCATCCGCGTCTCTCGCACCCAACCGCCAAGTTACCTTTCGCGCAGCGCATGTTATCGCGACGCGAATGGGAACGCGAGACGCGCGTCCGTCGGAGCAATGGGGGATGACAAGGAATCACCGTGGCGAACGAATCAGACGGTCCGCCGAAATGTGTTCGGGCTCATGCCGACGACTTGCTTGAACTGTTTGCTGAACGAGAACGGATCGGGATAACCCAGCGAGTAGGCGGCCTGTGCGTTAGTCATGCGTTCATAAGCAATCAGCACCCGTGCCCGATCGATGCGGCGTTGGATTCGGTATTCGCCGGGTGATACACCGACACGTTCGCGGAAGACCTTGCGGAAGCGTTCGTAGCTTAATCCGTGCGCCGTCGCGAGTGTTTCGATGTCGAGCCGTTTGGCAAGGTCGCGACCGAGCGCGGTGCACGCCGAATCGATCATCGCGGCGTGTGGGTGTGGGGCGCGTCGACGGGCGTCGAGCTCATGGGCATAGCTAAGCGCGTCGTGCGCGCGCGACAGGACCTGCGGCAACGAAGTCTCCGGGCCGTGTGTCAGGTCGTGAAGGATGCGTTCGAATCGCCCGATCAGCTCCAGGTCCACGCCCGGCCGCAGCACCGGTCGTGAAAGGTCGATCGCTCCCAACCGGCCCAGTTCGTCGCAAAACCGACCGTCGAGAGTCAGCCAGCACTCGGCCCACTGACCATTGTCGTCCTGGATCACCGAGTGCCGCCGCTTGGCTGGCATCTGAATGAAAGAACCGGCGTCGACCGACCAGCGATTCATCTCCCAGTCGACGAACGTCCCCGACCCCCGCAACACGTACACCGCGACGTACTCGTCTTCAATCACTCGATCTCGATACGAGCCAGCCGTCGTCGGTTTTACCAGAAATCCACACCCGCGAACCCCGGTACGCCCGGTCGACGGCGTGCGATAGACCATTTCGCGCCGAAAAATGTCGCGCGGGAGCAGCACCTCAGAGGCTGGAGGGGATGCGTTCATGATTAGGCTGCCGTCGTAGAACTTTAACTAACGTCCATCTTCACTTTCGTCATCTCAAGGAGAACGGAAGCGACCCGAAGGACCGCGGTCGGCAAAACGCTTCTATGGCACGCTACGATACGTATTGATAAGGTCTAGCCAAATATGACATGCCCCCGACCAAATATCCAATGGAAACGTCCAATGCGGGTTGTACCGTAACGGCATTGGCGGACCAATCCTGACAAACGAATGGCGAGAGGCACCTGGTCGATTGGGCATCCGTCCACTGTCGATTAGGAACACGTTGAGGAACAAACCATGAGCAACACCATCAATTGGGGCATCCTGAGCACGGGCGCGATCGCGTCCTGTTTCGCGCGCAATCTGGCAGCGAGCAAGACCGGCAAACTGCTGGCGGTCTCATCGCGAGAAAAAGCCAAGGCGGATAAGTTCGCCGCAGAGTTCAAGGCGTCGCGCAGTTACGGCAGTTATGAGGAACTGCTGGCCGACAAGGAGGTGCAGGCGGTCTATATCTCCCCACCTCACCCACTCCACGCCGAATGGACGATCAAGGCGCTGGAAGCCAAGAAGCACGTCCTTGTCGAGAAGCCGATCGGGCTGAACCAGTATCAGGCCATGGCGATGATCGAGGCGGCGCGCGTCAATGGCATGATGCTGATGGAAGCCTTCATGTACCGCTGCCATCCGCAGACGGCCAAGCTCGTCGAGTTGGTCCGGGACAAAGCGATCGGTGAAGTTCGCATGATCCGCGCGTCGTTCGGTTGGCATGGTGGTTTCAACGCCACCAGCCGCATCTACAACAACGACATGGGTGGTGGTGGCATTATGGACGTCGGTTGCTACTGCGCGTCGATCGCCCGCCTCGTCGCCGGCGCCAATCTGGGTAAGGCGTTTGCCGAGCCAACGCACGTCAGTGGCACCGCGCATCTTGGTGAGACGGGTGTCGACGAGTGGGCCATCGCGTCCCTGAAGTTCCCGGGTGATGTCGTCGCGCAGCTGTCGACGAGCGTCAGCATGAACCAGGAAAACGTCGTCACACTTTACGGCAGCGCTGGCAAGATCGTCCTGCCCAACCCATGGGTCGCCAACCGCGAGAAGGCCGAGAACGGCAAGATCATCGTGACCAAGGGCAAAGAGACTGAGGAAATCGACATCCCCGCGACCGTCACGAGTTTCACCTACGAGGCCGACGTCTTCGGCAACGCCGTGCTGGCCGGCAAACAGGAAGCACCATCACCTGCGATGACGTGGGATGACTCGATGGGCAACCTCCGCACGCTCGACCGTTGGCGCGAAGCGGTGGGGTTAACGTTCAACATCGAAAAACCCGAGACGTTCGCCAAAACCACGATTCGCAACGTGCCGTTGAAGCGCAACACACAGACGAACATGAAGTACGGCCGGATCCCCGGCATTGACAAGCAGATGTCGCGCCTCGTCATGGGCTGCGACAACAAGCAGACCTTCCCGCAGGCCACGGTCATATTTGATGACTGGTACGAAAAGGGCGGCAACGCCTTCGACACCAGTTTCATCTACGGTGGGGGTCGGCAGGAACAACTGCTCGGCGCGTGGATGGAACATCGCGGCGTGCGCGACGAGTGCGTGACGATCGTCAAAGGCTTGCACACCCCCGACACCTACCCCGCGCGTTTGGCGCATGAACTGCCCAAGAGCCTCGAGCGCCTGCGCACGACCTACACTGACCTGTACGTCATGCACCGTGACAACCCGAAGGTGCCGGTCGGTGAGTTCGTTTCAGTCATCAACGACCACATCAAGGCCGGTCGCGTGAAAGTGTGGGGCGGCAGTAACTGGACGCCCGAGCGCTTCGAGGAAGCCGTCACGTACGCTAAGAAAAACGGTCTTCAGGCCCCGGTCGCCGTCAGCAATAATTTCAGCCTCGCCCGCATGCTCAACCCCATTTGGGACGGCTGTATCGCCAGCAGCGACGACCGTTACCAGGCTTGGCACACTGCCCACAAGAACGACATCGTCCTGCTGCCCTGGAGCAGCCAGGCCCGTGGGTTCTTCGTGCCGGGTCTCGCGTCTCCTGACAAGACGGCTGACAAGGAGATGACCCGCACCTGGTACAGCGAAGGCAACTTCGAACGCCAGAAGCGCGCGTTCACGTTGGCCGAGAAGAAGAAGGTCGCGCCGATCAACATCGCGCTGGCGTACGTGCTTTGCCAACCCTTCCCGACCTTCCCACTCATCGGCCCGCGCCAACTTAGCGAAACGCGCACAAGCCTTCCTGCGTTGGATATTCAGCTCACCGAGAACGAGTTGAAGTGGCTGGATCTGCAGAGCGATAAACTGTAGTTATCGAGCAATCTTAGTTCATAGGAAGGGGCAGGCATTGCGCCTGCCCCTTTTCTGTTGGTTCAAACGGGAATGGGCTCGTCGGCCACCAGATGCAGGGGCCGAAGGTCGCGCATCATGGCGACCTTGGAGCAGATACGATGCATGCCGTGGCCGTAGTAAAGACCGAGCGCAGGTTGGTTCGCGGCATCGACCGCCAAGGTCAGCCGCTGCATACCACGACTGCGCGCGATAGCCATCGCGTGGCGGAGCAGCGCCTTGCCCAATCCTTTTCCTCTGGCTGTTGGGCAGACACCCAAATACACCAGTTCCATTGTTGACTCACCAACGACTGCCAGCAACAGCACGCCCAAAGAGGAACCGGCGTTGTCCGTCGCCAGCAACCACAGATCGGAGACGAACTGACCGGTTGCCTTGTGACCGACAATGATGTCACCGATCGATCGCAGGCCGTTCAAGGCAGGACAGTCGAGGCTTTCCTCGTAGCTGGTGAGCACGGCAGAAGCGAACTGGTCATGAACGACGGGTGAGTAAACCGTCAATCGCAGGTCCGTCGGCGCCCCGGGTGATCGGCGGACGTCGCCTTGCAGGTACAACAGTTCGGCCAGTCGCGAGAATCCACACACGTCCGATAACGTGTTAGCGACTTTCGCGGTCGGGTCGAGCAGGGCTTGTGTCATCGTGATGCCGCGTGCGGAAAAATGGTCGCACACCGTGCCGAGCAAAGTTTGCACACTGTCGAGGTCGCCGGCAGGTGCCGTGTCGGGCAGCAACAGCAGCATGGTCCGTCCGGGGTTGATGACGGGCAGTGTCGCCCAGGCCAGTCGATCTGCACGGATGGCGACCCAGGTTTCGTTGAGGTTGATGCCCCGGTCGATGGCGTAGCTGAGAAAGTCTAAAACTTGCGCGTCACCGGCAAGTCGCCCGTCATTACCAAGGATGAGCTTGACGGCGGAATTAATCTCGTGACGCTGAACGGCGCGACAAACCAGTGGCGCAGGCGGTTGACCGTCGGCTGTCATGGGGCGAAAGAAATTTGACAGCATCCCCATGCCTTCTCACAATAACTTCTCTACACCGGCGGTCCAGTCGTAAATTTGGTTCCGTCCTTCACCTGTGGAGTTGCCCGCGATGAATAGTGCCTCCCGCGCCAAGCGCCCCGCGTCGTCGTCCCGCTCGAACGTCACCTCCAAACTGATGATGGTCGCCGCCGTCGCGATGTTTATGGCCTCACCCCTGGCATTGGCTCAGGAGACAGTTGCCAGACCCGGCACCTTCCCCATTCCCAGCGTCTATCCCAAGTCGTGGGAGCTGAAGTTCGAGCACGGGAAGCCTCAGAGGATCGTCGTCGAAACCACGAGCGGTTCACCGCAGGCGTTCTGGTACATCACCTACACCGTCACCAACAGCAGTAATCAGGAGCGCCCGTTCCTGCCGATCCTTGAGTTTTTGACAAACGACGGCCGGGTCATCCGAAGTGACGACAAGATTCCCCCTCAGGCGTTTAATGCCGTCAAACAGCGCGAGCGTAACCAGTTTCTCGAGACCCAGTACGCCATTGGTGGCGACCTGCGCATCGGTCCTGACCAGGCTAAGGAAGGCGTTGCGATCTGGGCCGAACCGGCTGCGGAACTTGGCAACTTCAGCATTTTTGTCGGGGGCATCAGTGGGGAGTTCACGTTCCTGAAAGATACTGCTGGCGCTGAAGTGAAGAACACCGACGGCAAGCCGATCATCCTCCGCAAAACGCTGCAACTCAACTATCTCGTCCGTGGTGATGAGGTTTACCCCGGTGAAGATGCGGTGAATGAGAACGCCAAAGTATGGGTGATGCGGTAAAGCCTCTGCTCCCTCTCCCAGCACTCCGGGCGACGTCAAGTGATTTCCAACGACAGGTGAGCCTGCTTTTTCCAGCAACGGCTTTCATCACCTTTTCATCCCATATTCCCTTAACCGATAATGCAGTGTTCGCCTGCTGATTCCTAGTTCAACCGCCGTCTTTGTGCGATTGCCGTTGTGACGTGCCAGCGCGTCCAAGATCTGCTGTTTTTCGACGTCCGCCAGCGTTGTAGGTTTTGATTCGTTCTGCCCCTCGGCTGAAGTCAACGCAACGCTGGTCGTGGAACGACTCAGCCTTCTGCGGGCGCGGTCCAGCGCAACCTCGATGTCTCGCAGGTGGCAGGGTTTTGTCAGAAAATCTACTACATCCAACTGAATGGCCGCCCGCGCCGTCGCAAGGTCGCCGAAACCCGTCATCACGATCACCTGCATGCCCGGCCAACGCTCGCGCAGGTGGCTGAAAAGGTCCATTCCCTGCATGACCGGGAGTTGCAAGTCAAGTATCGCGATATCCGCCGGCGATTGCTCCATCGCTCGAATGGCTTCTTCCGCGGTCCTCGCTGCGGTCACGTCAAAGCCCATGTCAGGGATGACGTCGGAAAGCAGGGACCGAATGCGCGGTTCGTCATCGACGACCAGCACGCGCGGCCGACGGGGGTTGGAAAGATCGTGCGTCATACCGGGTGCGTCGTACCATATTACAGGTTCTGTTTTGTCACACCACGCTCAAGGGTGGTCTGATCATCTGAAAAGGTGGGTTGTCTATCAAGCCGAGCGCCGCGGCGCCCGTGTCAGTGCCTTGGCCGCGAACCCTGCCGTCACACCTGCAAGGATCGCCGCTGCGATCGCTAATGTCAGTCTTCCCGTCCAATGACCACTGACGTCCGCCGGAAGAAGGCGATCATGAATCAGCCACTTTACCCCAAGCGATGCGGCGATGGCCGACCCAATGACACCACCCTTGCTCAGCCGCGCGAACGACGCGATGAGTAAAGCGACGATGAGTTGATAGGGCCAAATGGGCGCTACCCCCGCAAACGCGCCGAGGGCACAAGCCACCGCGAGCGCAAAAGGTCTGCGAGCGCGGTGCATCGCCAGGTCGCGCAGTGTCCGTCCAACGTGCCACGTCACTGGGCTGGCTGCGAATTCCTTGGTGTTGATCGTCTTCTTCAACGGCGCCGGCAGCATCAGTCGTTGCAGCATGAGACGGGTGGTCAACCAGGCAAACCGTCCGACGTCGGCCAATGGCATCAACTGGGGCTTGTCATTCGCAATAGCCGTTAGTGCGACACCTTTGACATCCACACCCGTCCAGATTGCCTTCACCAGAATCTCGACGTCAAACTCCTGATGCTTCGACCCGGTGTACAACTCACGGATTACGTCGAGCGGATAGGCGCGGAACCCCAGTGGGCTGTCGGTGATCCAGCGGCCGGTCTCGAGCCACGTCCAGACGTCACAATTGCCCCGAGCTATCCGCACGCTCGATGGCAGAGACCCGCGCGGTCGCGAACCGTTGATGATCGCCGTGGGATACTCGGCGATTGCATTCAGGAAGGTAGGCACATCGACGGCGGTCGATTGGCGGTCGGTGTCGATGACGATCGTGTGCGTGAAACCCTCTGAGATGGCAGAGTTGAATGCGTCACGAACGGCATCGCCGTATGACGCACCGGTTGCGATAAGGGTCGGACGGGTCGGTCGCTCTAACTCGATCTTTAGCAACCGGGCACGAGCCCCCGTGAGAATGATGATCGGCCGAACCATTAGCGGCGGTCCTGCCGTTTGTCGACGAAGACGCGCTGTTTGCGCTGTTCCTTTGAATCGCCCAACTGCGCTACCTCAGTAGCCGAAGCGAGTCGCACGGTCGGGCAGACCTTGAGGTTTCCACGAAGGCGCTCGCAGATGATGTCGATTGCATTGCTCGTATCACCCCGCCAACTGACGACCACTTCTAGTTCATCGCTGAGATCGGACGAGGAGGTCGCGATCATCACGTAGTCGACGACACTCTCAATTCCCGCAAGCGCCCGCTGAACCGCTGCGGGGTAGACGGTCGTGCCCTTGAGTTTCATCGCGTGGTCTTTGCGCCCCAGAATCGGTCCGATACGCGGCGTCCAGAGCCCGCATGCGCACCGTTGTCGCGTCATGAAGGTCATGTCACCTGTTGCAAAGCGGATCAGCGGCATGGCTTCAACGCCGATCGTCGTCGCAACCAGTTGACCGACTAGCCCGTCCGCAACCGGCCGGCCGGCGTCGTTGAGGACTTCGATGTGAAGGAGCGACGGATGCAAATGTCCACCACGACCCGCCGAGCATTCGCACAGTGAGCTGGCTAGTTCGGTGATGCCGTAGGTCGAGTAGACCTGCGCGCCCCACACGGTCGCGACGTGCGCGCCAAGCGGTGTCAGCGAGCCGTCGGGGTCGCGGACCGGTTCACCGATGCAGACCAGCTTCGTGACGGTCGAACCGGCGACATCGATGCCGTGCTGCTCGGCGTAGGCGGCCACGCGCTTGAGGAATGAAGGCACCGAAACGACCGCCGTGGCGCCGAGGCGTTGCATCATGCTGAGCAACATCGCCGGTGAACCTGCGCCAACGCGCACCACTGTCACGCCGAGTGCGCGCAACCCTTGCAGATATGCCAGACCGGCCATGAAGCACTTGTCGATCGTGACCGCAAGGATCACGACATCACTGGGTCGGAGCCCGACCCGACTGAAGCAGAGAAACTCGTTGCGCCCCAGTCGATCGAGATCACCGCGCGTCAACGGGTAGAGCGTTGGCACGCCGGTCGTCCCACTCGTTGTCGCGATGTCGAGCACTCGCTTTTGATCCACACACCAAAAGTCGGCGTTGAATTGCGACACGTCCCGCTTGTTCGTCAGCGGCAGCCTCGCGAGATCTGCAACCCCATGGACGACCTTAGCGTCGACCAGCGTGCCGCGGTAGTAGGGCGAATGCTCGCGGGCATAGGCTACGGTCGCCGCGACGCCGGCGTTCAGCATGGCGTCGATCTGGTCCGACGAGAGATGGGGTTCGGGATCGGTCACAGGAGGATCGGATGATTGCATCACGAATAGCAGCCTTCACCGCGTGTCGACAGTGGGTTGGTTGGTTTCGTCACCGCATATACCTGTTTGCCCGTCAGAAATAACGCGATCTGCTTTTTCAGACGCATGGGCGAGACGCCCATGCCACGGGTGTTGCCTCAGGTCGCAAAATCGATCGTCCCGATCGGCAATCTGCCGCTGCGGAACATCGCCAGGACTTGACCGATGTCGCCATCCTGTCGACGGTCGGCATCATTGATTGGAACAACCTGCCGAACCGCGGTGTGGATGGACTTCGATCGCACGTGACAGTTTTCACCGCTGCGCAGGTCGACCGCCTGACACATCGCCAGTTGCACCACGGCCAGTGTCGTCTCGGTCAATTCGATGATACGCAACGCGTCGCGCGCAGCGATCGTGCCCATGCTGACCTTGTCCTGGTTGTGCGACTCGGTGCTTCGGCTAAAAACGCTGGCGGGCATCGTGAGCTTCAACGCCTCGGCGGTGAGTGCGCTGGCCGTGATCTGCATCGCTTTGAAGCCGTGGTGACTGACGTTGTCGTTGCCCGCGCGGGCGACAAGGTCGGCGGGCAGACCATTGTTGGTCGCGGGGTTGCAGACGAGGGCCATTTGCCGGTCGATGAGGTCGGCAACGTTAGCGACCTGGGTTTTCAGCAGATCCATTGCCATGCAGACGTGGCCACCATAGAAATTGCCACCGTGCAGCACGTCACCCGTCGCGGAGTCGAGCAGGGGATTGTCGTTTGAACTGTTGATCTCCGTCTCGATTATCTGCCGGCAGAAGGGGAGCGCGTCGAGCAGCACACCGATGACATGCGGCGCACAGCGGACGGAATAGCGATCCTGAATGCGCCCGTCGTGCTGGGTGCCACCACTCTTATAGCCAATGTCGTCGGCGATCCACCTTGCGCAAGCGCGCTGACCAGCGTGGGGCTTGGCGAGGAATGTGCGGTCGTCAAAATGTTCTCGGTTGCCGCGCAGGACGTCGCTGGCCATCGCAGTGATCGCGGCGCTCCAGCGGGCCAGGCGTTTGGAACGGTCGAAGACAAGACATGCCAGGCCCGTCATCGCGCTCGTGCCATTCATTAGTGCGAGACTCTCCTTCGGTCGCAGTTGTATGGGCTCGAGCTCCGCGAGTTTCAGCACCTCACCGACCGGCATCACCCGACCTTCGAAGGTCGCTTCACGTTCACCAATTAGCAACGCCGCGATATACGACAACGGAGTCAGATCGCCACTGGCACCGACCGATCCCTCGGCCGGGATTTGCGGAAGGATTCGGCGGTCGAGCAGATCGCAGAGTCGCTGCAGTATCATCGGTCGGACACCGGAGAGGCCCTGCGCCAGGCTCACCAGCCGAACCACGGTGACCGCAGCGGCTTCGGTCTCGTCGAGTATTCGACCGGTGCCGCAGCCATGGAAGCGGACAAGGTTGGCAGCCATCTGAGGGGATAAAGCAGGGGGGACGTTGGTCTCGCACGACGCGCCGAAGCCGGTGGTCACACCGTAGATCTGGGCGCCCTTGGCGACAAGCTTGTCGAGCAGCGCGACACTGGCATCGAGGCGCGGTTGGATTGATTCGGCGAGCGCAACCTGAGCTACGCCCATCGCAATCGCCAACACGTCCTCGATGCGCGTCGGCGACGCGCCAATCCGGATGGTGGGCCTGACATCGGCCACTGCACAACTCCTTGTGATCTGCCCTGTTACGTCCGCCCGTGAAGAACCCACCGATGATACTGGCAAATGCCGATCCGTTCAAAACCCAACATTGCGAGCCGCCAATCGCCCGGCAAGATCACCGGTCGCCAGACAGATGCCACTGGCGCGAATGGAAGCTGCCGCGCCGTGGGTCGACGAGGTGCACATG
>JBBRHE010000041.1:0-21491 GCA_038223165.1 Tepidisphaerales bacterium
GGTACGCAGCGGGGATGTTGTTTGGTGTTGTGGTGATCCTTGTGGCTATTTTTGTGTTCTGATGAGCGGACGAGAGTACCGTTAATTGTTAATGGTTAATTGGAGAAGGCCAATTCGCCTCTTCCACTTAACCACTAAAAATTAACAACTAACAACCCATGGAATACATCCTCCCCATTCTCCTGATCATCCCGCTGCTCGGCGCGATTGGTGGTTCGTTGTTGCCACCGACGTTTACGGGCAAGTGGTGGGGCATCCTCGTCTCGCTGGCGACGGCTTTTTGCGGCCTGTTGATGGCGATCCACTTCGACTGGCGCGCCGGGGAAATGCAGTTTGTCTTTGACGGGGCCGTCTTCACACGGCTAAACGCGGGCATCCGCCTGGGGGTCGACTCGATCAGCATGTGCCTCGTGCTGATGACCTGCGTGCTGCACCCCTTGGCGACCACGGCCAGTTTCCGCAGCATCCGCAAGCGAACGAAGGAACACTACGCCTGGTTCAACCTGCTGTTGTTTGCGATGCTCGGCGCGTTCGTCGCGAAGGACGCGTTGCTGTTCTACACGTTCTTCGAGTTCAGCCTTGTGCCTCTTTTCTTCATCGTCGGCATCTGGGGTGGGCCCGACCGCAAGGCCGCAGCGGCCAAGCTGTTCATCTACACCTTCACCGGTGGCGTCTTTACGCTGGCAGCGATTCTTTACACGGGGTTGAAAGCCGGCACTTTTGACATGCCGCTCATGGTCGACTTCGTCCAGGGCGGCGGACTGTCGTCGCATCTCTGGGGCGAACGTTTCTGGGTACTGCTTGGTTTGCTGGCGGGCTTCGGTGTCAAGACGCCGTTGTTCCCGCTGCACACATGGCTGCCCCTGGCGCACACCGAGGCCCCGACCGCCGGCAGTGTCGATCTGGCGGCACTCGTGCTGAAGCTCGGCACCTACGGTCTTGTTCGCCTGGCCTTGCCGATCGGGTTGATCGGCACCGGTGGTATGGTGCTGTTCCCCGTCGTCCTCAACGTGCTGGCCGTCCTCTGTGTCATCGGCGTGATCTATGGCGCGCTCGTCGCATGGGTGCAGACCGACATCAAAAAGCTCGTCGCCTACTCGTCGGTCTCCCACCTGGGTTTCTGCGTGCTCGGCATGTTGGCGTTGAACCAGATTGGCGTGCAGGCGTCGGTTTTCTACATGGTGAACCACGGCATCAACACTGGCGCACTGTTCCTGTGCATCGGCATGATCTACAACCGCTACCACACCCGCGATATCAACGAGTTGTCCGGGCTTGGCAAGGCCATGCCGAAACTCGCGTTCTTCATGGTGCTGTTCATCATGGCCAGCGTGGGCCTGCCCGGGACCAACGGGTTCATCGGTGAATTCCTGACCCTGCTGGGCGCTTTCACCAGCGACCATCTCTGGCGCGGCTATGCGGTCATCGCGTCGATCGGTGTGATCCTTGGCGCGGTTTACCTGCTTCGCTTGTGTGGTGGCATCCTGTTCGGGCCGTTGAATTACCCGCCGATGCCTGAGAACGCCGAAGACGGGCACCGCACCGTTCACCCCAAGTATGTGACAGGTGGTGACATCACCGGCCGTGAAGTGCTCGTGCTGATTCCGCTGGCGATCCTGTCGATCGGTCTGGGCGTCATGCCGGGCCCGATGTTGCAGTCGATGGTCAACCCGGTGAAAGAGATCCTTGCAGGTCAACCACCGGCCATCACGCAGGTGCAACCGACCGAACCGCCTGTTTCGCTGACCATTGCCGATTAAACGAAGTTCGCCATGGACCAACTCCGACAAATGTTCTTCGCCTTGCTCCCCGAGATCGTCCTCGTGGTGGCTGCGTGCGTCCTGTTCCTGATCGGCACCGCCAAGACGGCCCAGTATCGCCGTGGCGCGGCGCTGCTGGCGCTGATGACGGTCGTCGCGATCTTTATCCAGCAGCTCGTTGGGTTTAAGACCCAGGGCGTCGACGGCGGGGTTCTGACGGACCCGTGGAACAGTGTGCGCGTCACGGAGTTTTCTAACTACATCAAATTGATCACCTCTGGGCTCGGCATCCTGCTCATCCTGCTCGCCTGGCCGACGAACAACGAAGCGACCGGTGGATACGCGTTCGAAGTGGGTCAGGAGGTCGCCGAGTTTTACGGCCTGATGCTCCTGAGCCTCGCGGGCGTCTTCGTCGTCGCCAGCGCCAACGACATCATCCTGCTGTTCCTCGGCATCGAGCTGGCCAGCATCCCGACGTACATCATGGTCAGCATCAGCCGACCGATCCCGGTTGCGCAGGAAGCGGGCGTCAAATACTTCTTCCTGGGCGCGATGAGCGCGGCGCTCATGCTCTTCGGCTTCAGCTACCTGTACGGCACGACCGGTCTGCTCAAGCTCGACGCGATCGGTGAGGTGTTGGCGGGTGGGTTAAACAGTTGGCAGCTCCTGGCCGTCCTGTTCGTCTTCGCGGGCTTCGCGTTCAAGATCGCCGCGGTGCCGTTGCATAGTTATGCGGGCGACGTTTACACGGGCGCTGCCACCCCCGTCACGGCGTTCCTCGCGTTCGTCCCCAAGACCAGTGGGTTTGTCGCGATCATCAAATTGCTCTTCGTCATCGGTGGGACCGCCTGGGCAGTGCCCCAAGTGCTCGAGAAGTTGCTGTGGATCATCGCGGTGCTGACGATGACGTTCGGCAACGTGCTGGCGCTGCTGGCGAGCAACGTGAAACGTGTGCTGGCTTACTCATCGGTCGCGCACAGTGGGTACATGCTGGTGGGTCTCACGGCACTTGTATCAGCCAAAGGGCATCCGGATATCCAGAGTTTAGCGCTGCAGGGTGTGCTGTTTTACCTCGTCATCTATGGCGTGATGAACGTCGGCGCGTTTGGCGTGCTGAGCCTCATCCCCGCCCGTTTCCATTACACGACAACCGACGCCGCCCACATCCCACCCGCGACCACCGCTGAGACGTACGAAGACTTGGCCGGGCAAGGCCGTCGTCATATTAACCTCGGGCTGGCGCTGGCGCTGTGTTGTTTCTCGCTGACCGGGTTGCCGTTGACGGTTGGGTTTTTCGGGAAGATGTACCTGCTGCAACCGGCGTTGGACCTCGGTGGCAAACCGATGATCTGGCTGGTCGTGATCGTCATGATCAACGCCGCCATCAGCGCGGGCTACTACCTGAAGATCATCGCGACGATGTTCCTGCGACTCGACCCGCACGGTCCTGCGGTCGGGGGTCACCAGACGGCCCTCCCGACGATGCCGATCCCCGTCCACCCGACCCCGGTCTTCCTCGCGGTCGGCCTTAGTGCCCTGGGTGTGCTGCTGGCTGGCGCAGTGCCGATGGTGACCAACGGCTTAGGCAAGCGCGTCCAACGCGGCACCGAGCTCGAACCCGTCGCGGTCCGCCAGCCGATCCCCGCGACACCCGTGAGCGCCGCAGTCGTTCCTGCCGTTGCGCCCTAGCGACAGAAGTTGGGAGAATTTTCCCCCGGCGCAGCCCTTTTCAATTGGCGTCAACTGCTACGCCTTGTCATCCCGACGAGAGCGGTAGCGTCGCACGGGATCTCCACCTGGCAAGCGCTGGCCGCCCGTTGTGATCTTTCAGGTCGCAACCGCTCCCTTCGGGATGACATCTGCTACCACTCCACCAGATTCCCCACATGCAGAATCTTCGGTGCCGTGCTTCCCGTCCAGCCGATTCGGTGCCGCGGTAGCTCCAGAGGCATTCCTCTACCCACCGTGCCGCCAGGCAATTGGTGAACAACCGGGTGTGTCACTTGGTTGGTTGGAGCAGGAATCGTCGAACGAGCTCGGTCGCGGCCTGGGGTGTGAAACCGCGAATGCCGTCGGTGGGGGGTCCGACGAGCCCACCGGACAGGTCGGCCGGGCTATAGAGGATGCTCAGTTGTGTCCCCTGTCGGACGCCCAACAGGCGCGGTTGATTGGGTGACAAGCCTTTCTTGCGACCGTATGAGCGGACGGTCATTTCCAGTGGTTTTGCGCCCGCGCCGGTCGCTGCAAACAGGGCATCGGTGTTCGGCAGGGGCGTGGTAAGATCTTTAATCTTGTCCGGGAACGTCGCTGTCAGCTCCTCCTCGATCGCGGTCGCAAATTCCAGGTCACCCCCGGCGGCATCCACGAGCAACCGCCCACCGGTGGAGACGAAGGCCTTCAACTCGGCTCGCTGGGCATCGGTGAACTTGCCGGGCTTGGCCGTGCCCGTCAGGGTCGCGACGGCAAACCCGGTCGGCCCCCCGACGAGTTTTCCTTCTCCCAGTGTGACCGGTTCAATCTTCAGTTCTGTCTTGTCGATGTTGTGCAGAATCGCCGACAGGCGCGGCCATCCACCCGGTTCGGGGTCCCAGTTGCCGTTGTACTTCAGGCGCGCCACGCGGATCGTGCGAGTCGCCTTGACCTTCGCGTCGGGCAGGACGACGAAGGTGTCGCCCTTGCCGCGGTAGTGTTCCTTGTCGATCGTGTACTGGAAGATGTTGGCCATCAACTGGAAGGACTCTTCCTTCCCGCGTGCGGTGCGCATCTGCCACGCTTTGGCGGGGTCTGCCTGCGGGATGAGGACCATCAACTCGCGCACCCCGTTGCTGACCCCGAGAACGCTGAGCTTCTGCTTCCATTTGGACCGCGGGAATTGCTGGTCGGTGTAAATCACATGCTCGGCGGGCAGTTCGCGCCATTCGTAGATCGGGAAAAGTTCCCCGGCGAGTTTTCTAAACGCCTCGGCAAACGCGGGCGCGGCACAGTCGGCCTGACCGAGGATCATCCCGCCCATCTCGACGTACTGCTTGAGCTTGACCTTCTCCGCGTCGGTGAATCGCGGGGCTTTGCTACCGGCAAGGTAAAGGATCGGCGCGTCGAGCAACTGGTCGGCCGTTCCAGTGAGGTTGACGATCTGCCAGTTCAGGTCGCGTTCGACTTGCTCGCCCATCCAGCGGACGACGTTGGCCGCATCGCGAGGGCGCTGGTTCCACGATGAGTCACCCGCGCTGACGGAGGTCGGCGTGACTGCAGGCGTGGCGGTGGGGGCGACCGGTTTGTCGGCCGCTTTAACCGTGGCCTTGACGGCGGGCACCTTGGCAGCCGCAGGCTCGTCACCCGTCGCGTACTGCAGTTTGTTCATCACGACCGGCGCGCCACCGCGCGACAGGAACAGCAGCGCGAACGCAGTGGCCGGCACGTTCCCACCGTGACCGCTCCACGCACCGTTTTTGCCTTGCTGTTTAAGGACCGTGTCGGCGCCAACGGTGTACCAGTCGGTGGTGCCGAAGAACTTGTACCCACTGGCCACACCGATGCGTTCGATGCCGTACCACGTGTACATGTCACGCACCTTATCGAAGTTTGTGGTCAGCCACGCCATGCCCTTGTCGATCGGCACGTTCGGTGGCGCCGGTCGGCAACTGATGCCCTCGTTGGAGCGCAGATAGTCCTGCGTGATGAAGAGCGTCGCGACCCCTGCAGCCGTCATCGAGGCGGTCGTGGGGTGACCGTCGTCCGGGGCCAACTTGTAGGACCAGCCACCGTCGGGCTGCTGGGTCTTTTTCCAGGCGTCCTCGACCGTCTGCCAGTAGGGGTTGGGCACCTCGACGCCGGCCTGCTCGCAGGCCCACATGCCCAGCACACCATACTGAGCCGTCGAGTGGTGATAAAAATTCTGGTTGGTGACGTTGTAGGAATAAAAACCGGTGTTCGGCGGCTTCTTCCCCATGCCGATCGACAGCAACTGCGCGTCGCGCTTGGCCGAGTTGCGGGCCTCGGGCGTGTCGGGAAGCAGATGCCATATCTGCGCCCGCAGGCCCAGCGCATAGATGCCGGAGATCTCGGCCTTGTTCAGGAACGCGATCGCTTCCTTCAAACGCGGGTCGTTGGGGTTCTCGCGCGTCGCCAGCAGCGCGTAGGTCGCGATCGCGGTCAGCCCACCCCATTGCCCGGCCTTGACGTCGGCCCCGGTCTTGCCCTCGGGGACAGCGACGACTTCCCAGGTGCCGTTCTTTAGCTCGTTGTAGAGAAACTCTTTGCCCTTGGCGATCGCCGCATCAACCTGCGCCCCCGTCGCGGCCGAGGCCGGTGAAACCAATGTCACGGCCGAGCCGACTGCCAGAGCGAGGAAGGTACGAACGGTGGTGGTAGGGAAACGCAGCAACATAGGCACCATTCTACCGCGCCACGACGAAAAACTGGATCTTTTTTTGACCGGTAAGAACTCGATCCAGCTGTTTCAAAATGTTGCCTCCAAATATTTTACGTGAGATGCACCACAATTCGGTAACTCTGAGACGCGAAGGCGCGGCACGCGAAGGAAGACGGCGCGAAGGAAAGGCGGTCGACCTTCTCGATCTTTCTATTGCGTCCTATTGATTTCCTTCGCGCCATTACGCCATTGCGCCATCGCGCCTTCGCGTCTCATTTCATCGATGCAAAACGCGCCGAGCCGCGCGTCGCACTAGCAGGGGTTTACCAAATTCTCCGCGGCGACCATCGCGCTGAGTGATGGCCCGGAGGTCGGGGTGCGCATGACCGTTTCCACTGGCAGTGGTGGCGTGGTCAGCTTTACCGACGACTTCGTCTTGGCGCTCTTGTACAGCGCGTCCATCAGCCACGAGTGCAGGATGCCGTAGCGCACCGGGCACATTGGCTTTTCCTTGCCCAGCAGGCAATAGACAAAGTTTTTGTCCGGCGAGTAGTGCGGGAAGTTCACCTGCGGGTACTTGATCTTATGCCCGCGATGATCGAACACTTCGAGCTTCCCGCCATGGATGCCTGTGTGGATGCGGCCCTTGTCACCGGCGATGATGATCCCCTCGTCCCAACCGGGGTTGTTTCCACTGATGGTCGCGGTGCCCAAGACGTTGCCTTCCCATCGGATGGTCATGACGGCGTTGATGTCGACCTTCATGCCCTTGTTGTCAATCCAGCAATATACCTCTTCGACCGGGCGATCCAGGCACCATGCGATCGCGTTGAACAGGTGCGCGCCGGTGTCGTACATCTGCCCGCCACCCGAAAGCTTGGGATCGTGACGCCACTTGGGGTTTTTCGGGTCGACCGTTTTCGGCCGCCAGCCCTGGTGGCTCCATGCGGTGACGGTTTGCAGTTCACCAATCAAACCGGTCTTGAGCGCGTTGCGAATGAACGCGAACTCGGCCGAGTAGCTCGCTTGAAAGCTGACCTGCAGCAACAGGCCGGTCTCTTTCACTTTGGCGGCCAGTTTCTTGGCGTGCGCTGAACTGGTGACCATGGGCTTTTCGACCAGCACGTGATAACCCGCCTCGAGCGCGGCCATCGACTGTGGGAAGTGCAGTGTGTGCGGGGTGATGATGATGACGGCGTCCAAGTCCTTCGGGGGGCTCTTTATCAGCTTCTCCATCGAGTCGTATCGGCGGATCTCTTCTCGCCCACCGAACTTCGCCTTCCACAGGCGCTCCATGTTCTCTTTGTTTGTATCGCACAGCGCGACGACCTTGGCTTCGGGGATGTCTTTGAGCCACTCGCCATGCTGATGCGACATGCCACCACAACCGATGATCGCCAGATTGATCTGATCCGCCACGAACTGCCTCCAGGGTGAAAGAAATTATGAGATAGGCCAACTACGTTAACAAATGTGCCCGTTGTCAGCACGTACCAGCGAGGCAGTTTGGCGTTTAGCAAAAAGGCCGACGATCCGTCATACCGTAAATACCGATAAGCGCACGACGACCTTCCTGCGCGCACCGGCGCAATATCAGAACCGGTTCGTGTTTCCTCAGATTTCTTGACGAAATCACAGGTCAACCCAGGCAAAAGCGCGCCATGGCGCTCCGGCGCGCACCGGGATCGGTAAGGGTAGGACCTGTTGTACCCGCGGGCGGCGCGCCAGGCGTCGGCGCGATGTTCTTTGACAATCGAATACACCCATCGCGAAGGTGCGCCGACGTGCCACGTTTAGCGGCTGGCCCGCAGGGCCGCGCGTTGGTCTTGTAACCGAAAAAGAACGCGTCCCTGCGGGACAGCCGCTAAACAGACTGAATCGCGACCCACCTGGACAAATCCGTGTCGTATGGATCGCCGTCGGTTGTATGTCGATTGTCGTCGGTTGTATGTCGTTTCCATGTCGGTTTGCGTACGGTTCGCCGAGTCGACAAAAACGATAAACAGTTGTATTTAATGTATTTAGAAGAAAAGAGAGGGCAGGATGTTTATTTTACGGATCGGTGACCCGATCCAGCCCGTCGTTCCGAGGGGGCTTGACGGCGTCGGTGGTCCACCCCTGGCTCGAACCCGGTTTGAGCAGGTCCGCAACGTCACACCCGGGAACCGAACGGTCGAGCCAGCGGTCGTAGTCGGCACGATCGAGGATGACGGGCATGCGGTTGTGAATCGGCGCCATCAGCTCGTTGGGGGTCGTCGTGATGATCGTGAACGTGTCGACCGGGTCGGCATCGGGCGCGGGTTGCCAGCGTTCCCACAGACCGGCGAACGCGAAGAGCTCGTCGTCGGTCTGATGGATGAACGTCGGTTGCTTACGCCCGTCGGGCAAGACCGGCCACTCATAGAACCCATCGGCAGGCACGAGGCAGCGACGCCGCTCGTAGGCCTGACGGAACATGCCGTTGGTCGCGACGGTCTCGGCCTTGGCGTTGAAGGGTTGGTGTTTGGGCTTGCCCTTCGTCCAGTGGGGGATGAGGCCCCACCCGACCGACCCGATCGCGCGTTGACCCTTCCCGTTCAGCCGGATGATCGGCACCTGCTGGGTCGGCGCGATGTTGAACCGCGGTTCGAGGCGCAGGTCACTGAACTCGTCGAACCAGGGTTGGACCGCAGAGTCGAACGTGTCGCGCATGCGATTGAATCGGCGAACGGTGTAACGACCACACATGGTTCCCCCATTGTAGCGTGGGAATCGTGCCCCGACCTGTTCAGGCATTGGCCGGGTAGACACGCCCGCGCCAAGCAGCCGGCGCGCCCACGACGCGCCGCGCCAGCGCGTACCACTGGATCGCGAGCAGGCACGCAACCCCGAGCGGGTGGGCTAGCGCCCCGACGATGCTCTGACGGTAGAGACGAGCGTTGACCAGCCGGGGGAGGACGCCCAGCGCCAGGCTCGTCAGTGACAACTGGAGGATCAGATGACGATTGGACATGTCCACAGAGACGGTAGCGAGGGTTGCGATGATAGCAGGCGCAACGTATCCCACACCGAGCAACGTGGTCCAGGGCACGATCGCCAGCGGTTGCCCGAGACCTTCGATCGCGTTCTTGGCCAGCCCGCGCCAGGTCTCAACGGCCGAGTGGTACATGCGGCAGGTTGCCAGGTCAGTGGCGTCGAAGATGTCTGTGCGCAGCCCGTAACCACGGAACGCGCGGGGCAGTGTGACGCCATCGTGCAGCGACGTGCGGATGCTCGCGTGCCCACCGACCGTGTCATAGGCCTGTCGCTCGGCTGCGAAGAACTGCCCACACCCCGCGCCGTAGGCAGGGGACGCCATCGCGCGCATCCGCCAGATCGGGAGGAACCCAAGCAGCACGAAGTGGATCATCGGGATCAGCAACCGCTCGAGCCACGTCTCGGTCAGTTGCCGTGGAAAGCCACTGACAAGGACGGAATTGCCCTGCTTGGCAAAGTGCAGCGTTCGCGAGAGGGCGCCGGGGTTCAGGCGCACGTCGGCATCGATGAAGACCAGCCAACGGCCGCGCGCCAACATCGACAGGACGTGACACGCATGCTGCTTCCCACACCACCCCTCGGGCAATGGTGGCGCCGACGCCAGTCGCACGCGCGAGTCGCGCAGCGCGATCGCTTTGACGATACTCGCAGTGCGGTCGGTCGAACCGTCGTCGAGCACGAGGACCTCGATGGCGCCGTCCGGCTCGGCAGCGAGGATCGACTCGACACAGGCACCGATGTTGGCTTCCTCGTTCCGCGCGGGAACGAGAACCGAGAGCTTGCCGGCGGGCAACGGTGTCGCCGTGTCGAGGATAGGCGCTTTCCTGAATTGGCGCAGGTTCCGAAGCCATATCACCAGAGAGGTGCTGGTGATGAGCAGGCTTGCGATCATGATAGCGAGGATCATCAATGCAGCGACTCGAGGTGTGATCGAGAGAACGGTTTGCGCGCGACCTTCGCGCGCATCCACCGCCAGGCATCGTATGGCCAACTTGTCCCGGACGCGCCGGTGTACAGCACGTCGAACCGGTCGGCCAACCAGGTCTGCGCATCGGTCGCTAGCGCGTCCATCGTCTGCTGCAGGGCACCGTCCAGCGACTGGCCGTCACCACCGGTGACGTCGTACGCAGGTCCAAACCGCACGAGCGCCTCGGGTTCACGTTCGGTCCAGAAAGGGTACTCGAGTGCCAACGGGACGACGGTCGCTTTGCCCTGGACGTGCTGGATGAGCCTTGCCAGTCCCGGCGCGAGTGTGACGGGTCGGACGCGCGGGTCGGTGAAATGGCCTTGTGCTGTGATCCAGATGCACGAGTTGGCCGTCGTCGCGATCGCCGTCGCGGTGCGCAGGAAGGCAACACCCCCATGACGCGAATCGCGTTCGATGCCGAAGAAACCAAGTCGCGCGAAGAAGCGGTATTTCGCCAGCATGGCCGCATCGATCGGCGCGTAGTGCTTGCGTTCGGGCCAGTATCGCTGCGCGAGCAGCATCCCCAGAAGAGGGTCCCACCAGGAGGGATGGTTCATGTACACAATAATCGGCGACGACGGGTCAATGACCGGTGGCGCACCCGATCGCGCGACGCGCACCGCGTGGAAGTTGCGCTGGACGAACCGACGGGCATACCACTGGAACGCGCGATACAGCATCGGCGAGACGCGCGGGACCTGCCCCGGTTCGTGGCCGTGTTCGTCCGCAGTCGGCTGATGAGCGCGACGAGGATGAACGGGACGAATCTCGGGGACCGACGTGGGCATTTCTACTCACCTGTTGAGTCCCCGATGGTAGGCGCGTCAGTTGTGCGCCGCCGCCACCAGACTGGATTCCTCGGCGGCCGTTGTGCCACGTTGATCCTGGTCGACGGAATTGGCTGCGATCCAGCCACTCATCAACACCATCGGCATCCCCGCGCCGGGGTGGGCCGAACCACCCGCAACGTACAGCCCTTGAAGGTCCTTCCGCCGGTTTGCCGGCTTGAAGGCACCGAGGAACTTCCCATGAGAAGCCAACCCGTAGATCGCGCCGTTGAGCACCCGATATCGGTCGTGGATGTCCTGCGGGGTCAGCGCGTGCTCGAACGCGATGCGGTCCTCGATGTCGTGCAGACCTGCCGTCCGTTTGAGCTTGTCGAGAATGACCTGCCGGTACGCGGGGAACATCTGCTTCCAGTCCTGGCCCGGGCGCAGGTAGGGCGTGTGCACGAGAACGTAGAGCGCTTCCCCACCGGCCGGCGCGACGCCTGGTTCGGTGCTCGACGGCGCTGCGAGGTAGCACGTCGGGTCGGGCGCGGGCTCACCGCGGCGGTAGATGTAGTCGAACTCCTCGTGCGGGTCGCGCGAGAAGACGAAGTCGTGGTGCAGCAGGTGGTCGTAGCGCTTCTTCAGGCCCAGGTAGAGCACAACACCCGAGCAGGCCGGCTCGAACGATCCGCGCGACACCTCGAACCGCTGGGCACGACTGCCACCAACCAGCTCGCGATAAGTGCGGACCGCGTCCATGTTCGATACGACCGCGCCGGCATTCAGTGCGCGACCGTCGGTCAGCGTCACGCCCGTTACGCGACCATTGGCGTGGTCGACGCGCGTGACGGTCGCGCCAGTGATCACGCGCACACCCAGCTCGCGCGCCAGCTTGCCCAGCGCGGCGGGCACGGCGCCGGTGCCGCCCATCGGGTACCACACACCGTCGTTCGTCTGCATGTGGGCGATGCCGCACAGCACGGCCGGCGAGGCTTCCGGCGAGCTGCCGACGTACTGCGTGAAATGGTCCAGCATCTGCGACAGCCGCGTGTCACTGATGTACGAACGAATGGTGCCCGCGACCGAGCGACCAATGCCCAGCGCCATCACGTCGGACAGCGTACCACCCTTGAAAGTCGAGCGCAGCCCGAACATGTCACCGATCCCACCGATCGACTTCCAGAAGTAGTAGCGCTCACTGACGTCGTGCAACCGGCTCGAATAGGCGATGAACTTCTCGTACCGCTCGGCGTCGCGACCGTCGCGCGAGAAGGACGCGATGCGGCGCTTCATCTCGGCAACATCACGCTGCAGGTCGAGCGTCGAACCGTCGTCGAAGAAGCAGCGCCATTGTGGGTCGAGCGCGACAAGCTGCAGGTAGTCGTCCATCTTGCGCCCGGCCTCGGCGAAGATGCGGGCCAGCACACTGGGGACGGTGAGGATCGTCGGGCCCATGTCGAACCGGAAGCCACCTTCGTTCAGCACGGCCGCCTTGCCACCGAGCCAGTCGTTGGCCTCGACGAGGGTCACGTCATACCCGCGCGCCGCGAGCGTGCAGGTGGCAGCCAGGCCACCGAGGCCACCGCCGATGACGATCACAGACTTGTCGGACGTTTGTCGAAGCGTGTTCATGAAGCGGACCTTTTGAAACGAGCCATCAGTAGCTTGACCAATTGCACTGCCGACGCGGCCCGTCGCGAGACGGGCCCGTGCGCCATACGGATGTACGCCGACGCCATCCCCGCATCGGCTGGGGAGATCGGGTCAAAGTGGGGTCGAAATCTCCCGTGCCGGTGGGCGATGGCTTTGACGGTGGTCATCGCGAGCAACCCGTCGGCACCGCGCGTCACGCCAAACCCACTTGCGCCGCGCGCCTGGAACGGTAGGCGCGGGTCGGCGGTCGGGACGATTGTGTCGTTGATGACGACGCACCCCGCGTTCGCGCGCAGTGCAAATGCCTCCGCCGCGGCCGGGGGGCCGAAGACTGTTGCGCCAAGCGCCATCGGGCAGAGCGTGGCCAAGGACAACGCCTCATCCATCGAGTCGACCGGGACGATCACCAGCAGCGGCGCAAATGCCTCTTCCCGCAGTACGCGCGCGGCGCTCAAGACATTCTCAACAACCAGTGGTGTAGTCACCGTTGCGCGGTCGGTGGGGACCGTGCCGACCAGCACGCGCGCACCGTGTTCGATCGCGTTAAGCGCCAGCGACCGCATTCGCTGCATCGGGCCGGGCGCGATGTCGAGGGTGGGGGCGTTCCGCATCACCTCTTCGATCGCCGTTCGCACGGGGTCGAGCATGGATCGCAACACAAAGGCCCGGCGCGGCGCGATGCAGGTCGAACTGCGGTTAAAGGTCAGGCCGAACCGCATGGCCTTGGCAAAGAGTGAGACGTCGGCGCCTTCGAGGACGAACGCCGCATCGTGGCCGGAGAGTTCAAGCGTGACGGGAATTGTGTGCCGCGCCGCCAGCGCGTGCACCGAGTGCCCACCCGATGCAGAGCCGGTGAAGACAACGTGGTTCACCTGTGGAATCGCAATCGTCGCCGACCGGACCTCGCTGTCCACCACTGCCAGAACACCCTTGGGAATGCCCGCTTCGATTGCAAGCCTGGCCAATAGCACCATCGGTCCTTCGCATCGTGGCGCGGGCTTGATCAGGACAGCGTTCCCCGCAGCCAGCGCTTGCAGCGCGTGCGTCGCGGGAAGGAAAAGGGGGTAGTTTGCTGGGCCAATCACGAGCACGACACCCAGCGGCTCCCGATGAATCGTCAGGTCGGAACGGACCAACCACTGCGGACGCCCCCGACGCACTCGTTTTGGTGATAGCAACGCGATGGACCGGCGCTCGAGAAAGCGAACCCCCTCTATGAGCGGCAACACTTCACCCGTCAACGCCTCAGCAGCCTGTCGACCGTCGCAAGCCGTCACCGAATCCGCCAGCGTGTCGACATGCTCGACAAGCGCCGCGCGAAGCCGGCGCAGGATCGCGACGCGCGCCTTCAATGGGACGCTCGCCCATGCGGTCTGCGCCGATCGAGCCGCCGTGACGACCGTGTTCACGTCTTCATCCCCATCCGCGCGCGACGAAGCCGACGCAGTGTGCGCTGTCGTCTCCTCGCGAAGTTGGGAAGTGTTGGACATCGACATGGTTCGCTCAGGGCCTGGCCAGTGTTTCAAGTGGCACGGTCTTTGGCGCGCCTCGCGTCGCGTACTTGGCTGCCTCACCGGTCTGACCGGCCCAGTGGAACGAGACGTTGTGGTCGTCCAGCAACAACCGGCTCGAGATGCGGGCCGACTCAAAGATCACCGGCAACCCACTGCCCGGGTGTGTTCCACCACCCACGAGGTAGACGTTGCTCAGTTCTTCAAACCGGTTGTGCGGTCGGCGGTGCAACATCTGCCCGAGGTTGTGCGTGAGATTGAAAGTCGCGCCACGGTACAGGCCAAAGTCCTGCTTCCACTCGGCGGGTGTGACGACGCGCTCGTAACGAATGCGCGGCTCGAGATCGGTAATTCCGATCTTCTCGAACTGTTGCATCGCGAGCGTGCGGAAGCGGGCCTGTTCGCTCGACCAGTCGATCGAGCCCGTGTCATGCGTGACGGGGACAAGGCAGTAAAGCGTGCTATGCCCGGCCGGCGCCAGAGACGGATCGGTGCGGCAGGCGTTCTGCACGTAGAACGACGGATTGGCCGACAGGCAGTGTCGCTGTTCGATATCGCGCAGGCCTTCCTCGTAATCCTTGGCGAGCCAGATCGTGTGATGTTCCAGATCGTCGAACGTCCCCTCAACGCCGAGGTACATCATGAACGTCGAACAGGAAAAGCGCTTGCGCGACAGCGAATCGTCCGACCAGCGACGCCGCAAACCATCGGGCACGAGTGCCGTCATCGCGTTGGCGAAGTCGGCGTTGATGACGACCGAGTCGGCGGTGTAATCACCGCGATCGGTGTGGACCGTGCGCACGTTCCGTTTGTCATCGATCGTAAGCGAGGTCACCTCTTCAGAAAGGTGAATACGAACGCCCATCGACTCGGCAATGCGCGCCATTGCGCTGGTGACGGCGGCGCAGCCACCGATCGGGTGCCACACGCCGTACTCGTATTCCAGGAACGACAGGATCGTGAAGAGGCTCGGGCATTGGAAAGGGCTCATGCCCAGGTACTTGCTTTGGAAACTGAACGCCAACCGTGTGCGCGGGTCGCGGAAATAGCGGCACAGGTCGTCGTGCACGCTCGACAACGGCCGCACGCGCAGCGCCGCCTTGATGAACGCCGGGCGCAGCAGGTCGAGTGGACCGTCGAAATGCGATTCGAGGATTGCTTGAAAGGATGCGAGTTTCTTGCGGTTGTCAGCGAGGAACTTTGGAAAGTTCTCGGCATCGTGCGGGTCGATCGCGCTGAGCATATGGCGCATCTGCGCGACGTTGTGCGTGGCGCGAAGGTCGCCACCGGCCTCGAAGATCAGGTGGTACTGCGGGTCGAGCCGGACGAGCGAAACCTCCTCGTGCAGGTTGTGACCGCAGGCGCAGAAGATCTCTTCGAGCACGCGCGGGTAGAGAAAGAACGTCGGGCCAACGTCGAACTGATAGCCTTGCGGCGTGGTGATGGCGCTGGTGCGCCCACCGACGACGTCACGCCGTTCGAGCACGGTGACATCGCAGCCACTGGCCGCCAGCAGCATGGCCGACGCGAGCCCACCAGGGCCGGCACCGATGACGATAACGCGAGGAGGTGCGCTCACGCGAGCACCTCGCTTTTGCGGCTCGCGCCCGTCGTGCGGAACGCACTGCGGGTGGACAGGCCGGGAATCAGACAGTCTTGCCCGAGGATCGCCGACGCCGCGAGGTATCCACTGCGAACCGCGCCCTCCATCGTCGCGGGCCAACCGGTCTGGCAAAAGTCACCGGCGAGGAACAGGTTGTCGCAAGCGCCGGTTGTGGCAGGGCGGATCGCATCGATACCCGGCCGGGGAACGAACGTCGCACGGCGTTCCTTGATAACGCGAACCTCGGTCATACGGGCTTCCTTCGCTGCGGGCACAAACGCAGTGATTTCGGTGTGGGTCAGGCTCGCGATCTCGTCACTGGACAGACCGACAGTTTCATCCGCAGCCGACAGCACCGCGCGAAGGTGTTGCGACGCAGTGGACGAGTTAGGCGTTGCATCGAACAACCATTGGACTCGCGAGCCGATTATCGCAAGGTGCGGGCGGTCCAGTATTTTCCGGTCGAAAACCATGTGTACACCGATCGTGGGGCTGTGGGTGAATTCGTCGAGGCGGTTCAGTCGCGTGTCACGCAACGCCGGTGCCGTGCGGGCCAGCGCAGCGAGCCGAAAGGGGGGCATAGCGCTGACGTAGGCTTCAGCGATGAGGGACTCACTATCATCGGTCGTGACAGAGGTAATACGGTTGCGTTGCTCGTCGACGGTCAGTTCGCGCGCCCCAATTCCGAGCTGCACACTACCCCCTGATCGTTCAACGATGACACGGACGGCGTCGTACAGCGAAAACAGGGGCACGCGCGGAATGCCGACCTTGTATCCGTCGCGATGGGCCAGGAAGCCTTCGAGGAAGACGTGCAGCGCACTGGCGGCCGAGACGTCGGATGAGCGGGCGTTGAGCGCGCTGATCGTCACGACGTCCCAAAACCGCTCGACCGCGGTCGCGGGCTGGCGCTGTTCGGCAAGCCAGGTGCTGAACGGCAGGGTCGACCAGGCGTCGCGCGTCGTGGCGCGGGCCATCATCGCGTGCGTCAGCGCTCGGCCGATCGCGAGCTTGTCACCGAAGCGCAGGGCTCGCATCGCGTGGCCCGAGCGCAGTAGATGGAATGGTGCCGGAAGCGAAGCGCCACGGACGATGTCTTCCTGCCCAGCGCGATCGCGGAAGTAGAGCGTGTCATGCCACTCGATCTGGTCGGCCACACCGAGCCGGCGATAGAGGTCGATGATATTGGTGCAGCAGCCCATGACGACGTGCTGGCAGTTGTCCATCAATTCGCCACTCGATGGGTCGATGTGACTCGTTGCGCGACCCCCGAGGCGTTTGCGCGGTTCGATCAGAGTGACGCAACAGCCGTTCTCGGCCAGGCGCACGGCAGTAGCGATGCCGGCCAGGCCACCTCCGAGCACAGCGACCTTGCGACCGGACGGCGCTTCACTGCGAGCGAGGTTGATCGACGGGGGTTGGGGCACCGCTGCCAGGGTCGGTGTGCTTGTCGTCATCGCAGCACCGCCTTGGAAAGAATCGCCAGTTTGTCGAACGTCCCCAGGCGGATGCGGCGATCGGACGTGAGGACGGCGTCCGGGTTGGCGCTGATCTTGTTGAGCAATCGGCGATATCGTTCCGTCATGGCGAACAAGCATCGGCGAGCGCGGGGGTTGACCTGCGCGTCCAGCGCCGCCGACCGCTCGTAATACTCGGTGGCCTTGGCGATGAGTGCATCGACCCCACGCCGTACGGCCGGGTCACCATTCAGGACATCAGTCGGGGTCAGCGTTCGACCGGTGAGAGACGCGGGAAGGTACACGCGCCCCGCGACGGCGTCCTCGCGCACGTCGCGCAGGATGTTCGTCAACTGCAGCGCAATGCCACGATCGGCAGCGAGCTTGCGCGTGTCGGCGCCACCTTCGTAACCCCACAGTTCAATGCATAGCAGACCAACGGTGCTCGCCACGTTGTAACAGTAGGCTGTTAGTTCTTCGAAACTGCTGTACGAGGATTTTGTAAGGTCGGCAAATTGTCCGCGGATCGATGCCTGCAGGAGTGCGATCGGCAATTTGCGGCGTCGTTGCAGGTCGGTGAACGCCGTCCAGAGCGGCACCGTGTGGGCCATGTGGACCGTGTCCACCTCAGGTAGACCGCCCTCGGTGGTCCGGCAGGTGTATTCCGAAAACCAGCAAAGCTTGCACCCCTTTTCGTCAACGTTCGTCGAGCCATCGTCGACCAGGTCGTCCGCGTGGCGCAACCATGCGTACAGAATGAGCATGTCGGTACGGAACGGCTCGCACAGCAGGCGCATGCCCTGGTAAAAGCTCGACCCGCGCTGACGGGCGATCGCGCGGCAATAGCCGATGGACGGCCTCAACTCGGGCAACGCGGCAGGGGGTGTGAACAGCCGGCTGGTGGTGGTCGTCATGAGCGCCTCCACCACTTGAAGGCCCACACGCGCAAAAGCAGCGAGGACTTGCGAAGCCCGTTCAGTCGGGGGCGGGTCAGATCCGTGCGGTAGTCGATCGATTCGATCCGCCGGAGCACTGCTTCTCCACCGAGACCGAACAGCTCGACCACGGGCCGACCTTCGCGCGACAGCATGGTGGGCAATGGACGGCCTCTGTCGAACAGGGCTTGCGTCCGCGCGCACAGGTCAACCATCGTGGCACGATAAGCCCGAGCAAGTGGCCCATCGTTCGCGACCGGCGTTGGCGCGAGAATGGAGTCCCGCAGCGCGTCGAGATTCAGTCCGTGCGCCGCAGCGACGTCGGTGGGGATGTAGATTCGGTCCATGTCTCGCATGTCGCGACGCACGTCCTGCCAGAAGTTCACCAGTTGCAGCGCCGAGCAAGTCGCGTCCGACAACCGCTCGGCGGCCGGGTCGTCGCGATGACCCAGCAGCATCAGCACCAACCGACCGACTGGGTTGGCGCTGCGCGAGCAGTAGTTGAGCAGCGCGTCCCACGACGGGTATCGCGTTGTGCTCTGATCCTGCCGGAACGCGAACAACAGGTCCAGGAACGGCTCGATCGGCAACCGGTGACGTTCGACCGTTTCCTGTAACGCAGCAAATAGCGACGAACGAGCCTCGCCGGCAAAGCAGGCGCGCAGTTCACTTTCACAGCGGTCGATACGGGCTAAACCTTCTTTTGGATGCGAAGCGGTGTCGGCTAGATCGTCGGCGTGTCGGCAAAATGCGTAAACACTGGTGAAATCAGGGACTAACAGTCTGGGGACCAACAAGCTCAGGACGTGGAAATTTTCGGTGCGCGACTTGGCTGTGAAGGACGACGGCTCGCGCAGCTGGGCGGGGTCTACCCAGGTCGGCCCGTGGCCTTGGCGTGTGCGGCCAAGTTGGTCGGTCGACGACGAGGTCATAACTCCAACAGTTATATGGCGGCTATCAACATCCCATCAACGCAATTTGCGGCAGAAATCGGTTGAGAGAGGACAGGCGGTCTTGGTAGAATCCCAAAGCTATTAGAACGGGGTTTTCATCCCCATCCCCCGAATCACGCAGTACCCGGCCCGGGCCTGATACACGCAGAACACACCGGCGACCCCGAAAACGGCGCCAGTGATCAAAAACCCAAGCCCTCGCGACGCAATGCCCCAATACAGCAGCACGACCGCAATCGCCAGACAGGCGATCCCGATCCATTGACGAATGCTGCGCCCACGTTGATCGATATTGCATTGCATTTTCGGGGTGTCCTTAAAGAGGTGCTTGCGAATCATAGCATCGTCGCGTCACCGGCTCGATGGGATGTCGAAAATTCTGTTTGTGGGAACTTGGGAAAGGATCGAACGGCTTGTTCCAGGGGGTTTGCCCCCAGATTGTCCCGTAGACTTAACCATTTGCTAATAATTCGTTCATCCCATGCTTATCTACCGCTCGCATAACTTCCTTCCGTCGGGCTGAGCCATATTCACCTGTAGGCTCCGTTGTCGACGACGAACACCAACCCAAGGAGCCTTCCATGCAACACCGCACCCGCTGGCAAGTGCCAGCGATCGTCGCGGGCACCCTCGGCTGTTTCGGCGCTTCAGTCGCCACCGCCGCCGAGCCCACGCAGCAGCAGTTGATCGATCAGATTCAGTCCCTTCAACAGCAGGTCACCGAGCTGCGTCAAAACCAGCAGAAGATCGACGCGACCGGCGCGTCGACCGTCGACAGTGTGCTGCGCGACGCCGGTTCACGCAGTGAACCGCTCATGCAGGCCTCTTCGACCGATTTCACCGCCGGGTACAAGGGTGGCAAGTTCATCATCCAATCGCCGGACGGCAAGTTCTCCCTGAACCCCAACCTGCAGTTCCAGGTCCGCAACGTCACCAACTTCCGCGAGAACGCCTCGACCGACGGGTCGAGCGACCGAACCGAGAACGGCTTTGAGATCCGCCGGGCCAAGTTCGCGTTCGGTGGCAACGTCTTCTCCAAGTCCTTGACGTACAACCTCCAGTTCACCACAGCCCGTAGCGGTGGCGCAGTGACGCTGGAAGAGGGCTGGTTGAAGTACGGTCTCAGCGGAGGGTTCGAGGGTATCGGCTTCCGCATTGGTCAGGTCAAGGATTTCACGTTCCACGAGGAAACCAACAGCTCCAAGCGCCAGCTCGCAGTCGACCGCTCGCTGCTCAACGAGTTGATTGGTGGTGGCCAGACGGACTTCATCCAGGCCGCGACCGTCAGCTTTGACAAGAAGGGCCCGTTCCGGGCCGAACTCGGGTTGACCGATGGCTTCAACTCGGACAACAACAACTTCCAGGAAGGTGGTGGCGGTAGCAACGGTCATAGCGCCGGTGGCTACGACGTCGACATCGACAACGCCAACTACGGTGTCGTTGCCCGGGCCGAGTTCCTCTTGTTCGGCAAGGACGATAAGGACACGTTCGCGACGGCCTTCAAGCAGTACGACGACTTCACGGCCATGAACAACACGGTCGACTACATGGTCGTCGGCGCCGGTGCCCACTTCACCAACGCCGGTGACGTCAACGCCGTCTTCCACACGGTCGACGTCCAGTTCGAGAACACCACGGGCCTGAGCCTCTACGCCGCCTATGTCGGCCTGTTCCGCGACTTCGGGTCGGACTTCGACACCAACCCGTCGACGACCGCCGCCACGATCGTCGAGGAAGGGACGTATTACGACTACGGCGTCCTCGTCCAAGCCGGATACATGCTCAACGAGCGCGTAGAGCCCTTCGTGCGCTACAACTTCACTATGCTCGATGATGCTGACGCCAGCGTCCCCGATCAGGACTCGTACAGCGAAATCACGGTCGGCATGAACTACTACCTGCGCGGTCACGCCGCCAAGTTCACGGCCGACGCCAACTTCCTACCTGACGGGGTTCCCGCCGCCCAAAGCGGCATCGGATACCTCTCCGGCAGCGACGAAAGCCAGATCGCGATTCGCCTCCAGTTCCAGTTGCTGATCTAGAGCAACGGACTGAACTCTTCTTTTTTCTCTACCGGCCTGGTCGTTAAAACGACCAGGCCGGTGGGCGTTGGTAAGTCGCCATCCTCATTAAGTAAGCCGTCCCACAGAGCCGTCCTCGACATCGCGAACTGATCTAATTCCATCAATGTGACCGATAGAGCAGGGCCATCCCGGGTGTAAACCGGGGCGGCCCTTTTTTGCACGGTGCAAGAGGAATTTGGAAAGGGCTTGTCATGTCAGTTCAGATCAAGTTGGCAGCGATCGCCGCAGTAGTGGGCGCGATGGCGTTGTCGACGCCCGTGTGGGCTCAGCAGTCAGTCGATGCGCCGTCGGCCCAGGCGCTCGTGAAGGAAATTTCCGAGCTTCGCCAGCGTATGGACGCCCTGCAGTCGCTGGCGAACGAGCAGGCTGCCGCTGCGACGGTTAACAATGTCTTGTCCGATGCCGATGCCC